>NZ_VMHH01000019.1:0-13702 GCF_007559235.1 Corynebacterium gottingense | reverse complement strand
ATGTTGATGGCGCTGGTAGGTACCGAAGTCTGTGCCAGACCTGCAGCCTGAATTTTCTTAGTCATCCCGCATGCGCCCATCGCACTGGAGCTCTTTCTTGGTGGGCTCGGAGATTGGTTTAAGAGACGGGGCAGCGGGGGCGGCGGGGGCGGCCTCGCCGGCATCGCCATTGGCGTTTGCGTCAGGGTTCTGCGCGTCCGGGGTGTTGGCGTCCGGGTTTTGCGCATCAGGGTTCTGAGCATCCGGGTTCTGTGCGTCGCCGTCCTGGCCCGTGTTTTCCTGGCCCGGCGCCGGTGCTGCCGCGCCATTGTTAGCGCCGTTGTTGGCGCCGTTCCCGTCCGCGCCGTTGGGCTGCGCGGCGTCGCTTGCCTGGCTGCTCTGGGTCTCTTCAGCGGTGTTGCTCGGGGAGTCGTCGCCCTTGTTCAGCGCAAAAACGGCCCACAGTGCGAGCAGCACGCCGACTGCAAGCAGGATCATGCCGAGGCCGCGCTTCGGGATCCCCGCTGCCGCGGCGTCGCGCGAACCAGCGGCGTCCGCAGCCGCAGCGCCCGCAGCGCCGCCCGTGGCCACGGTGGATCCGCCAAGCGCCCCGCGGCGCTCCTCTTCCTCATCAACCAGCTCGGCCTCGACCGGCTCCGCCTCTACGTACTCCGCATCTTCGTAAGCTGCGTCTTCGTACGCTGTGTCGTAGTACCTGTCGTCGGCGTAGCCGTCACCGTATTCTTCCGGCTCGTCGGCGCGCCGGTGGGCGCCACGGTAGTCGTCACGATCACGCGGGAACTCATCTCGTCCGCGATGTCCATCACCAGGGTTCACAGTATTCACATGCGCCACTCTAAACCCTCAAGCCATACTTGAGGTAGAGGTGCGCGTGTGACACGCCGAACGCTGATCGTCATCAAGCGCAAACGCTACCCAATCTCGCGCGCCTCTCGCACCGCTCGCAATCGCCGGACCAGCTGCGGCGCGTACGCAAGCGCCTCCGGCGACTCCAACAGCAGGTTCAACCGCTGGTAGTACCGGGTGGGATTCAGCCCGAGCTCTCGCCGGATCGCTTCCTCCTTCGCACCCAGGCTGCGGGGCGCGTGGGCTTCGAAGTCGAGGAGTTCGCGGTCGGAATCGGAAAGCGTCGAGAGCATGCTTAATATAGTAGGCATGACGATTCGACCCATCGTGATTTACGGCGACCCTGTCCTGCACAACCCGACCCGCAAGGTGGAGCAGCCCGTGGAGGAGCTGCAGGAGCTCATCGCCGATATGCACGAGACGATGGACGCCGCGCACGGCGTCGGCCTGGCCGCGAACCAGGTGGGCGTTGACCTGCGCCTGTTTGTGTACCACTGCCCGGACGGCGACGAGATGCGCCGCGGCACCGTGATCAACCCGGTGCTGGAGACCAGCGAGATCCCCAAGACCATGCCGCGCGACGACGGCGAGGACGACGAGGGCTGCCTCTCCGTCCCCGGCGAGGGCTTCCCCACCGGCCGCGCGGACTGGGCCAAGGTCACGGGCCTGGACGAGCACGGCAACGAGATTGCAATCGAGGGCACCGGTTTCTTCGCTCGCTGTTTGCAGCACGAGGTGGGCCACCTTGACGGTAAGGTGTACACCGATGTACTGACCGGCCGCTACAAGCGCGAGGCCAAGCGCGCGATCAAGGCCAATGGTTGGACCGAGCCGGGCAACACTTGGCTGCCGGGCACCGACGAGGACCCGTTCGGCCACTAGCCCACAAGGGAAGGAACTTATGCGCACCACCGCCGCTATCGCCGCAGGCACGATCGTGCTCGCCGCAGCGCCGTTCGCATCGGCCGAGGAGCCGCTGGAGCAGTTGCTTATCGACGTCACCGCGTCCCACAACTCCCACTCCGAAACCCTCGAGGCGCAGCAGGAGGACATCGACGCCGCCGAGGAGTCGGGCGACGACGAGGCGCTGGTCGAGGCCCAGGACGCCTACCGCGCCACCCTCAAGGAGTGGCGCACCGACCTCATCGACGCCTCGGACGACCTGCGCGAGCTGCGCGCGGACGCGGAGCAAGAGGCAGAGGAGTCCGGCACGCCTCTGAGCAAGGAGGACAAGGAAGCCTTCACCGAGGTGGCGGACGCTATCAAGGAGGACCGCCAGACAGTCCGCGAGCTGCGCACCGAGGTGCTCGGCGACGACGAAGCGGTCTGCCTCCCCGGCCTCATCGCCGGCGACACCGGCTTGGGCGGCCTGCTCGGCACGACCGCCATGGACGCGGTCGAGCGCTCCGAGCAGGGCGACAAGCGCATCGCTTTCGACTGCGCGCCGGAGTCCACCCACGCCACCACCGAGGTGAAGCGCGCGGAGGAGCCGACGGCGGTGGCGGGGTCGACGGAAGCGTCGACAAGCGTGAGCGCTGAGCCGGAAGCGACCGAAGCGACCGAGGAGCCCAACGTGCGGTACCGCGCGAACGTGCTCGCGGACAGCGACGAAGAGGACGACGAGACGACCTCGTCCTCCACCTCCAGCGAGTCGAGCACCACCAGCACCACTGCGACCGAAACCTCATCGTCCACCAGCTCGCCGGCAGAGACGACCACGGGGACCGCATCGAGCACGACGAGCTCCTCGAGCAGCACATCCGAGAGCACGTCGGCGACCGCGATCCTGCACAACCGCACGACGTCGGCGAGCTCCTCGACCAAGTCGTCGACCACTACGCGCACGACCAGCAGCACCCGCTCCTCCTCCACCACCACCGAGGAGGACGAGCGCGAGGGCGACCTCGCCGAGACCGGCACGCCGATGCTCAACCTGATCGTGCTGGCACTGCTGCTCACGGCAGGTGGCGTGTTCCTCGTGCGCCGTCCGGCGTAATGTCGCGCATCTTCCGCTCCGACGAGGTGGCCGTCGGCGACCGCGTGGTCGTACGTCAGCGCCGCGGCGAGATGGCCAGCGACGTCATCGGCCACGTCCTCAGCCTCAGCCCGCTGGTCATCCGCCCGCAGGAGGTCGGCGGTTTCCCGTCATTCAAGGACGCGGTAGAGATTCGGGACGTGCACATCATCAAAAAACTGTCGCCGCGCACCGTCCGCAACTCCGACATCCGCGCGATCGAAACCGCCACCGCGCGCGCCTTTCCGGGCCAAGAGCAGCAGCTTATCAGCGGCTGGCTCGCCCGCTCCGGTGCCGAAATCGCCGAGCGATCCAACTCCGCCGCCCCCATCGGTCACTCCGCCTCCCTGCAGCCGGTCCCGCTCGACGCGCTCCGCGAGTTCTACGCCGAGCGCGACATGCCGGTGCAGCTGCTGGTGCCGGAGCGCATCGGCAAACCGGCGCTGCGCCTCATCGGGGGCCACCCTGACCGGTGGGAGCTTGGCCAGGAAATCCTGGTCATGACGGCGCCGTGCGAGGACAACCCCGGCGAGCCTGCGGGCGCTGACTTCCGCGTTGACGACACGCCCGACGCCGCCTGGCTCGCCATGTACCACTTCCGGGGCGCCGCGCTGCCGGAGGACACGGTGCTCGACCTGGCGTCGCACATCGAGGGCCGCATCGCCTTCACCCGCCTCGAGCGGGGCGGGCGAACCGTCGCCGTCACCCGCGCGACGCTTACGGAGTCCGACGACGGGCGCACCTGGCTCGGCTACTCCGCCGTGGAGGTTGCCGAGGACTGCCGCCGCCAGGGTCTGGGCACCCAACTCACCCGGCAGCTGCTCGCGTGGGGCGCGCAACAGGGCGCCGAGCGCGCCTACCTGCAGGCCCGCGTGAGCAACACGGCTGCGCTGGCGATGTACCACAAGCTGGGGTTCCTGGAGCACCACCGGCACCGGTACGCCCGGTTGTTGGGGTGAGTCGGGCGGGGGTGACGTGGCGTCGATAAGCACTGCCCCGAAAACGCTAAGGTGGTGGGCATGCGAATTGCCACTTGGAACGTCAACTCGGTGCGGACGCGCGCCGATCGCATCGCCGCATTCCTCGAGCGGCAGGACGTGGACGTGCTGACCATGCAGGAGACGAAGACGGCGGACGCCAAGTTCCCCTACTCCGCGTTTCAGGCGGCGGGCTACGAGGTCGCGCACGTGGGGCACAACCAGTGGAACGGGGTGGCGATCGCCTCGCGGGTCGGGCTCGAGCACGTGCGCGACCACTTCGAACGGCAGCCCCGCTTTGCAAAGAAGGGCGAGCCGGAGCTGGAGGCGCGGGCCGTCGGCGCGGACTGCGGCGGCGTGGAGGTGTGGAGCCTGTACGTGCCAAACGGCCGCGAGATCGGCGACCCGCACTACGACTACAAGCTGCAGTTCCTCTACTCGCTGCAGGACACCGTGCGGCCCGGCGACCTGCAGGTGCTCACCGGCGACTTCAACATCGCGCCTCGCGACGAAAACGTGTGGGACATCGACTGGTTCGACGGCAAAACGCACGTCACGGAGCCGGAGCGCGCCGCGTTCCAGATGCTGGAGGAGACGGGGCTGACCCAGATCACGCACGATGACCTCTACTCGTTCTGGGACTACAAGTCCGGCCGCTTCCCGCGCAACGAGGGGATGCTCATTGACTTCCAGCTGGCCACCGCGCCGCTCGCGGCGAAGGCGACCCGCGCCTGGGTAGACGTGGACGAGCGCCGCGGCACCGGCGCCTCCGACCACGCGCCCGTGATCGTGGATTACGACACCCACGGCCTGAACATCGACCAAGTGCGATGACGTTCTCGTTCGACCTATCGGTCTGGCAGCTCGTTGCCATGACCATTGACTACGCGATCAAGTTCGTCATGATCGGCATCGTGCCGGAGAACCGGCGCCCGGCGTCCGCGAACGCGTGGCTGCTGCTCATCCTCCTGTTGCCCATCGTCGGCCTGCCCCTCTACCTGCTGATGGGCTCGACATTGGTCTCGCGCCGCCGCCACCGCATCCAGCAGCGCGCCACCGCCGCGCTCAACGACATCTACACGCGCACGCCCGACCACCCCGCCGACGCTCGCCTGGCCCCCGACGTGGCGTCGATGATCCGGCTCAACCGCGAGCTCACCAGCTTTCCCGCCGAATACAGCCGCGTCCGCCGCACCTGGACCGACTACGAATTAGTCATGCGCCGCCTTGCAACGCTTATCGACGCCGCCACCTCCTACGTCGACGTCGAAATCTACGCCGTGGCGTGGGACCAGACCACCGGCCCCGTCTTTGAGGCGATGGAGCGGGCCGTGCAGCGCGGCGTCCACGTCCGCCTCCTGTTCGACCACATCGGCTCCATGAAGTACCCGGGCTTCCGGACCCTGAAGCGACGGCTCACCGAAGCCGGCATCGACTGGCACCTCATGCTGCCCCTCAACCTGCTGCGCGGCCGCTTCCGGCGCCCCGACCTGCGCAACCACCGCAAGCTCGTGGTCATCGACGGCCGCGTCGGCTTCATCGGCTCCCTCAACCTCATCGACCGCGGCTACCTCATGCCCAACCACCGCCGCGCCGGACGCCAGTGGGTGGACACCTTCATCGAGCTCGAGGGCCCCATCGTCACCTCCATGGAGTCGCTCTTCGCCGTCGACTGGTACACCGAATCCGGCGAGCTCATCGACCTCCACACCGCCGCGGCCCTCCCCAGCCCCCACGGCGAGGACGTCAACCTAGTGCAGCTCCTCCCCTCCGGCCCCGGCTACCAGACCGAGCCCAACCTGCGCAGCTTCAACTCCCTCATCCACCACGCCAGCGAGCGCCTCATCCTCTGCTCCCCCTACTTCGTCCCCGACGAATCCCTCCTAGAAGCGGTAACCACCGCCTGCTACCGAGGCATCCGCGTCGACCTCCTCGTCGGCGAAAAGGCCGACCAGTTCATGGTCAACCACGCCCAATCCTCCTACTACGAGCAGCTTCTCGACGCCGGCGTGCACATCTGGGAGTTCCCCGCCCCTTATGTCTTGCACACCAAATTCGCGCTGGCGGATCCGGGGGTTGGGTCTGGGGTTGGGCGGCCGGTGGCCATCGTTGGTTCCTCCAACATGGACATCCGCTCCTTCTCCCTCAACTACGAGTCCAGCCTCTTCGTCGCCGAGGGCACCCTCCTCCGCGACCTGCACCGTCTTGCCGACACCTACTTGTCCGTCTCCAGCGAACTCACCCCGGAGCGATGGAACCGCCGGCCTTGGTACCGCCGCTACGTGGACAACGTGATGAAGCTGACCTCCGCGCTGCAGTAGGCGGGGCGCTCGATGACGAGAATGCGTAAAATTTCCGGTTCGCCGCCTACCCAATTCGTCGCGACCTGGGAAACGCCGCTCCCATGCCTCGGTCCCAGGAAATCTCTCACTCGGCCCCCGATTCGCCACCTCAGCTGCAGCAACTCACGCCCAGGATGACGAGAATGCGCAAAATTTCCCATAGCTTGCCTATCTAGACCGCCCTGGCCTGGGGCCACGCCACGCCGCAACCACGCAGCGCAGAAATCTCTCACGCCCACCCCGCAAGACCCCACCAAAAAGCCCCCGACCAGCCGCAACCGGCTGCCCAGGGGCACACAAACCAAACTTTTACGCGTCGCGCTTGTGCAGCAGCACCACGCCGGCCACCCACGCGACGAGGGCCCAGACGACGAAGATGCCGAGGGAGACGAGCGGGTCGTCGTTCGGCGCCTTCTGGTTGAGCATGAACGCGTTGAGGTCCTTGAACGGCAGGAACCGGTCGACGTGCTCGCCGATCTTGGGGATGACGGGCAGGACTCGCTCCACAAGCAGCATCATGAGCAGCCCGGCGCAGACCGTGACTGCAGTGTTGCGGAGCAGCCAGCCGACGCCTTGGACGAGGACGGCGAGGAGTGCCTCGCCAAGCGGGACAGCCCACAGCGCCCGGTGCACGAACGAGTTGCTGGCCCAGCCGACCGGGTTGTTGTCCACCAGGTCCGCCACCGCGAAGCCGAGGACGAGGCTCACCAACGACACCACGGCGACGAGCACCGCGCCAAGAATCAGCTTGGCCAGGGCGAGCTGCCAGCGCTTCGGCGCGACCCGGAAGTTGGTGGCGGCCATGCCGAACCGGTATTCCGTGGTCACCATCATTGAGGTCTGCACCAGCGTGTACATGGAGAGTACGACGGTGATGACGGCTGCCGTCGTCAATGGCTTCGGGAACGACATCGTGTTGTAGATCCAGCCGGTGAGCGCGGCGTTGAGCAGCGAGAGCACGAGCGCCACGATCGTGCACGCGTAGAACGACGCGGTGGTGCGCAGCTTGGTCCATTCGGCGTTGATCAGATTAAGCACGATTTCCCTCCGGTGCGACGTATTGGGCCTTGTCCATGGTCGAGTGCATGTACGCGTCCTCCAGCGAGGCGCGGCGCTCAGTCAGCTCCGCCAGCTGCACGCCCGCCTCGTGGGCGATGCGGCCGACCTCGTCGCTGGTCAGGTCGGGGATTTCCAGCACTTCGCGCTGCGCACTATCCGCGCCACGCTGCACCCGCGCACCGGCCTGGCCGATTGCGGCGCTCAGGCCCTTCATGTCCGCGACGGTGGCGGTGCGCACGACGGTGGTGACGTTGGAGTTCGACGCGATGAACTCGTGCACCGACGTGTCCGCCACCAGCCGGCCGCGGCCGATGACCACCAGGTTGTCGGCGGTCTGCGCCATTTCGGACAGGATGTGCGAGGACACGAGGATGGTGCGCCCTTCGTCGGCAAGCCGGCGCAGCAGGCTGCGGACCCAGCGGATGCCTTCGGGGTCGAGGCCGTTGACCGGCTCGTCAAGGATGAGGTACTCGGGGTCGCCCAGCAGTGCGGCCGCGATGCCCAGGCGCTGGCCCATGCCGAGCGAGAAGCCGCGGACCTTCTTGTCCGCCACGTCGGTCAGGCCGACCAGTCCGAGGACCTCGTCGACGCGCTGCTTCGACAGCCCCGCCGCCTGCGCCTGCCAGAGCAGCGCGTTGCGCGCCGAGCGGTTCGGGTGGATGCCCTTCGCGTCCAGCAAAGCGCCCACGCGGTGGGTGGGGTTGGGGAGGTGCTGGTACAACGTGTCGTCGATAAGCGCACTGCCCGCGGTCGGCGTGTCCAGGCCGAGGATCATCCGCATCGTCGTCGACTTGCCCGATCCGTTTGGGCCGAGAAAGCCGGTGACCACGCCAGGTTTGACGGTGAAGGTGAGGTCATCGACGGCCCGGACCGGACCGTAATGCTTGGTCAGTCCCTGTACTTTAATCATGCGGTTCAGTATGCCCGATAAGGCGATCCAGCGCGGCAGCGAACCCCGGGTGGAGGGGCAGCTCGCGGAGCGCGCCCAGCGGAACCCAGCGCAGCTCCTCGCTCTCCTCATTCGCCGTGACCGGCAGCTGGGCGCCGTCGTCGGTGCGCGCGATGACGGTGGTGTACGCCCAGCCGGGGACCTCAAACGTGATCACTTCCTCGAGCGGGCGCACGCGGTCCGGGTCGATGCCGCACTCCTCCACCGTTTCGCGCAGCGCGGCCTCGCTGGCGGTTTCGTGCGAATCGCGCGCGCCGCCGGGGATGCCCCACGTGTCGCCCTGCGCGGTCCATGCGGCGCGGTGCTGCATCAGGATTGCGTCGCCTGCCTGTAGGAAGAGGCCAGCCGCCCCGAATTTGCCCCAGTACTTTTCACCGTGGGGTCCGATGACCCATCCGTTTCCGTCGCCAAGCATGCCCCCACTGTAGACAGACACGTTATTCTTGGGGAATGAGCCACAACGTGCAGCTGCCCGGCACGGCCCAGGACGGGGCCGCGCCGACGTCTGATGACGCGTGGCTGGACGAGCTCGAGCGCGTCCCCACCCGCCGCACGTTCGGCGCGATCGTGCGCGACTACGCCACGGGCCCGGCGCGCATGGCCCGGCGCGGCGCGAGCTTCCTCGCCACCACGCCCGGCAAGCTCATCGCGATGATGCTGGTGCTCACGCTCGCCCTGCTGGCGGCGGGCGCGGCGATGAGTAGCTCCATGTCCAAGCGGCAGGACTCGCTGGACACCCTGGTCACGGCCACGGAGCCGATGAGCAACTCGGCGCACCTGCTGTTCACCTCGCTGTCGCAGGCAGACACCGTCGCCACCACCGGCTTTGTCCAGCCGGGCATGCTCACGCAGGAGGAAATGGACCTGTACCTGGGCTCGCTGGACCGCGCGGTCTCCGCCTCCAACGACGTCTTCCGCGGCTCGGTGGAGACGGAGAACGGGCAGGGCGGCGCGGAGATCGAGCGCCTGGTCACCTCCATCCAGCGCCAGATCCCCCTCTACTCCGCGCTGATGGAGCGCGCGCTGGTGAACCAACGGATGGGCAACCCGGTGGGCGTCGCCTACATGTCCGAGGCCTCCGGCATCATGCGCGAGCACATGCTCAGCGACGCCGACCGCCTCTACAAACTCACACAACGCCAAGTCGCCCGCGAGATGGCCCGGCTGTCCGCGCCCCAGCTCGTGCCGTTGTCGGGGCTCTTCGCCGCCCTGTTCTTCCTGCTCCTGGCGCAGTGGTGGCTGTGGCGCACGTTCCGGCGCCGCCTCAACCGCGGCTTCCTCGTCGCCACCGCGTCCATGGTGGTGGCGATCCTGTGGGTGGTCGTGTCCAACCTGCAGCTGTGGCAGGCAGGCGTGGTCGGCTTCGCGCGGGCGGCAGAGCCGTGGGAGCAGCTGACGGCCGCGCGTATCGACGCCCAAGAGGCCCGCACCGACGAAACGTTCGCGCTGCTGCGGCGGCAGTCCGTGGCACAGTCCTCGCGCTCCTTTGACTCGACGCACCAGCGGGTGAAGGACGCGCTCGGCGCCGCGGAGAACGCGCTGGACGCGCGCGACACGCCCGCGCTGCGCAACGCGCGGGACGTGGAAGCGCAGGACGGCCCGGTCGCGGCCGAGGAAACGATCGCCTCCGCCCACGAGTCCCTCAACGAGTGGTCCTCCAACCACGACGCCCTCCTCGCCGCTATCGACGCCGGCCAGTACCAGGAGGCCGTGGTCCTCCTCACCGGCAAGCAGCCGGGGACCGAGGAGGCCGGCGACGTCGGCGCGTCGGCGTACCGCGAACTGGACGCGGACCTACAGGACCTGATCACGCTGTCGCGCGTGTCCACGCGCGAGTACATCACCGCATCCCTCGACGCGACCCGTCTGGTCTCGGGCGCGGTCGCGCTCCTGTCGCTGCTCGCGGTGATCTGCATCTGGATTGGTATCCGCCGCAGGATCGGAGAATTCCTGTGAACACTTCCCGCCGCGTCACTGCCGCCGCCACCGCCGCCGCGCTCGCCCTTTCCGCTTGCACCCCCGCACCCAAGCCCTCCCCGACCCCGCCGAGCGACCCGGAGCCGACGTACGAGGGCCTCCCGCTGCCGCCGGGCGCCATCCTGGACCCGCCTGGTATCGCGCCGGAGGGCGAGTTCGCCACCGCGGACTTCGACTGGCCGGGCTCGCTGCGTCCCCACGACGAGGAGGACGGCATCGGCGGCTCGCTGGAGCAGATCCGCAACCGCGACCGCCTCATCGTGGGCATTGACCAATCGCAGTACCTGTTGTCCTACCGCGATACGTCGGCAGGCGACTTGCGAGGCTTCGAGGTCGACCTCGCCCGCGAGATCGCGGCCGACATCCTCGGCGACCCGGAGAAAGTCGACTTCCGCTTCGTGGAGTCCGCCTCGCGCTCGAAGATGCTGCAGTCCGGTGCGGTGGACGTGGTGATCCGCACCATGTCCCTCACCAAGGAACGCACGCAAAAGGTTTCCTTCTCCACCCCGTACATGATCTCGTACGTGCGCCTGCTCGCCCCGCGCGACCGCGGCATCGAGAGCCTGGATGACCTCGCGGGCATGCGCGTCTGCATTGTCGACGGCACCAATCTGCTCAACCTCGCGCGCACCGTCGCCCCGGAGTCCGAGGTCCTGCGCACCCGATCGTGGTCGGACTGCCTCATGGCCACCCAGCAGTTCCAGGCGGACGCAGTGCTTGCCGACGATGCCATCCTCGCCGGCATGGCCGCGCAGGACCCCCACGCCGAGATCGTCTCGGAGTCGCTAGCCCGGCAGCTCTACGCCGTCGGCGTGCAGAAGGGCCACGATGACCTGGTCCGCGCCGTGAACCACACCATCGAGCGCATCCGCGCCAACGGCACCTGGTCCACCATGCACCGCACCTGGCTCGGCCGCTCGCTGGCCGAGCCCACCCCGCCGCCCCTGATGTACCGCGAAGAGGAGGAACAGTGAGCGACCCGACCCCCAAGCGCGACCCCGAGGACACCCCGCCTACCGACGCCGGCCCCGCGACCGACGCCGTCGCCTTCGACCCCTTCGCCGACGACACCGACCCCGGCACCGAGGCCGTGGCGTTCGACCCGTTCGCCGACGATGACGAGGACGAAGACGAGGCAGACTTCTCCGGGCTCGGCGAGATGGCCGGCCTGCTCAAAGACCTCGACGACCTGCGCAAAGGGTCGGTGAAGGAGGAGACCTCGTCGCGCTCGCGCAAGCTGGCGCTGGACACATTCCGCGAGCTGCGCGGCACCCGGCGCGACGACCGCACCGTCGCTGACGGCATGGTGAAGCTGCCCTGGGTCGAGCCGACCGAGCCGCAGAAGGCGCTCAAAGACCCGCGCACCGCGGAGGTGGAGAAGGGCATCCCCGCCCCGGCCCTGCACCCGGGCGACATCGTCGCCGGCCAGTACGAGATCATGGGCGTGATCGCCCACGGCGGCATGGGATGGATCTACCTGGCCCAGGACCACAACGTGGCGGAGCGGGTGGTCGTGCTGAAGGGGCTGCACTCGTCGAAAAGCGCTGATGAGGCGGCGGCCGCCGAGGCCGAACGCGAGTTCCTGGCGGACATCACGCACCCGGGGATTGTGAAGATCTTCAACTTCATCGACGACCCCCGCGTGACCAGCGGTTTCATCGTGATGGAGTACGTGGGCGGGCCGTCGCTCCGCGCGCGCTGCAACGAGCAGCCCGACCACAAGCTGCCGCCCGACGTGGCGATCGGCTACATGCTCGAGGTGCTGCCGGCGCTGGGGTACCTGCACTCGCGCGGCGTGGTGTACAACGACCTGAAGCCGGACAACATCATCGTCACGGAGGACCAGGTCAAGCTCATCGACCTGGGCGCGGTCTCCGGCATCGGCGCCTACGGCTTCATCTACGGCACGCGCGGCTTCCAGGCGCCCGAGGTGGCCTCGGAGGGGCCGTCCGTCCACTCCGACATCTACACCATCGGGCGCACGCTCGCCGCGCTGGTTGTGGAGTTGCCGCAGGTCGACGGCGTGTACAAGCGCCACATCCCCACCCCCACCGAGGAGCCGTTGTTCCGCCGCTACATCTCGCTCTACCGAGTGATCATGCGCTGCTGCGAACCCGAGCCGGCGAAGCGCTACAGCTCCGTCCAAGAGCTGCAGGCGCAGTTGCTCGGCGTGCTGCGCGAGATCCTGGCAATTCGCGACGGCCGCACCTTCCCCGCCCAGCAATCCCAGTTCTCGCCGCAACGTACCACCTTCGGCACGAAGCACCTGGTCTTCCGCACCGACCAGCTCATCGACGGCATCACCCGCACCGTCGAAATCACGCCCCAGGAAGTCGTCTCCGCGCTGCCCACCCCGCTGATCAACCGCGACGACGTCGGCGCCGGCATGCTCCAGGGCTCCTCCTACACCGAGCCGCAGGAAACCCTGGAAACGCTGCGCCAGGCGATGCAGACGGACCAGTACCAGCAGTCGCTGGAAATCCCGTTCGGCGTCGTCCGCTCCATGTTGGACCTCGGCCTGACCCAGCAGGCCCAAACGTGGCTGGCCAGCATGAGCTCCCGCCTCGCCGGCAACTGGCGTTTCTACTGGTACTTCGGCGTGGTCAACACCCTGCTCGGCGACTACGCCGCAGCCCAGCGCGACTTCGCCCGCGTCCTCGCCTTCCTCCCCGGCGAGGCCGCCCCCAAGCTCGCCATCGCCGCCGTCAACGAGCTCATGCTCCAACACCTCGGCCTCCACGAGGAGCCATTGCTTAACGACGCCCTCGCGCGCGCCTCCGCCGGCCTCCGCTCCAAACTCGACGATGTGGACCAATCCTTCTTCGAGGACCTCCACGACCGCGGCCTCCTGGCCCGGGAGTGGGGCCTGATCACCAACGACCCCGCCATGCTGCGCTTCCACTCCATGCGCCTCTACGCCCTGGTCTGGGTGACCAACCCGACCACGGTGTCCTCCGCCTTCGGCCTGGCCCGCCAGCTCATGAACGAGGGCGAGGTCGAACTCGCCGTCGCCGCCCTGGACAAGGTGCCCAACTCGTCGCGCCACAACCGGATGGCCCAGCTCACCGCCATCCTCTGCCTCGTCTCCCGCGACCTCACCGAGTCCCGCATCCGCCGCGCCGCCCGCCGCCTGGACCAGATCCCCAACACCGAGCCGCGCTTCCTGCAGATCAAGGTGTTTGTCCTCCGCGCCGCGCTGACCTACCTCCGCGCCAACAACCTGCGCCGCGCCGACTCCACGATGCCGCTCTTCGAGTACACGTTCAGCCTCCGCGGACTCCGCCGTGGCCTGGCGATCACGCTGCGGGAACAGGCCCGCGTCGCCCCCTACGCCCGGCACCGGTTCGCCCTGGTGGACATGGCAAACAAGGTCCGGCCCGCGACCTGGTTCTAGGCGGGTGGGGGCCTGTCTCTTATACACCCCTGTCTCCTATACACCTCGGACCAGACAAGAACGACGAAGAGGCCGGTCGACCACAGAAAAATAAGAACGAGCAGATAGTGCAAGAGACGACGAGAGAGACTGTATACGATCCGA
>NZ_VMHH01000018.1:0-14384 GCF_007559235.1 Corynebacterium gottingense | reverse complement strand
GGCAGATCCCGCTCGGCGTGACTCGGCTGGATGACGAGAAGGGGGCGACGAACTCGTTGATTTTTCTCCGCGTCCTCGTCATCCTCCTCTCGTCATCTGGGGCGGCAGCGCCGTCTAGCCAGCAACGAGCACCAAAGCGCCCCTAGTAGTAAAACGGGAACTCGTCCCAACGCGGCGGGCGCTTCTCCAGGAAGGAGTCGCGGCCCTCGACGGCCTCGTCGGTCATGTACGCCAGGCGAGTCGCCTCGCCGGCGAAGACCTGCTGTCCCATGAGCCCGTCGTCGGTAAGGTTGAACGCGAACTTCAGCATGCGCTGCGCGGTGGGCGACTTGCCGTTGATCTCGCGGGCGGCCTGGATCGCTTCCTCCTCCAAGTCGGCGTGCGAAGCCACGATGTTCACCGCGCCCATGCGCTGCATCTCTTCGGCCGAATAGGTCCGGCCCAAAAAGAAGATCTCGCGGGCGAACTTCTGCCCCACCATCTTGGCCAAATACGCAGACCCGTAGCCGGCGTCGAAGGAGCCGACGTCGGCATCCGTCTGTTTGAAGCGCGCCTCCTCGCGCGAGGCGATGGTCAGGTCGCAGACCACGTGCAGCGAGTGCCCGCCGCCGGCAGCCCAACCGTTGACCACGGCGATGACCACCTTCGGCATCGTGCGGATCAGGCGCTGCACCTCCAGGATGTGCAGGCGCCCGCCCTCTGCCTTCACTCGCGCGGTGTCGACGGTCTCGGCCGTATCGCCGCCGGCGTACTGGTATCCGGAGCGGCCGCGGATGCGCTGGTCGCCGCCCGAGCAGAACGCCCAGCCGCCGTCCTTTTCGGAGGGGCCGTTGCCGGTGAGCAGCACCACACCGACGTCAGGTGAGCGCCGCGCGTGGTCGAGTGCTTGGTAGAGCTCGTCAACCGTGTGGGGACGGAACGCGTTGCGCACTTCCGGGCGGTCAAACGCGATGCGCACGATTCCGTCGGCGCGGGACTCGCCGACGTGGCGGTGGTAGGTGATGTCGGTGAAGTCGAAGCCCTCGACGCTGCGCCACTGGGTGGGGTCGAACGGCTGGGAGGTGGAGTAACTCATGGGACTGCATCCTACCTACCTGCGCGTGAGCCCCCGCAGGCAAATTACAGTAGCAAGAACATGACGATGTACGGAAGGGAAAACAGTTTGCTGCCCACCGCCGACGAGATCCTGCAGCGCGCGCACGTCGTGACGCTGCCCATGGCCGTGCGATTCCGCGGTATCACCACCCGCGAGGCCCTGCTCATTGACGGGCCCGCTGGCTGGGGCGAGTTCGCGCCCTTCCTCGAGTACGGGCCGGAGGAGTCCGCAGCGTGGCTGCGCGCCGGGATCGAAGCCGCCTTCGAGGGCCTCCCCGCAGCTGAGGGCGAGGTCGAGGTCAACGGCACCGTTCCCGCCGTGCCCGCCGACCAGGTCGAGCGCGTGCTCGACCGTTACCCGGAGGGGATCAACACGTTCAAGGTCAAGGTCGCGGAGAAGGGGCAGTCGCTTGCCGACGACACCGCCCGCCTCGCCCGCGTCCACACCCTCCGCCCCGACGCGCGCCTGCGCGTGGACGCCAACCGGGCCTGGACCGTCGACGAGGCCTGCGAAGCGATCGACGCGCTCGAGCGCGTGGCCGAGCTCGAGTACGTGGAGCAGCCCTGCGCCACCGCCGAGGAGCTCGCGGAGGTGCGCCGCCGCGTCGCCTCTCCGATCGCCGCGGACGAGTCGATCCGCAAGGCGAGCGACCCCTACCGCGTCGCCGAGCTGGGCGCGGCGGACGTCGCCGTGTGCAAGGTCGCCCCGCTGGGCGGGGTGCGCCCGCTGGTGCGGATCTCGCGCGAGCTGGGCCTGGGCGTGACCGTGGCCAGCGCGCTGGACACCGCGGTGGGCATGGACGCCGGGCTGGTCGCCGCGCAGCTCACGGGCTCACGCGCGGCGGGCCTGGCCACCCAAAACCTGTTCGCGGAGGACGTGGCGGCGCCGCGCGAGATTGTCTGCGGCCGCCTCCGTATCAGCCGCACCGTGCCCGACCCGGAGCGGCTCCACGGCCTGCGTGCGGGCGGCGAACGCGAAAACTGGTGGTTCCAACGCGTGCGCGACTGCCTCCCCTACATACGGGGGTAGTGCGCCCGGGAGTGCCCTACGGAATGCCAAAGGAATGTCCGGTTTTTCACCCGGTGCACTAAACTTTTTTACAGGTGATTGTGAAAAAGAATACCAATCATGCTGTGGAAACAGTACTGAACACGTTGGAAAGTAGGTGGGGCAATGTCTACCCCCGTTGTGCATGACTCATCCGCGCTGTCGGATGGCGATCTCGCCAAAGCCCCAGAACCAGGCGAGTGGCGCCGCCAGCTGATCGGCCTGATCCTCGGCGTCGCACTCGCGGCGCTCATCTGGTTCATCTTCCCCGCAAGCGCCCCGGACACGGTGTCGCAATCCGCGGGCGCGAAGCCGGACGTGGAGTACACCGCGCAGGCGATGCGCGTCGTCGCCGCCACCACGGTGCTCATGGCGGTGTGGTGGATGACGGAGGCCATCCCGTTGGCCGCGACCGCGCTGCTGCCCATCGCCATCTTCCCGGTGATGGGGGTGGCCGAGTTTTCCAAGGTGTCCTCCCCGTACGCCTCCGCCACCATCTTCCTGTTCATGGGCGGCTTCCTCATGGCGCTGGGCCTGCAGCGCTGGAACCTGCACCGGCGCCTCGCGCTCGTGGTGGTCAAGCTGGTGGGGACGAGCCCGAAGCGCATCATCCTGGGCTTCATGATCGCCACGGGCTTCATGTCCATGTGGGTTTCCAACACCGCGACCGCCGTGGTCATGTTGCCCATCGGCACCTCCGTGCTCATGCTCACCGCGGACACCGTGGGCGGCATGCAGAACCAGAAGAAGTTCGGGACCGCGCTGATGCTGGCGATCGCGTACTCGGCGTCGATAGGCTCACTCGGCACGCTCATCGGCACCCCGCCGAACGCGCTGCTGCAGGGCTACATGAAGGAGGCACACGGCATCACCATCGGCTTCGGTCAGTGGATGCTGGTTGGCATGCCGGTGGCCATCGCGTTCACCTTCATCGCTTGGTGGGTGCTCATCACCGTGTTCAAGCCGGAGATTGACCACATTCCGGGCGGCAAGGAGCTCATCGAGGCGGAGATCCGCAAGCTCGGTCCGTGGACCTTCCCGCAGATTGCCGCGGGCATCATCTTCCTCCTCGCGGCGCTGGCCTGGATCTTCATCCCGCTGGGCATCAAGCAGTTCGGCTGGGACTTCCCGTACGATGATGCCATCGTGGGCATCATCGCCGGCCTGCTCATGTTCATCATCCCGGGCAAGAAAAACGGCAAGCGCCTGCTTGACTGGGAGACGGCGAACGAGATGCCGTGGGACGTCCTCCTCCTCTTCGGCGGCGGACTGTCGCTCTCCGCCATGTTCACCGCCACGGGCCTGTCGCTCTGGATCGGCGAGGCCGCCAAGGGCCTGGCCGTCCTGCCGGTCTTCCTGCTCATCTTCGCCATCGCCGCCCTCGTGCTCGGTCTGACGGAGCTGACCTCCAACACCGCAACAGCAGCGACGTTCCTGCCCATCATGGGCGGTGTGGCAGTGGGCATCGGGCTTACCGACGCCAGCGAGATGAACGTCCTCCTCCTCGCCATCCCCGTGGCGCTGTCCGCCACCTGCGCGTTCATGCTCCCGGTGGCCACCCCGCCAAACGCCATCGCGTACTCCTCGGGCTACGTCACCATGGGCGAGATGATCAAGGGCGGCATCTGGCTCAACGCGATCGCGCTGGTCCTTATCGCCCTGGCCACTTACTTCCTCGCCGTCCCCGTGTTCGGGTTGGTGCTCTAGATACCGCCCTGCTGTCACTGGCGCGTTAGGCTATCCGCATGGATAACCAGACGCGCCAGTTTGGCGTTCCGGAGGAACCACCGCACCGTCCCCGCCCCAAGCAGTACTTCCCCGACCCTGCTGAACAGGAACGCCCGCGCTACGAGCAACCCCGTTACGAGCAGCCGCAGTACACCCAGCCGGCGCCGCCGGAGCCCGAGCCGCGCTACTACGAGGAGCCGGAGGAGCGCTCCAACACACTCGCCATGGTGCTGGGCGTGCTGCTCGCCATCGCGCTGGCGGCGGGCGTGGTGTTCTTCCTCCTGTGGCGCGCCGCGTCCGCCGAGGCCTCGAAGCCGCCGGTGACCGTGACCAATACCCAGACCGAGACCGTCACGTCGACGGAGACGACCACGAAGCGCCCGTCGCTGTTCGGCGACCGCGACAGGGATTCCCGTGAGCCGGAGCCGACAGCGCAGACAGCGCCGACGGAGTCCGAGCTGCCCGACCTCCCGGAGGCGCCCGACGTGCAGGTCCCCGACGAGGTGCGCACCGGTGCAGAGGACCTCCTGGACGAGCTGCGCCGCGGCGCGGACGACATTCTTCAGAACCAGTAGCCACCGCTAGACTGGGCACTCATGGAAACGCTCCCTGAATCGCTTGCCGTTGCCCGCGTGATTGCCCAGCGCCTGGCTGACAACGTCACCGACGTGGTCATGAGCCCGGGTTCGCGCAATTCGCCCCTGGCCTACGCGCTCATGGCCCGCAGGGACCTCCGCGTGCACATGCGTATCGACGAGCGCTCGGCCGCCTTCACCGCGCTCGGCCTCGCGCGCGTGCAGCGCCGGCACGTGGGCGTCGTCATGACCTCGGGCACCGCGGTGGCGAACGCGCTGCCCGCGATGGTGGAGGCGCACATGTCGCACACCCCGCTGGCCGTCGTGAGTGCGGACCGCCCGGCCCGGCTGGTGGGCACGGGGGCATCGCAAACCATTTGGCAAGACGGCATCTTCGGCCGCTACGCCGCCACCCAGCAGGTGGCCACGGAGGCGGACGCCGCCGCCGTGTCCTTCGCGGCGGACCAGGTCCACATCAACGTCGCCCTGGACACCCCGCTCGTGCCCGACACGCTCCCGGCGCCGGAGGGCGAGCCGCGCCGGGTCGGCCCGGGCCGCCTGAGCACGCCGCCGACCTGGGTGGACCACGGCGCCGTGGACGTGGACCTGACCCGCAACACCCTCGTCATCGCGGGCGACGAGGCCTGGGACGTCCCCGGCCTCGAGCACGTGCCCACCATCGCGGAGCCGACCGCGCCCGCCCCCTTCCACCAGGTGCACCCGCTGGCGGCGCGCTTCTTTGCCAAGAGCGAGGTCGCCATCTCTCACGACGGCGGCGACTTCTCCGCGGAAACCAAGCCGGACCAGCTCATCGTGGAGGGGCACCCCACCCTGCACCGCGACGTCATGGCGCTCATGGCGGACCCGGACATCGAGGTCATCGGCATCTCGCGCACCGACACGTTCACCGGCCACCCGGACCGGCGCGGCTCCCGCGTCAACGCCACCGGACAGTCCACGGACGCCTGGATCAAGATCTGCGAGGCCGCAGGCGAGGTCGGCGCCCAGACTGTGCGCGACGCACTCACTGAGGACGAGTTCGGGCTGACCGGCATGCACGTCGCCGCCGCCGTGTGCGACACCCTCGGCGTGGGCGACACGCTCGTCGTCGGCTCCTCCAACCCGGTTCGCGACGTGAGCATGGTGGGCATGCCGTTCGACGGCGTGACCACCATCTCCGCGCGCGGGGCCGCGGGTATCGACGGCACCGTCTCCCAGGCCGTCGGCGTGGCCCTGGCGACGCAGGCCCTGCACCCCGACGAGATCAGGGCCCCGCGCACCGTCGCCCTCATGGGCGACCTAACATTCCTGCACGACGTAAACGGCCTGCTCATCGGCCCAGACGAGCCGCGCCCCGGGAACCTCACCATCGTGGTGGCCAACGACGACGGCGGCGGGATCTTCCACACGCTCGAGGCCGGGGCGGAGAGCGTGGAGCGCGACTTTGAGCGGGTGTTCGGGACGGGGCATCACGTGGGCGTCGAAAAGCTTGCCCAGGCATATGGCGCCGACTACGAGCACGCCGGCAGCCTGCAGGAACTCCTGCAGACCCTGATCCGGCTCGAGGCGGAGCCGAACCCGATCACCGTGGTGGAGGTCGACACGACGCGGGCGACCCGGCGGGCACTGGCGCAGAGGCTCGCCCGGTGATCAACTGGCGGCGGCGCGGGCAGCAGGCGCTGCTGGCGCTCTACCTGGCCGCGCTGCTGGGGGCGGTGGCGATGGTCGGGGGAGCGGCGATGAACGACGCCCGCATCATGGCCGACCCCGGACGCGGCATGGCCACGGTGACCGGGGTGAGCGCGGTGCGCACCTCCGTGGAATACCAAGACGAGGAGGGGCGGCACTTCTCGCCCCCGAGCGGGCTGCTCTACCCCTCCGGGCTGGGGGAGGGGCAGCAGGTCTGGGTGACCTACGCCAAGAACAACCCGGATCTGGTGAAAGTTGAGGGCCGCGGGTGGGGGCTCTCGCTCATCCCCGCGGGCTCGGTGGCGCTCGTGGCCACCGGTGTGTTCGCGCTGGCGTGGACGTGGGTGCGTCGATCAGCGCCCAAACGTTCACGTTGAGTTAGAACAAAGTTTGATCACTCGTAGAGTCTCGTTTGCATGCATATGGGAAGGTTCGAAAGTATGCGAGTCGGAATTGTCGCGGAATCATTCCTCCCGAACATCAACGGAGTCACCAACTCGGTGCTCCGCGTCCTGGAGTACCTGAAGGCGGAGGGCCACGAGGCGCTCGTCGTCGCGCCCGGTGCTCGCGACTTCCAGGAAGAGGTCGCGGACTACCTGGGCTTTCCCATCGTGCGCGTGCCCACGATGCGCGTGCCGCTGGTGGATTCGCTGCCCATCGGCGTGCCCACCACCACCGTGACCGCGGCGCTGGCGGAGTTCGAGCCGGACATCATCCATCTGGCCAGCCCGTTCGTGCTCGGCGGCGCGGGCGTGTTCTCCGCGATGCAGCTCGGCGTGCCGGCTGTGGGCCTGTACCAGACCGACGTGGCCGGCTTTGCCACCAAATACCAGCTCTCCGCCGTGGCCGCGCTGGCCTGGGACTGGACCCGCAACATCCACAACCGCTGCCAGCTCAACCTCGCCCCGTCATCGGAGGCGATCCGGGAGCTGGAGTCGCACGGCATCAAGAACGTGAAGCGCTGGGGTCGCGGCGTGAACGCGGAGCTGTTCAACCCGTCGAAGCGCTCCGACATGCTGCGCTACCAGTGGGATCCCACCGGCACGAAGAAGGTCGTCGGCTTTGTCGGCCGACTGGCCAGCGAGAAGAGCGTGTGCCGCCTGGCCGTGCTCGAGCAGGACCCGGACATCCAACTCGTGATCGTGGGCGACGGCCCGGAGCGCGACGCGCTCCAGGAGCTCATGCCCTCCGCTGTGTTTACCGGCGCGCTGTCCGGCGAGCAGCTCGCGCGCGCCTACGCGTCGCTGGACCTGTTCGTGCACACCGGCGAGTTCGAGACCTTCTGCCAGGCCATCCAGGAGGCGCAGGCCTCCGGCGTACCCACCATTGGCCCGAAGGCTGGTGGCCCCATCGACCTGATCCAGGATGGGGAAAACGGCCTGCTGCTGGAGGTAGCAACCTTCAGCGAGGAGCTTCCTGACGCGGCGCGCTATCTGCTTGACGACGCCCGCTTGGCCGAACTCAAACGCAACGCGCGAGCCTCGGTGGCGGATAAAACCTGGGATGCGCTGTGCGAGCAGCTGATGGGCTACTACGAGGAAGCACGCAAGGGCTACCGCAACAACGTGGTCAGTCTCTTCGGGCGCGACATCACCCTGCCACGGTGGGCGGGGAGGCGTCGCAAGTCGCGCGGGGCTTAAAGCCGGGTAGACTGGCCCACTATGTCAGTCTCGGACCTGTCTGCAAGCACCCAGGATTACCTCAAGGCGATCTGGGAGCTTGAAGAGTGGTCGGACCAGCCCGCTTCCACCTCGATGATCGCGAAGGCGCTGGGCGTGAAGCAGTCGACGGTGTCCGACACCGTGCGCAAACTGGCTGACCAAAAGCTCGTCTCGCACAAACGCTACGGCTCCGTGCAGCTGACGGAGCAGGGGAGGGCATACGCAGTGCAGATGGTGCGCCGCCACCGGCTGATCGAGACTTTCCTGGTGCAAGTACTCGACTATTCCTGGGACGAGGTTCACGATGAAGCCGAACAGCTCGAGCACGCCGTCTCCGACCTTTTAGTGGAGCGGGTGGCGGCGCTGCTGCACCACCCGACGCGCGACCCCCACGGCGACCCGATCCCCGCCGCCGATGGCTCGATACACGCCCCCGACGCAGTCACCCTGAGCACGGTGGAACCGGGCAGCGACGTAGTCATCGAGCGAATTTCCGACGAAGACCCGGAGCTGCTGCGCTTCCTGCACGCCCACGGACTGAACGTCGGCTCGCACCTCCACGTGGCCGAGGGCGCGCCCTTTTCCGGGGCAGTGGAAGTGCAAAACGCGGCCGACGGCGTGACTATCCCGCTGGGGCGTGCTGCGACTGACGCGGTGTACGTGAGCGCGCCCCGGGATACACAAGTCCCCGGGGGCCAAAAAGGTACACGAGCGTAAACACGCACGCCTGCGCGAGCACCATCATCGCTCCCGTGGCGGTGTCCAGGTAGTAGCTACAGTACAGGCCAATGACCGCGCAGGCCGCGGCCATGGCGGGGGCGATGAGCAGCATCGTGCCAAAGGAGTCGGTGAGCAGGTACGCCGTCGCGCCGGGAATAATCAGCATGGCAACAACCAGGATCACCCCCACGACCTGCAGCGCTACCACAGTCGTCAGTGCGAGCAGGGCGAGCAACCCGGCACCGATCGCGCGCGGGCTGAGCCCGATCGCGTGCGCGTGGATGGGGTCGAAGGCGTAGAGCGTCAGATCCCGCCGCTTGATGAGCAGCGCGCCAAACACGAGCACGGCAAGACCGATTACTTGCAGCATCTCCGCGCGGGACACGCCCAAAAGGTTGCCAAAGATGATGTGGTTTAGATCCGTGTGCGAGGGCGTGACCGAGATGAGCACCAGCCCGAAGGAGAAGAGCGAGGTAAACACGATGCCGATCGCGGCGTCCTCTTTGACCCGCGAGGTGTTGCGCACCAGGCCGATCAAGGCGACCGCGAGGAAGCCGAAGAGTACGGCGCCCACGGCGAAAGGCGCGCCGATGATGTAGGAGAGCACCACGCCTGGCAGGACCGCGTGGGAGACCGCATCGCCCATCAGCGACCAGCCCACCAGCACGAGCCAGCAGGACAGCATCGCGCAGACGATGGAAGCAGTCAGCGCGGTGGCCAGCGCCCGGCTCATGAAGCCGTAGGTGAGTGGGTCTAGTAGCAGCGAAATCATGCGCTCGCCTCCGTCTTGGTAGGGGTCATGCCGAAGGCGCGTGCGAGGTTCTCCGGCCGCAGCACATCCTCGGTTGGGGCGTGCATGAGCACGCGCTTTTGCAACAGGACGGATTCGTCCGCGAGCGCGGGTAGCGCGGCGAAGTCGTGCGTGGAGACGAACAGTGTGGCACCGTCGGCGACGAGTTCGCGCAGCAGTGCGGTGATCGTCGCTTCGGATTGCTTGTCGACGCCCGCGAACGGCTCGTCGAGAAGCATAATGCTCGCGCCCTGCGCAATGCCGCGGGCGACGAAGGCGCGTTTCTTCTGTCCTCCTGAAAGCTGGCCGATCTGGCGGTCGGCGAAGCGGGTCAGGTGCGTGCGCTCGAGGGCCTCATCGACGGCGGCCTCGTCGCGGCGGCGCGGGCGACGCGTCAACCTCATGTGGCCGTAGCGTCCGGTCATGACGACCTCGCGCACGGTGATCGGGAACTGCCAATCCACCTCTTCGCTTTGCGGGACGTAAGCGACTACCTGGGCCTTGCGTGCGGCGGCGAGGTGCGTGCCGTTAATGGTCACCGTGCCCGTGGCAGGTTTGACCAGCCCCATGATCGCCTTGAACAGGGTGGATTTGCCAGAGCCATTCATGCCGACGAGCCCGCAGGCTCGGCCCGGGGCGATGGCGACGCTGGCCTCGCGCAGGGCCTCGACGTCGCCGTAGCGTACGGTCACGCCTTCGACGCTGATCGCGGGTGTCATGATGCCTGCCCCGTAAGGCCCTCGATGATGGCGGAAGAGTCGTGCTTGATCAGGTCCAGGTAGGTGGGCACGGGGCCGTCCTCGGGTGAAAGGGAGTCAACGTAGAGGGTGTCGCCGAGCTGGGAACCCGTGGCGTCGACAACCTGCTGCATGGCCGCGTTGGAGACAGTCGACTCGCAGAAGACGGCGGGCACCTCGTTGTGCTTGACAAACTCGATGGTGCGGGCGATCTGCTGCGGGGTCGCCTCGTTTTCTGCGTTGACCGGCCAGATGTACTGCTCCTGCAGCCCGGCGTCGCGGGCGAGGTAGGAAAACGCGCCCTCGCAGGTCACCAGCGCGCGCTGCTGCTCGGGGAGCGCCGAAAGTTCGCGCGTCATCTCGTCCTGGATTTCCTGCAGCTGCGCCTTGTAGCTCGCCCCGTTTTCCGCGTACTGCTCGGCGTGCTCCGGGTCGAGCTCACTGAAGGCGTCGACGATGTTGTCCACGTAGGTCTGCACATTTTTAGGGCTCATCCAGGCGTGCGGGTTGGGTTTGCCGGCGTAGGCGTCCTCGGTGATGTCGATCGGGTCGATGCCTTCGGAAACGACCGTGTGCGGCACATCGGTCTCTTCCACGAACTGGGCGAACCAGTTTTCCAGGTTGAGACCGTTATCCAGGATGAGATCCGCCTCTGAGGCCTTGGCGATGTCACCCGGGGTGGGCTCGTACCCGTGGATCTCGGCACCAGGTTTGGTGATGGATTCCACCTGCAGGTGTTCGCCGGCGACGTTGGCGGCGATGTCTTGGATGACGGTGAAAGTGGTCAAAACGACCGGTTCATCGCCGGAGGAGGGGGTGTTTGCGCAGCTTGCCGTGCCGCAGGCGAGGAGGAGGGTGGCGCAGACGCCGAGTGCCCGTCGGATCATGGTGTGCCTTTCTCTTTCGATGTGTCTTGGTGGATAGAAGTTTAAACTTCGATATAGCGAAGTTACAAGAGGGGCTCCGGCGAATACCCACTGAAGTGGGGTGGAGCCGTACAATGCATTCCTATGGCCAAGGCAGATCTGGAGAAAAAGCCCTTCGACGTCGCCGGCATGTTTGACGGCGTGGGCGAAAAATACGACCTCACCAACACCATCCTGTCTTTTGGGCTGGATAAGTACTGGCGGCGTCGTACGCGCAAGCGCCTCCAGCTCAAACCGGGGGAGACGGTGCTTGACCTCGCCGCCGGCACCGCGGTTTCTACCGTGGAGCTGGCCAAGTCGGGTGCCTGGGTGGTGGCCTGTGACTTCTCCCAAGGCATGCTCGCCGCGGGCCGCGATCGCGACGTGCCCAAGGCGGTGGGCGATGCGATGCACCTGCCTTTTGCCGACGCCACCTTCGACGCCGTCACCATCTCCTACGGCCTGCGCAACGTCTACGACTTCGAAGCAGGCTTGCGCGAGATGGCGCGCGTGACCAAGCCAGGCGGGCGCCTTGTAGTCAACGAATTTTCCACCCCTGTCGTGCCCGGTTTCCGTACCTTCTACAAGGAGTACCTACCGGTCGCGCTGCCGCTTTTGGCCAAGGTCTTTTCCTCCAATGCGGAGGCCTACGAGTACCTGGCAGAGTCCATCCGCGCCTGGCCGGATCAGGAGGCACTTGCCGCAGCGATCAACCGTAATGGCTGGCAGGACGCAGGCTGGCAGGATTTAAGCGCGGGAATTGTGGCGCTGCACAGCGCGACGAAGCCTGCCTAGCCCCGCACACGCGTTAGCGTGGGTCCCACAGCGCCTCACCACGCGGGGCGAGTCGCCCGGCCGCGCGCCACGCCCGGGCCAAAAGATCCGTGTCCTCCTCGGTGACCAGGTTGCCCATCAGCCGCGCCGCCGCCGGCATGAGGTAGCGCCCGCCCAATCCGCGCAGCGCGAGCGGGCCCGCGGCGGGAAGGAACTGCGGGTAGGTCAGCAGGCGCGCCGCGGTGCGCGCGAGCGCGAACGCGTCGCCGTAGGCGCGGCGCAGCGCGTACGGCCACGCAAGGGTGAGGTCCTTGCCCTCGCCGAGGAGCTCCACGGCCATCACGGCAGTTTCCATGCCGTAATCAATGCCCTCGCCGTTGAGCGGGTTGACGCAGGCTGCGGCGTCGCCAATCAGCGCCCAGTTCGGGCCCGCCACGTTGGACACTGCGCCTCCCATCGGCAGCAGCGCCGAGGTCACGTGTTGCGGCTCGCCCAGGTCCCAGGCGTCGCGCTGTTGGCGGGCGTAGTGCGCGAGCAGCTTCTTCGTGTTCACCTTCGCCGGGCGCGCCTGGGTGGACAGGGCGCCGCAGCCGAGGTTCACGGTGCCGTCGCCAAGCGGGAAGATCCAGCCGTAGCCGGGCTGGATCTCGCCCGCGTCGTCGCGCAGCTCTACGTGCGAGTGCATCCAGGGCTCGGTGCTCAGCGACGTCGTGCAGTAGGACCTCGCGGCTATCCCGTACACCTGGTCCTTGTGCCAGATCCGCCCGAGCGACTTGCCAAAGGGGGAGCGTACCCCGTCGGCAACGATGACCCAGCGGGTGCGCACCGGGCCACGGTCCGTGTGGACGGCGGTGATGGAGTCGTGGGCGTCGAAGTCCGCCCCGGTCGCCGCGCAGCCGTGCCAGACGGTGGCTCCGGAGGTGGCGGCCTGGTCGGCCAGGGTGGCGTCGAAAAGCGAGCGGGGGCTCGCGGAGCCTTGCGTGCCGTAGCGGCCGGTGGGCCAGGGTGCGGTGACGCTGCCGCCGTAGCCGTGGAGCTTAAGGCCGCGGTTGCGGTAGGCGGGGAGTGCTGATTCGAGGCCGAGTGTGCGCAGCGTGTGGACGGCGCGCGGGGTGAGGCCGTCGCCGCAGGTTTTGTCGCGGCGGTGCGGTTGGGCGTCGAGAAGCAGGGTGCTCAGGCCCGCGCGCTGGGCGGCGATCGCCGCAATCGAGCCGGAGGGGCCAGCGCCAACAACAACGCAATCAACAACATCCATCACGGACAACATTGTGCCAGAGGCGTTGACAGCCCCCGCTGGTACACCCGGTGGCCAGCTTGCACTACGGTTGAGTGCGATAATTGTGCGCCGCAAAGCGCTGCCCGGGAACCGGGTGGCGCCGCGGCCGTCTCGCCCAACCTGCAAGGATGGTACCGATGGCCAACATCAACCACCCGTCGCCGCGCCATGGATACGACATGGACCTCGGCGACGACGCCCTGAACGCCCGCATTGCGCAGGGGATGGGCGAGGTTGAACGCGTGCTGCTCGAGCGGCTCTCGCAGGGCGAGGAGTTCATCACGGACAAGGTCACGCACCTGGCCGTGGCCGGGGGCAAGCGCTTCCGCCCGCTGATGGCGCTGTTGTGCAGCGAGTTCGGGCCCGACACCGCGTCGGAGAACGTGGTGAAGTCCGCCGTCATTACAGAGATGGTCCACCTGGCCACCCTCTACCACGACGACGTGATGGATGAGGCGGAGCGGCGCCGCGGCGTCGACTCGGCCAACTCGCGCTGGGACAACACCGTGGCCATCCTGGCCGGCGACGTACTGTTCGCCCACGCGTCGCGCATCATGAGCGAGATCGACACCGCCACGGTCGCGCACTTCGCCGACACCTTCCAGGAACTGGTTACGGGGCAGATGCTGGAGTCGCTCGGCGCGCGCGGCGGCGACCCGGTCGAGCATTACATGAAGGTGATCGAGGGCAAGACGGGCGTGCTCATCGCGTCCGCCGCGTACCTGGGCGCCACCCACGCCGGCGCGAGCCAGGAAGTGGTGGCGAGCTGCCAGCGCCTCGGCGCCGCCGTCGGCATGGTTTTCCAGATCGTCGACGACATCATCGACATCTTCTCCGACCCCGCGCAGTCCGGCAAGACCCCCGGCACGGACCTTCGCGAGGGCGTGTTCACCCTCCCGGTCCTCTACGCCATGCAGGAGGACTCGGAGGCGGGCCGCGAGCTGCGCGCAATGCTCACCGGCCCGCTGCAGACGGATGAGGAGGTGCAGCGGGCGCTCCAGTTGATCGGCCAGACCAACGGGCGGGAGCGAGCGCTTGACGACGTCAACGCCTACCTCGCCGCCGTCAACCGCGAACTCGAGACGCTCCCGGCCGGGCCCGCCAGCGACGCGCTGCGCCAGCTGTCCCGCTACACCGTCGACCGCGTAGGATAGCGCCTTTCACCCCGATGACCAGCCGATTTGCAAAGGGCTGGCGGTAGTGTTGTAAAGTATTCAACGCACTTAAGGTGCACGCCAGGTTGCCCGAGCGGCCAAAGGGAGCGGACTGTAAATCCGCCGGCATTGCCTTCAGAAGTTCGAATCTTCTACCTGGCACACTCACCCACCACCACGTACGCGAGTACGAGGCGGTGGGTTTTCTCGTGCGTGGGGGCGGGGCTTGGGC
>NZ_VMHH01000017.1:0-15074 GCF_007559235.1 Corynebacterium gottingense | reverse complement strand
GTCACTGTTTGAGTCATCGCTGATGGAGAGCAGGCGTGTGGGATAAGAATATTGTTAAACATCATATCCAGGATGATGCGAATAAGGAGTGAGTTCGCTTGCGCAACAAGATAGTGAACATCATGAAGCGTGCAGGAGGAAGAGTCTATAGCCGTATAATTTGTTTTTTTTTTTCGATGTGTATACGAGACTGGGTGCGGGCGGGGCCGGGTGCCCCTCTTCCTTGCTACTTGACGAGATCAGGGTGACGAGGGTACGAGAGTTTCGTCGCATCCTCGTCATCGTGATTTCGTCATCTAGGCCGCAGCCCGCACGTTTCCACACCACACCGGCCGGCGGCTGCTACATTGGCAGCTAGTGGCGATCGGGGGGATCGCGCCAACAGATCGGGGGAACACCAATGGATAAACGTGCGCTCATCGGCCATCTCATCCGGCCTGGAAGTGCAGACGAGCTCGCCTGCACGAAGCTGTCCGCGACCAAGTTCATCGCCACATCGGTGTGGCAGCAGCTCAAGCCCCACGAGCAGGAGTTTCTCCGCACGTACGCGGTTGGCGCGGCGGCGCAGACGGCCGTGCTGGTGGGGCGCTCAGCCGCCGTGGTGAGCGGCATGTGGGTCCTGCCCGACCGGCACGCGCCTGTCACGTTGTCCTACCCGGAGCAGGCGATGCCGGGGAAGGCGTCGTGGCTGAAAGGGGTGCAGTATCGGCGCCTGCGCATCCCGGAGGCGGACCGCTACGCCTTCACCTTGGAGCGCGACACCGTCCAGGTCACCACGGCCGCGCGCACGGCGGTGGACATCGCGCGGTTGTACGGGGTCCGGCACGGGGTGGTGGCGATGGATTCCCTCTTCTACCAGGTGGAACGCAAGGACCACCACCGGGTGTTGGCGGAGTTGGAGGAGGTGGTGGACAGGCTCGTCGGTAAGCAAGGCATCGCCCACGCGCGCAAGGCCCTGGCCTGGTGCTCGAGGAAGTCGCAGTCGCCGTACGAGTCGCTGCTGCGGGTCGTGCTACGCGAGCGCGGGATCGAGGTGGCGGAGCAAATGTGGATTGGGCAGTTCGTGCGGCCGGACCTGCTGTGGGGACAGCTGATCATCGAGGTCGACGGCGACGCAAAGTTCGCGGCGAACGGCCAGGTCGCGGCGCTCGAGCAGCTCGAGCGCGAGAACTGGCTCCGGCTGCAGCACTACGAGGTCGTGCGCGTGACTCCGCGCGAGCTGCTGCGCGATGAGGCAGGCGTCGTGCAGCAGATCCTGGAGCTCAAGGAGCATTCGTCGCTTCTCGACGCCCCACTCACCCCCGCCACCTCGTCCCGGCCCCAAGCGGGCGTGGACTGGCGGCGGCGCAAGGCGGGGTAGGCGCTACAGCCGACCGCTACAGCAGCCCGGCCTGCGCCGCGACGCCCGCGCCAATCCCCAGCGCCGCGAGCAACGCGAGGACCACGGCGATCGCGATGCCGGTCGAGCTCGAACTGCCCGCGGGCGAAGCAGTAGCCGCCGGAGCCGGCTCAGCAGGCGACGCGGGCGCCAGGTCGGTGACGCCCGGCGCGCGGGTCGGGGTGGGCAGGGCGGAGTTGGGGCGCGTCGGCACGGGCGTCGCGGTCGACGCGCCCGAGCCAGAGCCAGCACCCGAGCCCGAGCCGGGCCCGAGGAGCGCGGCTTGCGCGTCGGCGAGCAGTGGGGACCGGGTGCGCTGGAGTTCGTCGATAAGCGACTGCATCTGTGCCTTCGTGTAGGTGAGCACGGAAAAGTCCTGGGTCTCGTCGGCGACGAGGCGGCCGTCCTCGTTGTAGACGCGGAACTGGATGGGCATGGTGGCGTCGCGGTAGCCGGCGGTCTGGGCGATGGGGACCGTGACGGTGCGCTTGGAGTCGCTCGACAGCGCAGAGGCGACCTGCACGGTGTCGGACCACTCCCCGCCCGGGTAGGACGCCTGCACGCGGAAGCGGTGCGGCGCACTGCCCAGGTTGGACAGCTCGACGCGCACGGTGGAGTCGCTGCGGTTGGCCACGATGACGTTGGGCGCGTCCGGGTCGTTGAGCACGCGGAAGCCGGCCTTGCCGTTGTTGTGCTCGGCGGCGTGCTTCTCCAGGTCGCGCACGGTCACGTCGGCGCGGTGCGACGTCTCTTCCCCACCCGCCGTGCTCGTGCCGGCGGTGCCTTGGGCGGTGCCGATGCGCCCGTTGACCAGCTCGATGTGGTCCCAGTCCGGCGCGATGTCGTAGTCGCCGTCATAGCAGGTCACGGAGCCGTCGGTGCAGGCGCGCGGCAGCGGCACGGCGGCGTCGGGGCGCGCCTCCGTATCCGAGTAGTCGAAGTAGGCGAACTGGTAGAGGTAGTTCATCACGGACCGGTAGTTGGGCACGTAGTCCGAATCCGGGTGCGCCACGTTGTACGCGCCCGAGTGCGTGAGCCCCAGGTTGTGGCCGTATTCGTGCAGGATGCTGTTGCGCAGTTGCTCCTGCGACGTCATCAGCTCGTTCTTGGACACGAAGAACGCGCCGTCGCGCACCAGCCCGGTCCCGGAGGAGAGGTCGCCGGGCGCCTGCTGTCCGCCGATCACGCCGACGCGGAACACGCCCGCGCGGTCCCCCAGCAGCCGGTCGCGTTCAGCCAGGAGTTTCGCCGCGTAGGGCATGCTTGTCGACGCCCCTCCGAAGTAGTACTCCGCGTAGTCCTCAGTAGGGCCACCGTGAAAATCGGTGTAGGCGGGGATGTTGGTGTAGTAGGCGCCGGCGTCGATAAGCACATTGATGCCCTGGCGGTCAAACACCTCGACGAGCTGGTTCAGGGTGGCTCGCGAAGGCCGGTAGGTGTTCGTGTTCGCGCGCGAGCAGGCGGTGAAGGCGGCGAAGTCGGCCGGTGTGGGCGCGTAAGCGCGGCGGGTGGCGCAGCCGAGCGTCTCCCACTCGGACTTCATCCAGTTGAGCTGGAGGAGCAGGTCGGGCCGGTTGGGGTCCAGGCCCCACGCGTTGAGGGGGAACTCGGTGCCGTCGGCGGTGGTAAAGCCTTGCGCCTCGAAGACGTCGGGGAAGCCGTCGCCGTCCGTGTCGTTGAGGCGGTCGTCCGCGGTGCCGGTGAGCGTGGCGCTGGCGTGCAGCGACTCGCCGGGGGCGACGGTGCCGGCGAAGCGGCCGGCCTGGTAGCGGGCGTCCGTGCCCGGTTCGTCGGAGCCCGGTTCGTCCGAGCTGGCGAGGGCGGCGAGTGCGGCATCACGGTCGGCACCGGTGCCGATGCGCTGCGCCCCCGCCAGATCCAGGCGCAGCTGGTATGCCTCGCCGATGTGGAGGTCGAACGCGTCGCCGTCGCGGTCGGAGGTGACGGCGAATTCGCTGTCTAGGGTGCCGTGGGCGACGTCCACGCTCAGCTCGCGCGGGTCCTGCGCCAGGTTGCGCAGCTGCACGTCCACCTCCACCGAGTCCGCCGAGACGCGGAAGGTGCGCACCATCTCCACCTGGGCGCGGTCGTCGCGGTGGGTAAGCGTGACGGTCTCGGCAGCGCCACCCGTGCCACCGGTACCTTCGGTGACCTCGGTGTCGTCGCCGGCGTACGAGACCTGGGTGCCGGCGGCGGTGGCGTCGATAGACAGCGCATCCTGCAGCACGTGCACCGTTTGGTTGGGGTGGTTGAAGGTAAGCCAGGACACGCGGCCCTTGTTCACGTCCACGGTGTGGAACCCGCTCGGCGCGCCCGTGGTGAGCTGGACGGCAAACCGGCTCTGCGTGATGTCCGCGGCTGCCGGGCCGGGGGTGCCGGCGCATGCGAGCGCGACGGCGGTCAGCGCGGCGACGGTGGCGCGGGCGGGCCTGAGGCGCATCGGTTCCCCTTTCTGTGCGGAAGGCGGAGCGGCGGTCTAGCGGAGCGGGAAGGCCAGGAAGGTGCGGAGGAACTCGCGGTTCTCATACAGGCCGAACCCGACAGCACCCGTGCTGGCAAGGATACCCAGCGCAAGCGCGACGAGCTTCCCAACCGCGGAAGCGCCCTCGCCCTGGGCCAGCGCCTGCGCCGTCACGTCCGCCGGAAGCACCGTGACGGTGGCGTAGGCCGTGGCCTGCGTGGAGTCGGCGAAGGTCACGCGCACCGGAACGCGGCGTGGGCCGGGGGCTGCGTGTGCGGTGGCGGTGGCGGTGAGGGCCCCTGACGTGGCGTCGATACGCGTGGAGAGCCCCTCAACCTTCTCTACCAGGGAGAACTGTGCGGCCGCGAACGCGGGGCTGACCGTCACGGAGTCGCCGGGGCGGACCTCCGCGGCGCCGTACTCGGTGGGCTGCGCGCCGGCCATCGCATCGACCGCGGTCGCGCGAACCCCCACCAGCCGCTGCGAGCCATCCGGGAACGTGACCACGACCGGGACCTCGGCGCCGTCGCCCGCGTTCGCGCCCTCCGGGGCGGCGACGGTGAGCGCGCCGGTGGTGGGGTCGACGCTGCTGGGCCACGGCGAGCCCGAGTACTCGGCGGCGAGCGCGAAGGTGGTGCCCGCCGGCGCGCCTGTGACCTGGGCGGTCACGGCATCCGCGCCGACCGGGACCGCGACGGACGGCCACCGCACGTCGGCGTGGCGCGCCTGCGAGTCCGTGGTCACGGTCGCGCTCAGCTGGGTTGCGGATCCGTCCGGGAACGCCGCGCGCACGCCCAGGGTGTACGAGGTGTCCGCGGGGGCGCCATCAGGTAGTTTCGCGGTGATCACGCCTGTCGACGGCTCCACGTCAAGCTGCACCGGCGTCGCGCCCGCGGCGGCGAAAGCCACGCCCTCTGGCACCGCGCCGCGCGGGGCGATGGTGATGGTGCCGTCGGCGGCCGCGTAGGCGTCGTCGTAACGCAGCTCCGTGGCCTGCGCCATCGAGGCGGTGCGCCGCGCGGCGACGTGCACGGGCACGGTCTCCTCCGACCCGTCCGCGTACGACACGTGCACGTTCACGTCCAGGTCAGACAGTGTCTCGGGAGCGGTGGCCTCGACGCGGCCGGTCCGCGCGTCCACGCGCACGTCCCACCCATGCAGGTCCGCGGCGGGGTCCAGGCTGAACTCCGTTTCCGCCGGCAGGTCCCGCGCGGTCTGCGCCACGGTGGCGGTCTCCCCCGCGCCAGCCGCACGTTCCGCCTGGTAGGTAGGGGTGTACAGCTCCGCGTCGCGCGCCTTGAGCACCTCGAAGCGCGCCACGGTCCCCTCGCTCGACCCGTCGGGGTACACCACCTTCACGGGCACCAGCTTCGCCTTACCCACCTGCGCGTCCAGCGGCGGAGCGTACGTAATTGCACCATGCCTATCGACGCTCACCCCATCCCCCTCAACCTCAAACCTCGTCCCCTCCGGCAGCGGCTGGTTATCAAATTCGGAGGAGCGGACCGTGAAGGTGGCTCGCGGCGGCAGCGACTGCGCACTGCCACCGGCGCGGGCGTAGGCAACAGCATAGGTGGGCGTGTAGCGCTCGGCGTCGTTCGCCGCCTCCACAACCCGGACGCGGATGGTGTCCGTCTCCCCGTTGCTCGTGCGCACCTTCACCGGGTACTCGCCGGGCGCAACATCGCGCGACGGGCTCGCGTACACCTGGCCGCCCCGGAAGACGGTCACCCAGTCCGGCGCGCCTGCCTCTGCGGTGACCACGGCGGAGCGCTCGCTGCGCACAGGGTCGACCGCGTTTTCCGCGCCGGCCGCGACGGTGAACTCGTCCCACTCGAACTGGTCGATCTCCTCCGGGCCCGCGGGGTCGACGGGGACGGTAGGCTTTTCCGCCTGTGCGGAAGTTTTGGCGGTCGGTTCCGCAGACTCCGGCGCAGAAGTTTCCGCCTGTGCGGAAGTTTCCGCACTCGTCTCCCCCGCAGCCGTCACGGTGGGCTCCGCAGAAGATTCCGCCTGTGCGGAAGTTTTGGCGGTCGGTTCCGCAGACTCCGGCGCAGAGGATTCCGCCTGTGCGGAAGTTTCCGCACTCGTCTCCCCCGCAGTCGTCACGGTGGGCTCCGCTGGCTTTTCCGCCTGTGCGGAATTTTCCACACTCGTCACACCCGCAGTCGTCACAGTGGGCTCCGCAGAAGATTCCGCCTGCGCGGAAGTTTTGGCGGTCAGTTCCGCAGACTCCGGCGCAGAAGTTTCCGCCTGTGCGGAATTTTCCGCACTCGTCTCCCCCGCCACGACCAGGTCGAAGGTGTCGACGAGCCGCTCTCCGTCGTCAGTGATGAGGTCGACAGTCACGCTCGAGGTGCCCGGCTCCTCCGGGGTGCCCTCGATGACGCTGTCCTCGCCGTTGAACTCCACGCCTTCGGGCAGGCCGGAGACTTCGACGGAAGCGGCGTTGTCGGCGGAGATCGGGATGCGGATGGGCTCGCCAGCGGCAACCGGTTCCGCCGGTGAATCCGCCAGCTCAGCTTCCAGCGGCTCCAGGTCGGACGGGTCGCGGAAAGTGATGGTGAATTCGGTTTCCAGCGGGCCGGCGGCGTTTTCCACCGGCTCGCCGTGGCGGTCGACCACGCGCAGGGTCACCAGGTACTCGCCCGTGCCCTCGGGCCGGCCGTTGACGTAGAAGTACTGGCTGCGCTTGAGGCCGGGAGCCTGGATGGTGGTCCATAGCCCGTCGGGAAGCCCGTCGAGCTCCAGCTTGGAGCCGAGCGGCACGTTCACCGCTCGCAGGTAGAGGGGCAGGATGAGGCGTCCGGACCAGTAGGTCTTGTCACCGGGGGCGATGAGGTAGGGCTCGTCGGCTAGTTCCACGTGCGCGGAAAATTCGCCGGAGGTGCCGTCCGCAAACGTCACCTGGACGGGGACGTCGAACTCGTCGGTCGCGCCCTCGGTGAATGGGGTGGGTGGTTGGGCGGTGATCGCGCCGACGTCGTCAAGCTCGATGCTCCAGCCCTCGGGGGCCTCGAACCCTTCGCTGAGTGCCCAGGATGTGGGCTCGGCCGCGCGGCCGAACAGGCCGAGTGCGCGCACGGAGGCGGGTGCGGTGGCGGACTCGCCGAATGCGGGACGCAGCGTGTCCCAGTGCACGGTCGTGCGGGGCGCGGCGTGGGCGGCGGGTAGGGCTTGCGGCGCGGCGATGGGTAGGACGCCCGAGAGCGCGAGTGTGAGTCCGAATGCGCACGCGGCGAGCGAGGTGCCCCGACGACGTGACGAGCTGTGCGTGCCCATGGCCGCTCCTCCTGTGTTTGCCCGCGCACTGCGGGGACCGACCGCTTTCCTGGAAAACGTTATGGATGTTCCAGGAAAAGCCTACGTGCCCTTTACTTTACCGGCAGGGTTTTGCGATGCAAGAAGCCGCGACCCAACGCGGGGCCGCGGCTTCAGTGGAGGGGCGATTTACGCCGTCTGCTTCGCAATCGCGGATGCCTTCTGCGCGATCGCCAGCTCCTCGTTGGTGGGGACCACCAGGACCTTCACCTTGGAGTCGTCGGTGGAGATGATGCGCGGGCCGTCGTTAGGCTGCGCGTTGCGCTCCGGGTCGACCTTGATGCCGTACATTTCCATGTTGTCCAGAGCGTCCATGCGGACGTGCTGGTCGTTCTCGCCCACGCCGGCGGTGAACGTGATCGCGTCGACGCGGCCGAGGGCGATCATGTAGGAGCCGATGTAGCGGCGCAGCTGGTGGATGTACACGTTGTACGCCAGCCAGGCGTCGCCGTTCTCCTCATCAATCATCGTGCGCAGCTCGCGGAAGTCGTTCACGCCCGACAGGCCCTTCACACCGGACTGGCGGTTGAGCAGGTTATCAATCTCGTCGATGCTCATGTTGCCCTGGCGGACCAGGTGGAAGATGATGCCCGGGTCGATGTCGCCGGAGCGGGTGCCCATGACCAGGCCGGCCAGCGGGGTAAGGCCCATCGACGTGTCGATCGCGTGGCCGTTCTCCACTGCGGAGCAGGACGCGCCGTTGCCCAGGTGCAGGACGATCTGGCGGGTGTGCAGCGGGTCGCGCTCGATCAGGGCGGGAACCTGCTCGGAAACGAACTCGTGCGAGGTGCCGTGGAAGCCGTAGCGGCGGATCTGGTTGCGCTCCGCCACCTCCGCGTTGATGGCGTACAGTGCGGCGGCCGGCGGCAGGTTGCGGAAGAAGCCGGTATCAAACACGGCGACGTGCGGGATGTCCGGCAGCAGCTCGCGGGCGACCTCGATGCCGTCGATGTTGGCCGGGTTGTGCAGCGGGGCGAGCGGGATGAGGTCTCGGATCATCTCCACGACCTGGTCCACGATCAGCTCCGGCTGGGAGAAGACCATGCCGCCGTGCACAACACGGTGGCCGACAGCCTGGATGTCAATCTGGGTCGGGCCGATGCCCTTCTTCTCCAGCAGGCCGAAGCTTTCCTCCAGGCCCACCTTGTGGTTGGGGATGGCGCGCTGCACCACGTACTTCTGGCCGTTGTGCTTGATGGTGATGCGGCCCTGCGGCTCGCCGATCTGCTCGACCAGGCCGGACACGAACGGGTCGTCCGAGGCACTGGATTCCGGGTCCACGACCTGGAACTTGATGGAGGACGAGCCAGAGTTAATAACCAGTGCGTATGCCATTTACTTTGCTCCTGCCTGGATAGCGGTGATTGCGACGGTGTTGACGATGTCCGGCACGGTCGCGCCTCGGGACAGGTCGTTGACCGGCTTGTTCAGGCCCTGCAGCACGGGGCCGACGGCCAGGGCGCCGCCGGTGCGCTGCGCGATCTTGTAGCCCGCGTTGCCTGCCTCCAGGTCGGGGAAGATGAACACGTTTGCCTGGCCCGCCACCGGGGAGTCCGGAGCCTTCTTCTTGCCCACGCCTGGGTCGCACGCTGCGTCGAACTGCAGCGGCCCGTCCACGACCAGGTCCGCGTCCGCTGCCTTGGCAGCCTCGAGCGCGGCGACGGCACGGTCCACGTCCGGGCCCGAGCCAGAGGTGCCGGTGGAGTAGGACAGCAGGGCGACCTTCGGGTCGATGCCAAACTGCGAGGCGGTCTTCGCGGAGACTGCAGCGATCTCGCCGATCTGCTCCGCGGTCGGGTTCGGGTTCACGGCGCAGTCGCCGAATGCCCAGAGGCGGCCGCGCATGACCATGAGGAAGATGGAGGAGACCACGGATGCGCCCGGTGCGGTCTTGATGATCTGGAAGGACGGCTTAATGGTGTGCGCCGTGGTGTGCGCGGCACCGGAGACCATGCCGTCCGCCATGCCCTTGTGCACCATCATGGTGGCGAAGTAGGAGATGTCCTCCATCGTCTCCCGAGCCTGCTCGAGCGTGATGCCCTTCTTCTTGCGCAGCTCCGCGAAATCAGCCGCGAACTCCTCGCGCAGCTCGGACTCGAGGTGGTTGATCACCTGCGCCTTGGACAGGTCCAGGCCCTGCTCGTTTGCGCGGCGCTCAATGTCCGCCGGGTCACCCAGGATGGTCAGCTTCGCCACATCCTTGGCCAGCAGCTGGTGCGCGGCCTGCAGGATGCGGTCATCGTCGCCCTCGGGCAGCACGATGTGCGCCTGCTTCTCCTTTGCGCGACCAATCAGCCAAGACTCAAACACCTCGGCGCTCATCACGGGCTCAGCCGCCGCGTCCACCTTCAGGGAGTCCGCGTCAAGGGTCCCTTGCTTCACGACGCCCGCGAGCACCGCCCCCTTCTCACCCAGCACACCCTCAACGTGCCCGGTCTTCTCCGGAGTCGGGGTCACCAGCACGACCGGCACGCCGTACGCGGCGGCGACCTCCGCGTCGAAGGTGTAGTCGCCGCTGCCCAGGATGAGCGCGTCGCCGTCCGCGAGCAGCTCCTGCGCGTACGCCTCGGCGAGGGTCTCGCCCTCGACGCGCGCGGGACGCACATTCAACTGAGCCGCGAGCGCGTCAACGTCGACGTCTTCCAGCGTGCAGTTGGCCGCGGTAAGAAGCAGGGAGTGGCCTTGAGCCATGGGTTCCGCCTTTCGTGTCCAGGCGTTTCACTGCCTGGTTCGAGATGCCAGTAAACGCGATCCATTGTACCGGTAAAGGTAAGACTAGTCGGCTCCGAGCTACCCGCGTTTGAGTGTGGTAGCGAGCACTCCCCTCCTCTGCAGACGCAAAAGCACCGGCGCAACACCCCCCTACTCGTGGGGCGTTGCGCCGGTGCGGTGTTTACACGGTGTTAACCGCGTTCGGAATGGCTACTTAGAGGAACCATCCAGTTTGACGGAGCTACCGCCAAGACCACCAGGAGCGCAGTTGTCGTAAATGATCGTGCCAGCCAGAATGCCAGCAGCAACCACCGCGATACCAGCACCGACGGAAGCCAGATCGAAGCCTGCCTTACGTAGCTGCTCATTCATCTGCGACAGCGCCTGCGCAGTCTGCGGATTGAACATACCCAGGTTCTGCTGAATCTGCGCATTCGCACGCTCCAGATCCTTCGAGACGTTCTCGACAAACTCAGAGACACCCGGGATGGACATCTGCGTTGCCAGACCAACCGGGATCAGCGCCAGCAGCGGCAAACCGAAGCCCACAGCAGAAGCCGCACACTTACCCTTATCGATCGCCGGCTCCTGCGGGGCCGGAGTACCGGTCGGGTCGGTTGCGCCACCCTTCGCCACAACCGTCGTGGTGACCGTATCGATGGCCTTGCCATCCTTATCCTTGACGGTCACCGTGATCTTCTCACCCGGCTTCGCATCACCATTGGCAGTAATGACCAGGTTGCCCTTGCCATCAAGCTCAGCCTTGCCCGGACCCTTGGCCTCAACGGTGGTACCAGCCGGCACCTTGCCGCCCGTGTTCGGAACAGTCACGGAACCACCAGGAGTGATCTCCTTCGCATCAGCCGTAATCTCCCAGTCCGGAAGCTCAATCTCCGGCGTCACAGTCGGCGGAGTCGGCTCATCAGAAGGATCGGCCGGACCCTCCGGATTCTCAGCCGGCTTGGAGTCCGGGTCATTCGGATCGGTCGGAGCAGGGTTGCCGTCCTTATCCTTGTTGTTGACCTCGTCACCATCATTGGTGCCGTCCTCATCGGTGTCGGCCTTCTTCGGATCCGTCGGAGCACCCGGCTTACCGTCCTCGACCTTCTTGCCGTCCTTATCGAACGGGTTCTTGGAGCCATTGACCTCGTCACCGTCGTTAATGCCGTCCTCATCGGTGTCGGCCTTATTCGGATCGGTACCGAGCTCCTTCTCCTTCTCGTCGGTCAGACCGTCGTTATCGGAATCCTTCGGATCCTCAGCCGGAACAGCCGGCTTGGAGTCCGGGTCATTCGGATCGGTCGGAGCAGGGTTGCCGTCCTTATCCTTGTTGTTGACCTCGTCACCATCATTGGTGCCGTCCTCATCGGTGTCGGCCTTCTTCGGATCCGTCGGAGCACCCGGCTTACCGTCCTCGACCTTCTTGCCGTCCTTATCGAACGGGTTCTTGGAGCCATTGACCTCGTCACCGTCGTTAATGCCGTCCTCATCGGTGTCGGCCTTATTCGGATCGGTACCGAGCTCCTTCTCCTCCTCATCAGTCAGGCCATCCTTATCGGTGTCCTTATCCGACTTGTTCGGGTCGGTGGGCTCGTCCTCCTCGGACTCATTCGGAACAGTCTTGCCGTCCTCATCCACCTTGGTGTTGATCTCGTCGCCATCGTTGACACCGTCACCATCGGTGTCCGGATTCTTCGGATCAGTGTTACCCGGCTCGCCGTCCTCATCGGACTTATTGTCCTTGAACGGGTTCTTAGAACCGTTTACCTCGTCACCATCGTTGATGCCGTCATCATCGGTGTCAGCCTTATTCGGATCGGTACCAAGCTCCTTCTCTTTCTCATCCGGCAGACCATCACCATCAGAGTCCTTAGCGATTACGAACGAGTCAGAAGCAACGTCCTGTGCGCCAGAGACAAGTACCGCAGAGTAGATGTCGCCAGCCTCAGCATCATCCGGGACGGTGAAGGAGCCACAGTCCTTCAGGTCATTGAGAAGCTCAATGTCACAAGTCTTGCCGGTCGGCTTACCGTTCTTGCGCCACTCGATCTTGTTCGGCAGCACCGGAAGATCACCAGAGAGCTTTACCTCAGCGACATCACCAGGCTTGGCCGGGGTGTCGGTGGTATTGAAGTTGGTGATGTCCAGATCTACGCGGCGGTCCGGAACTGCAGCGAAATGGATGTTGTAGAAACGAGCACCACGAACCGGAAGTGCCTTCTGCTCTGCTGGGCTACCAGACGGCGCCCACGTGGTGGAGTAGTTATTCACTGAGTGGAAAACAGGCTGCTGCCACTGGCCATAGCCAACGATTTTCTCACCATCTTTATTTTCGACCCACATGAACGTATCGTGCGGGTGATACTCATCCTTCGGCACGTGGATGGTGTAATCACCGTTCTCATCAGTCTCGGTGTAACGGACTGACTGGACGTACTCTGGGTGCTCCTCGAGCATCTGCTTGGTAGCCAGCGCGCGCTCTTCAGCCGGCCGTTTCTTGATTTCAGCGTTGGCCTGGCGACCTTCTTCCGTCAATGTAGCGGCGTACACCTTGTAGCCAATACCGGAAGGCTCTGCCGTACCAGTCGAACCGGTCAAGAGCTGACGCTCATCGCCGGTCTCTAGCCATACACGGCCGGAGTAGTCGTACCAATCATCGATACCTTTAACCTCCCGGTCATCCTTGATCACCTTCAGGTCATTCGGAAGCGGCAAGCCCGGCTCCGGCTTCTTGTCGCCCATCCAGTAATTGTTCGGGTTAGTCGGCAATTCGGCAAGCCAGACACCAGTGCCCTGCATGTTACCGTTCGTACCAACAGCACCCGGGAACTCACCCAGCCCGTCGCCGGACCCCTTGCCGTACGCATACGGTGTATAACCCGGAGCTACACGAACGATTTCACGTTCATTTCCAGTCTCTTCATTGTCCGGCGACTCCGACCAAACACGGAACTTCTGAGCCGTCAAAGCCTTGTACTGACGCTCCTTACCGTTTGCATCAGTCCACGTCGGCACCTTAAAAGCGTACATACCCGGGCCGTTCGCACCGAGGACTCCGTCAATAGTGTGGGTTTCTGCGGAGTAAATCGGGGACTCCGCGCCATCTACATCCTTCCACTGGAAGTAGACCTTCGTGCCATCCGGCGCTCCCTCGAAACCGTCGTACTTCGTCGATAGAATCGCGGAGTTCTTCGGCGTCATCAGGTTGACGCGGCCAGAAACAACGTCCTTGGCGACGGTCTGCGCAGCAGATAGCTGCGTACCGGAGGTAATGGTGCCGTCTGCGATTGCGTCGATATTGATGGCGCCATCCGCATCAGGCGCGGGGTCGCCTGCCAGCTGGGCAGAAGCTGCCTGGACGGTGTTCGGCGCTGCGATCGGCTGCGCAAACGGGGCAACCAACGCGAGCGACAGCGCTGCTGCCGCAATAGAGGTCCCGCGACGGCGGGAGATACTGTACTTCTTCATGCTGTGAAATCTTCCTTCCACGAAGATGTTCTGGACAAAGAGAAAGCCCGAAGGAGCGTGGCTGCCAGCACCTGCCTAAGGCGATAGCAGGGACGTCCACGCCGACTTTCACACTTGTCAATCTAGTGACGCTCGCCTGTCACTCGCCGCAACGTTTTCAGCGCATCCCAATCCTGATAAGAAACAAGGAAATTGGGCGTTCGACTGGGCAGGTGTGGCGTCGATAGGCGTTGGCCTGCGAGTTTGTGTGCTAGTGAGACGTGAAGGATGGTCGAGAACGTGAAGTACAGCCGTGAAATTCGATCTATACGTAAGAAGTCACGACAGGAGCGTTGGGCCGGTACTTCTGCATATCGGGACCCGATGCGCTGATGCTGATCGACACCCAAGGAACAGGCAATCTGGGCTGAGCACTCGCAAAACATTTGTCCAGGTTATTCTCTCGGGCAATGGAAGTGATAGCAGTATCGATACAAGAACGTCTTCACGAGCGTACAAGATTGTCGAGCGATTGAGCGTCAATTAATTCTTGCTAAGAGTTTGCGCATGAGCTATTTTGCACCCCCGAAACGGGTGGACGGCTCACAGAAAACTATCGAGGGCGTTCGAGTTACACTGCGCGCGAGGTGTGAGGGAACGCGAAAGCGCCCGCCCCGATCCCCATACGGGGAGCAGAGCGGGCGCGGTGCTTACGCGGTGTTAACCGCGTTCGGAATGGCTACTTAGAGGAACCATCCAGCTTGACGGAGCTACCACCAAGACCACCAGGAGCACAGTTGTCGTAAATGATCGTGCCAGCAATGATGCCAGCAGCAATCACCGCGATACCAGCACCGACGGTGGCCAGGTCGAAACCTGCCTTACGCAGCTGCTCATTCATCTGCGACAGCGCCTGCGCAGTCTGCGGGTTGAACATACCCAGGTTCTGCTGGATCTGCGCATTCGCACGCTCGATCTCCTTCGAGGTGTTCTCGACGAACTCGGAGACACCCGGGATGGACATCTGCGTTGCCAGACCAACCGGAATCAGCGCCAGCAGCGGCAGACCGAAGCCCACAGCAGAAGCCGCACACTTACCCTTATCAATCCCCGGCTCCTGCGGGGCCGGAGTACCAGTCGGGTCGGTCGGCTTCGACGGCTCATCAGTCTTCTTGTCGACGATCGAGCTGACCGTGCCGATCACAGTGCCGTTCTCATCCTTGATGGTCACCGTGATCTTCTCACCCGGCTTCGCATCATCATTGGCAGTAATGACCAGGTTGCCCTTGCCATCAAGCTCAGCCTTACCCGGACCCTCGACCTCAACGGTGGTACCAGCCGGCACCTCGCCACCCGCATTCGGAACAGTCACGGAACCACCCGGGAAAAGCGAACCAGTATCCTTATCAGCCTTCCAATTCGGAAGCTCCGCTTCTACAGGCTTATCCGAGCCATCGTCGTCCACACCCTTGGCGTGGCCAGCAACCGGAACCTCGACCTCAACCTGACCATTCGGCAGATCCTCATCCGCAATAGTCACCTTGATCGGACCATCAACATCGGTACCCGGAGTGACAACAACATTGCCATCGGCATCAATACGAGCATCGACCTTGTTGCCATCCTCATCGGTCGCAGTCACCGTGGTGCCCTCAGGATTATTCACCTTGACACCAGTCGACTGCTCCTCACCATTCGGCTTCACCTCAGACGGATTCTCAACACCCTCAACCGTGGTCTTCTCCTCGACCGGCT
>NZ_VMHH01000016.1:0-22169 GCF_007559235.1 Corynebacterium gottingense | reverse complement strand
GTAAAACCTCAACCAAACTCAAGCAACCAAGCCCGCAACACTGTGAAATTATTTCGTTCCCTCCGAGCGACTCACTCGCTCTCGGCAACGAGGAAATACTTAACCACGAACAACACAAACACGCAAACCCCCAGCACACACACGGTTTTTCGCAACCCAATGCTTGCGTTAACGCGAAACTTCTAGCGGTTGATTCTTCAGCGGTGATCCCTCACGTGGCGCGCGCAGGAATATCTCGAATTGAAAACTTTAGGTGAACTGGCAAAAAGAAACGCCCGCTGGCCATTGCTGACCAGCGGGCGTTCGCACTCGGTGGAGCCGCCGGGAATTGAACCCGGGTCCTTCATCACCGCGCCAGGGCTTCTCCGTGCGCAGTCCGCGCGCTACCTCTGCTCGGCCCTCCGGATCAGGCGGACATGTCCGGATGATGAGCCCAGTAAGTGTGAAGTGTCCCTCCCAGAGGCCCACTCACAAGCCCGGGAGGCAAGTCCCCTAAGTCGATGCCAGGTACCGGGTCGGGGACGTCCCCGGCCTGACAGACTCGCGGTCGCTAGCTCTTAGGCAGCGAGGGCGAAGTCACGCTGAGAGTTCTTCTCTGCGTTTATTGGTTGCTGCGACGCTTACGGTGGTCTCCAGCCTGCACCGGCACGCTTCCCCTGGCTAAGTCGATGAAGTCGAAACCTGAATCGACCCCTTGTCAACTACGGGAACCGTAGGAGAAGTAACTCTACCTCTCCACCTCTTCAACTGCAAGCACCCGGTGCCTATTCCAGGCCGGTCGGCGTGATCCGGAGGAAGTCCACCACCGCATCGGGGCCGGCGGCGACTGCGAGGCGCGCGGCCTTGGCCACCGAGGTCGCCGCCATCTTCGGGGCATCACCGTGTTGCGGAGCTGCGATCATGTCCGTGTTCGTTCGCCCGGGGTGCAATGAGGTGACGCGGATGGTGCCGGCTTCTTCCAGTCGCAGCGCGTCGGTGAAGCCGCGGAGCGCGAACTTTGACGCGCAGTACGCGGAGTTTTCGGGAACACCGAAGAAGCCGGCGCCTGAGTTGATGGTGAGGAGGAGTCCACGTGAGCGTCGTAAAGCGGGCAGCAACTCCCTGGTGAGGGTGATGGGCGCGTGGACATTGACCTCCATCGACTCCCGCCACTGCGCCTCGGTGAGCTCGGCGAAAGGGGCCTTGTGCAGCACGCCGGCCGCGTGGACGAGCACGTCGACCTGCTCGATGGCGCGGGCGGCGCGAATGAGCGCCTCAGTATCGGTGAGGTCCACCTCGAAGGGCTCCGCGCTCGGGAGCGCGCGGACAACCTCGGAGGCATCGCGCGACGCGCCCACGATGATGTGGTGGTCCTTGCCCAGCTCATCGGCGATCGCGCGACCAATGCCACGCGATGCACCGGTAATCAATGCAGTCTTCATGCGCCCCACCGTAGCGCGCGCACCCTAGGCCTTGATGCCCTTAAACTTGCGGCCCAGGTCGCGGGCGATCTCGCGGTCCTCGGTGCGACGCTTGATGGAACGCCGCTTATCGTAGTCCTGCTTGCCCTGCCCCAGGCCGAGCTCCAGCTTCGCGCGGCCGTCCTTGAGGTACAGGGACAGCGGGATGAGGGTGCGGTTGCCGTCGCGAATCTTGCCCTCCAGCGAGTCGATCTCGCGGCGGTGCAGCAGCAGCTTGCGGGTGCGGCGCGGCGGGTGGTTGGTCCAGTGGCCGCGCGAGTACTCGGGGATGTGCATATTGCGCAGCCAGACCTCGCCGTTATCAATGGTGGCGAAGGCCTCGACCAGCGAGACCTTGCCCTCGCGCAACGCCTTGATTTCCGTGCCGTAGAGCACGATGCCGGTCTCCCAGGTGTCCAAGATGGTGTAGTCGTGCCGAGCTTTCCGGTTGGTCGCGAGGACACCGGTGTTGCTCAGCTTCTTCTTTTTACTCTTCTTGGCCATAAGAGCAATAAGTGTACTACTTGCGCACGTAAGAACGAAGCGCCACCTGCGCCGCAACAGCGCCGACAACCATGGCGCCGAGTCCCACGAGCGGCATGACGGTCCACACGGCGGAGTCCGGCACGCGCGCGATCAGCGACGACGAGTACAGGTCGCCCAGCATCGGATCGACGATGGAGCGCTTTGCCACCCACGTGAGAATCGTTGCCAGCACCGCGCCCACGAACACGGAAATCAGCGCCTCCAGCACGAACGGCGCCTGCGTGAACCAGCGGGACGCGCCGACCATGCGCATGATGCCGATCTGGTCGCGGCGATTGAACGCGGCGAGCTGCACCATATTCACAATGAGGAAGATCGCCGCCAGCGCCTGCGCCGCGGCAACGGTGAAGGTCACGTTACGGAACGTATCCATCGTGCCGGCCGCCTCGCGCACCGTGTCCGCCTGGTCCGTCACGACGGTCACCTGCGGCATCGACGAGATCTTCTCAATCGGTGAGGTATCCGCCGGATCCGCCAGGCGCACGTGCAGCGCCGCCGGCAGCGCGTCCGGGGTCGTCTCGCGCACCAGGTCCGGCTCGGACTCCTCAAACAGCTCCCTGAACCGCTCGTACGATTGCTCGCGCGAGCGGAACGTCACTTGCTCTACCCCGCTGTCCCCCTGCAGCGCGTCGCGCACCTCCTTGCAGGCGTCGGACGAGCAGTCCTTGTCGTTCGCGGAGATGTCCTCGTCCAGCTCCACCATGACCTCGACGCGGTCCAGGTACAGGTCCTTCGTCTCGCTCGTCGCCTGCGAAATCAAGATGCCCGCCCCGACGAGCACCAGCGACAAGGCGGTCGTGATGATCAGGGCAATGGTCATGGTGACGTTGCGCCCCAGCCCGCGAAATCCCTCGCGGAAAATGAAATTCCAGTTCACAGCTATCCCCTCACGTTTCCGTACACGCCGTGCTCGTCGTCGCGCACGAGTCGGCCCAAATCGAGTTCCATCACGCGCTTGCGCATGTCGTTCACCGCACGGGCGTTGTGCGTGGACATCACCACGGTGGTCCCCATCCGGTTGATGCGCGAGAGCAGCGCCAGGATCCCATCTGCGGTCGCAGGGTCGAGGTTGCCCGTGGGCTCGTCGGCAAGCATGAGTGCAGGCTTATCGACGAAAGCGCGCGCAATCGCCACACGCTGCTGCTCACCGCCCGACAGCTCGTGCGGCATGCGGTTCGCCTTGGCGTCCAAACCGACCAGCTCGAGCGCCTCCGGCACCAGCTTCTTGATGCGCTCCTTCGATTTGCCAATCACCTCCAGCGCGAACGCGACGTTGTCGTACACGCTGAGCTTGGGCAGCAGGCGGAAGTCCTGGAAGACGTAGCCGATGGACTGGCGCAGCTTGTTCACCTCTTTGCCGCGCAGCTCGTTGACGTGGAAGTCGTTGAAATAGATGTCTCCGGAAGAGACGTTCTCCTCCCGGATCATCAGTTGCAGGAAGGTGGATTTACCGGAGCCGGACGGGCCAATGAGGAAGACGAAGTCCCCGTCTCCGATCGTGAATGACACGTCGTCCAGCGCAGGCCGGGTCGACGTGGGGTAAACCTTGGTGACGTTGGAGAATTTGATCACCGGACCGACTTTACCTGTTACTGGTGTGACAGGTGAAGCCCCAGACCGCGCTTGCACTGCGCAATCTGGGGCTTCACCCTCGCCCCGCGCGCCGCCTGCGAGCGACAACGCGCGAGTCTGTGAACTTGTTAGTCGTTCACGTAGAGGTACTGCTTGTTCACGAACTCATCGAGCGCGAACACGGACAGCTCGCGGCCGAATCCGGAGCGCTTCACGCCACCGAACGGCAGCACGGCGGAGAAGTACTGGCCGAGGTTGACGTGGATCATGCCGGTGTCGATCTGGTCCGCGACCTTGATCGCACGGTCGGTATCTTCGGAGAATACTGCGCCGCCCAAGCCCTGGCGGGAGTTGTTGGCCAGCGCCACCGCTTCGTCCTCGGAGGAGACCTTGTAGATCTCAGCGACCGGGCCGAAGAACTCCTCGTAGTACTCGTCAGAGCCGACCGGGAGGTCGGTGAGCACTGCCGGGGAGTAGTACGCGGTGGTGTCGTCCAGCTCGCCGCCGGTGCGCAGCGTCGCACCCGCCTTGACGGCGCGCTTGACCTGGTCGTCCAGCAGTTCCGCGGCGTTGCGGGAGGACATCGGGTAGTACTCGTTCTCGCCCGGGTTGGACGGGTCGCCCTTCTTGTAGGACTCTGCAATCTTCACCATCTCATCGACGAACTCGTCGTAGATGTCCTCCATGACGATGATGCGCTTGTTGGAGGTGCACACCTGGCCCGCGTTCTGCACGCGCTTCGCCCACGCATCCTGCGCAGCAGTCTTGATGTCCGCGGAGTCAAGGATGACGTACGGGTCGGTACCGCCGAGCTCCAGGACAACCTTCTTCAGGTTCTTGCCCGCGGTCTCCGCGACCTTCGCGCCGGCACGCTCGGAGCCGGTCAGGGAGACGCCCTGAACGCGCGGGTCCGCGATGATGGTCTCAATCTGGTCGTGGGAGGCGTACACGTTGGTAAACACGCCGTCCGGCAGGCCCGCCTCCTTGAGGATCGCCTCAAACGCCGCGGCGGACTTCGGGGTGATCTCTGCGTGCTTGAGCAGGATGCAGTTACCGTTCATCAGGTTCGGGCCGGCGAAGCGAGCCACCTGGTAGACCGGGAAGTTCCACGGCATGATGCCAAGCAGGATGCCCAGCGGGAGGCGGCGGACAACTGCCTTGCCGCCCGGGACGTCGACCTTCTGGTCAGCGCAGTGCTCGGCCGCGTGGTCGGCGTAGAACTGCAGGATGTCGCCGGAGAAGTCGGCCTCCCACTCGCCTTCCGGCACCGACTTGCCCATCTCCTCAGCCATAATCTTGGCCAGCTCGTTCTTCCGCTCCTTGAGCAGCTGCGCAGCCTTGCCAACGATCGCCGCACGCTCCTCGTACGACGTGTGACGCCAGGACTGGAACGCCTCGTCGGACTTGGCCAGGATCTCCTGCACCTGCTCTTCCGTGGGGTGATCGAACGTCTCGACGACCTCGTTGGTCATCGGGTTCTGTACGCGGTACGGGTTAGACATCGTGTCCTATTTTCCTCTCGTAGATTACTTTCTCGTGCTGTTTGTGAACTATACCACTACGCGCCGGGTCTGTAAGACCCGTCGCTCATCTTCACGCCTTCGTCCTGGGACATGTAGGAGGTGTCCTGCGTGAGGGCGTCGAGAAGCGCCTGGTGGTTCTGCGCAACTTCCTTCTCCAGCGCTTCGGGGTTCGCGCGCAGCAGGTCGAATCGTTGCTGCACCAGCGGCAGGTCGAGCTCGACGAACGGGCGGGAAACGGGCTGCGGGACGTTGAACTGGTCCGCAATCTCATCGCCGTGCATGAGCCGTGTCGCGGTGTACATCCAGTCATCGATGGACTCGTCCGGGAATGGCAGCATGGCCTTGACGTTGGTGCGGAAGCCGCTAAAGAGCGCGTCGATGAGGGCGCGGGACGCATCGTTCGGCTCGCCGTCGACGGCGTGGATCGCGTCGATCGTCTCCTGGGAGGCGTCAATGTCCGTCTCATTGTCCAGCAGGTCGGTCGGAATGCCGAGCATGATGCCCACGACTTTCCACAGGTAGAACAGGTCCCGCTCCTCCTCCACCGTCAGCCTGTAACCCAGGTTCCGCAGGTACGTGAACGCGATGTAGGTGAAGTCGAACCAGGTGCGGAGCATGTCGAACTCGCTGATCGGGCGGCCCCACTCCGCGTAGTCCAGCCCCAGCTGGCCCTGCACCCGGCGGACGTGGGCGTGCATTGCGCGCACCATGCCGGTGTGGACGAAGCTGACGTTGCCCGGCTTCAGCCCGTCCTTCAGGTAGACGGAGTAGATCCAGTTGGTGGTGTACGCCAGACGGTGCACGGCGCCCTCGGTGAGCTCGCCAGTGTTCACCAGGACGTTTGCAATCGACGGGGCGATGTAGGTGTGGATCAGCGCGCCCGGCCCGAGCGACAGGTTCTGCGCGAGCACCGGGATCGCCAGCGCCGCCTGCTGTCCGCGCTCGAGGCGCTCCCAGTCGACGCCGTCGAGGGCCGCGTTCATGTCGTCGATAAGCGCCTTGACCTCGGGCAGCGTGGCATCGGTAGCCTCGCCGCGCGCGAGTGCCTCGCGCAGGTTAGGCATGATCTCCTTACTCTTGTGGCCGCTGGTAAACAGCGCATCCGCAATGGGATCGGTCGCCCAAAACGCCTGTTCAAAGCGCTGCGCGCGGGCTTCGCCGAACTTTGCGACGAATGCGTCGCGGTCACCGCGCGCCGACGGCCACTCGGAGCGGTCGTAGTGGTCCTGCGCGAGCGGGTTCTCAGTAAAAGTCTGGGTCATGGTGGGTCTCCTTGTGGTTGGGTCTGGCCGCGCGGGGTTAGCGCAGGCCTTCCTTGGATGTGTCGTGCAGCTTGTACTCGGCCTTGACGTCCGGTGCCTTCTCGGCCACGTAGTCCTCAATCTGCTGGAAAACGTCAGACCACGGCGGCTTGCCCTCTCCGGCCTTCTTGGCCTTCTTGGCCTGCGCACCCGGCAGCTTGTCCAGCAGGCGGTAGATGACCGCCTCGGACTTCGCCTTGAGCAGGAATGCGATCTTCCAGTGCAGGTACGGGGTCCCTTCAAAGCGCGACCCCTTGACCATGAACTTCGTGTCCTCGTCGCCGATAATCAGCGACAGCGCGCCGAGCACCTGCCCCGGCATCTTCGGATCAAGGTCTTCCAGAATGCCCATGAGCGCGGTGGCTACGCGCACGTGATAATCGGAGGAGTAGCCGCCGTTGGCGTAGATGAAGTCGGTCATCTTGCGCATCTCGTCGCCCGTCTTCGGGATCAGGCGCTCCTCGGCGCCCATGAGGTACAAGACCCACGCCCAGTACATGGCGACGTCGTCCCACTCTTCGCCCGTGTGTGGGCGTCCGAAAAACTCGTCCACGCCGATCGGCATGAGGGCGAACCAGCCTTCGCCGGAGACGAGGAACGATGAGCCGATCGGGCGACCGAACTCGTTGTAGTGCTCAGGACCCCACAGCTTTTCCAGGCCTCGGTTTGCCTGCGCGTGCAGCAGGCGCACGCGCACCGCTGCCTTGAGGCCGTCGCTGTAGCGGTCGAACACCCCCTTCTTGCCCAGGTCAACGAAGAACTTCACCGTCTCGATGATGCGAGTGAAGGACTCGATCTCAAACATCGCTGTCTCACCCGTCGCCGCGGAAGTGCGGTCCTCCATCGTGGTGGCCCAGTAGGCGAATCCGATGGAGAGCAGCTCTGCCGACGGCGTCACGTTGTAGTAGGCGATGCGGCCACGTTCCGCGGCCTCGAGGTCGATCCACTCCGGGATGTTGTCTACCTCGGCGAAGAACTCCACGAGCTCCGGCGACGGGTCGGCCACCGTGTCGATTCCGCTGTTGAGCGCCTGCTCGAAATCCGCGCGGGACTTCTCGGCGCCATCGCGCTTAAACGCCTCCGCCAGCTTCGAGCCGGTCTCGTCGGTCTGCCACATGTGGTCATCCAGCAGCTTGGTCTGGAAGCTGTCGTAGCCCTCCCAGGTGTCGGCCACCGTGTGCCACCGGTCAAAGAGGTTGTGGCGCAGCTTCGACCAGCCGGGGCGCTTCACGCGACGCTTCGGCGCCGGTCGCAGCGGCATCCCGTCGCGGTAGAAGTAGCGGAAGTCCTCGTAAGGATTGTCCGACATGGGGAGAATCTCCGGGCGCACCGGATTTTGATACTGATGCTCCTCGCGGACATCTGTGCTGGCAGTCATCGTCATCCCGTTTCTCTACACTTTTGCACCGCCCCTAGTGGGCGGCTGGGTTGGTTCGCTTGCCGCAAATGGAGTGATAGCAACCGCCTTTCACCCGAGCCTGTTATCTATCCGATAGTCATACACTGGTGTATTGCCGGTCACTTTTTGCGTGGTTTTATACTATCCATTACAGAACGGGGCCGGCAACCATTTTGGCGCCCTTTTTTGGATTACACATTTTCTATTCGCTTTTCGACGGAGTCCACCATGGGAAACGACACTGGCATCGGCAGATTTGCAGCGTTTTTTGGAGGAAAAAAGAAGAAAGCAGACCCAAACGCGGCCGACCGAGAAGCCGCACTGGAATCCCGACGCGCCACGAAGACGGAACGACGCGGTAGCGGAGACATCATCGAACTCACCGTCACCGGTGTCGAGCGGGCACACGGCATCGCGCTCATCACGTTTGAAACGCAGGACGGCGCCCCACTTCCCGGCTACGAGCCGGGCTGCCACGCCGACTTCCTCCTCCGCACCCCCGATGGCGAGGAACTTGTGCGCCAATTCTCCCTCTTCCCCACCCACTACCTGGGCGACCAGGAGGGGGCCTACGGCATTGAGGTCAAGCGCGAAGCCGGTTCCAAGGGCGGCTCTGCGGCAATCCACCGCATCGAGGTCGGCGACACCCTCCGCATCCGCCCGCCCCGCAACAATTTCCCCCTGGCCAAAGACGCGAAGCGGTCAGTACTCGTCGGTGCCGGGGTGGGCATCGCCCCAATCTTCTCGCTGGCGCGAGAGCTCCAAATGCAAGATGCCGACTACTCGGTGCTGTATTTCGCTTCAAGCGAGGAACGCGCGCTGATGCGCCACCTCATTGACACCTATCTGCACGGCCGGACCAAGAGCATCTTCGCTTCGGGCGAACGCGACAAACAGGCCGGCTACATCAGGGAAGCGCTCGCGGCTTCAGCGGTCCCGGCGAAGGACACACACTTGTATGTCTGTGGGCCACACGGCTTCATGGACGGTGTTATCGAAACTGCGTTGGCCTCACTCCCCCGGGACAACATCCACTTCGAGACCTACCGCCCCACCAAAGAAGCGCTCGCCGGGAACCATGACGCCGACGGCGCTTTCGACGTCATTTTCAACGGCGAGACGTACCACATCCCCGAGGGTGAATCCGTCCTCGACGTCTTCGAGGACGAGGACGTGCCCATCCTGTCCCAGTGCGCGGAGGGCACGTGCGGCACCTGCGTAATGCGCGTTATCGACGGCACCCCCGACCACCGCGACAGCATCTTCACCGAAGAGCGCCACGAGAAGGGCGCATTCACCACCTGCGTGTCACGATCTCTCTCCCCCACGCTTACGCTCGAGCGCTGGCGACAGACCCCATAAGCAAACCTGAGAAAACTGCGCATTGCGCAGTTTTCTCAGGTTCTAGGCGGCGAGCCGTTCTTCAGCTACAGGTACTGCTGCAAGGCCGGGCCTGCAGCAGAAGCAACGACGCTGAGCACGGCGACGATCACACCGATAATGATGCCCGCCTGCTTCGACCCGTCCATGAGCTCCGATTTGTAGTCCTTCCTACCCTTGCAGGCACTGCATGTGAGCTTGACGGACGGGATGCCGCCGGTGCGTTCGGGGGGAATCTTTAGAGCAGTCGAACCATCGCTACGCCGACGAGCACGATGGCCAGGCCGGTGAGCCGGAACGGCGTCGGACGCCCCTTGGCGCCTCCCCCGATACCGAGCGACTCGAGCACCTGACCACAGATGATCATACCAACCAGCGAGCCGATGACGGTAGTACCGGCGCCCAAGAGAGGCGACAAACTCGCGCCGCCAAAGACAAAGAGGGCACCGAGCACTCCCCCGAGCCACATCCACCACGGCCCCGGGGCGACGCCTGAAGCTACGGCGCGACGAGGAGCTGGAATCAGGAGGACCATGGCGAAAAGCAGGATGAGGCCGACGGCAAGCGAGATCTGCCCGGCCTGGATCGGGCTGTGCAGCGCCTTGCCCAGGTAGCCGTTGACTGCGGTTTGGGTCGCAGAGCCCATGCCCATCAGAACGCCGAACCCGCGCAGCAACCAGGCGCGGAGCCCCCGGGCGGTGCCGCGCAGCGGGACTCCGCGCCCGATCTCCAGGACCATCGCGATGCCGATAAGCACGAGCAGCGCGCCCAGGAGCCTGAGTGGTCCGACGGGGGTTTGGGGGTAGCGGAAGAGCCCGGTGGCGTCGATAAGCAGCCCCATGAGCACTTGCCCCAGGATGGGAAGGATGGTGGTTTGGACGGCGCCGAGCTCTGGAAAGAGCACGATGTTGCCGGCGATGAACATCACGCCCATAAAGCCGCCGAGCCACACCCACCACGGCTCGGACGCGGCGAGCGCCAGGTCCGGGACCAGGGTGCGTGTGGCGAAAAGCGCGATGACGCAGGACGCGGCAACTGCAAGGATGAACGAGAGGAATGTTGCGCCGATCGGCGATCCCACGCTTTGCCGAAGCCGGGTATTAATCGCGGTTTGCACGGGGACGATCGCCCCGACCATCATGGCCACGACGACCAACATTCTGTGCCCTCCTTACAGGTGCTGCGGGGTGTTACTCCTCAGTGGGGATCTCGTTGACCGACTCGAGGACCTTCGCCACGTAGCCGGTGTTGATGTCACCGCTGCGGAACTGCTCGCTGTTGAGCAGGTAGGCCTGGAACGGGCCGGTGGTGACAACGCCGTCGACGGTCAGCTCGTCGAGGGCGCGCAGAGTGCGCTCGATCGCTGCGTCGCGGTCCTCCGCCCAGCAGATGAGCTTGCCCACCATCGAGTCGTAGAACGGCGGGATGGTGTACCCAGACTCGATGTGCGTGTCCATGCGCACCCCGAACCCGCCCGGCGCGCGGTAGTTCTCGATCTTGCCCGGGCGCGGCGCGAAGTTCTCGTTCGGATCCTCCGCGTTGATGCGGCACTCGATGGCGTGGCCGCGGATCTGCACATCGTCCTGGGTCAGGCGCAGCTTCTGCCCGGAGGCGATGCGCAGCTGCTCCTGGATGAGGTCGACGCCGGTGATCATCTCGGTGACCGGGTGCTCCACCTGGATGCGGGTGTTCATCTCGATGAAGTAGTACTTGCGCTCGATGTTGTCGAACACGAACTCCACCGTTCCGGCGTTCTTGTAGCCGACCTCCTTGCAGAGGTTGATCGCCGCTTCCTGGAGGCCGGCGCGGAGCTCATCGTCGATCGCAGGCGACGGGGCCTCCTCGATGAGCTTCTGGTTGCGACGCTGCGAGGTGCAGTCGCGCTCACCGAGCGCAATCGCGTTCTCGCCGTCCGCAAGCACCTGAATCTCGATGTGGCGAATGTCCGTGAGGAAGCGCTCGATGTAGACCGACGAGTCGTTGAACGCGGACTGGGCCTCGTTCATGATCTCGTTGAGGTCCTTCTCCAGCGTGTCCTCGGACTCCACCACGCGCATACCTCGGCCACCGCCGCCGGCCGCCGCCTTGATCAGCAGCGGGAAACCGGTCTGCTTGGCCACCTCGAGCGCTTCTTCGAACTCGGTCACGACGCCGTCGGAGCCGGGCACCGTCGGCACGCCCGCGCTCTGCGCGATACGCTTCGCCTCAATCTTGTCGCCCATCCGGCGGATATGCTCGGACGACGGGCCGACAAAGCCGATCTCCTCGTCCTCGACCATCTTGACAAAGTCGGCCTTCTCGGAGAGAAAGCCGTAGCCGGGGTGGATCGCGTCGACTTTGTACGCCATTGCGGCGGAGACGACGAGCTCCGGGCTGTTGTAGCTCTTGGCGGCGTTCGCCGGGCCGATGCACACGGCTTTGTCGGCTTCCTTCACCGGAAGCGAATCGCGGTCGCCTTCGGAATACGCCAAGACACTCTTGATACCGAGCTCCTTGCAGGCACGGATGATGCGAAGTGCGATCTCACCGCGGTTGGCAATGAGTACGCTCCCCAACAACTCAGACATTGGGACTCCTCACCTTTCTAGGGGTTGTGGGTGTGCTTACTTGGGCTCGATGATCATGATGGTCTGGCCGTGCTCGACAGCCTCCTCGTTTTCCACAAGGATCTGCTTGACGGTGCCGGCGACCTTCGCCTCAATGTTGTTCATCAGCTTCATCACCTCGACGATGCACAGCACCTGGCCGACCTCAACCTCGTCGCCAACCTTCACAAACGGGTCAGCGCCCGGCTTCGGAGCCGCGTAGTAGGTGCCCACCATCGGCGCGGTGATCTCGACGCCGTCGGCCGGGGCCTCGGACGCAGCCGGTGCCGGAGCGGGTTCCGGAGCCTTCGGTGCGGGCGCTTCCTCCACGGCCGGTGCAGCCGGTGCCGGAGCGGGTGCAGCCGGTGCAGCCTCGGGCGCTGCCGGTGCCGGCGCCGGGGCAGCCTTGAGGTGGCTCAGCCCGCCGGGGGTCTTGGAAAGGGCGAGCTCGATGTCGCCGTACTTGATGCTCAGCTCTTCGATGTCGCCGGACTGGTTGACCCAATCCAGGAGGGACTTCAGCTCGTTGAAGTTGGTGGTCTCAGACATGGTTACTTGTCTCCTTTTTTGGTGAGGTTGATTTCGAGGTCATCGGTCTTGAGGTGGAACTCGCCTGAATTAGTGGTGTCGTAGATCTTCTGGACCAGCTTGGTCAGCTCGCCGCCAGGCACGCCTTCGCCCTGGCCGGCGCGCCCCTCGGCGACGAAGCGCTTCATCTCGTCCACGTTGTTGCCGGGGATGTTCGCGCGCAGCAGGATCGTGTCGATGTCGTCGTCCGGGTACTGCTCCTTGAGCGCGGGAAGTGCCGGCTCCAGCTTCGGACGGCCTTCCTTGATCTCGGCCGAGCCGTTCGCCTTAATCTTCTCCAGCGCATCCGGGTCGATCGGCGCGAGCGGCTCGCCGTAGTGGCCGAGTGCGTACTTCTTGATCTCGTTAGGCACCACGGAGTACCGCTCCCCGGAGATCACGTTCATCACGGCCTGGGTACCCACGAACTGCGCAAACGGAGTAATCATGATCGGGAACGCGAGCTCCTCGCGCACGCGCGCGGTCTCGTAGAGCAGGTCCTCGAAGCGGTCGGACAGCCCGGCGGTCTCCAGCTGGGACTCAAAATTGGTGAGCATGCCGCCCGGCAGCTGGTGCATGTAGTGGACGCCGTCGAAGGCACGGGGCTTGCCAACGGGCTTGCCCTCCCGGTCAGCGATCTCCTGGATCTTCTTGCTCACGTTGTCCACGCGTTCGTCGTCAATGTTGATTGTGTAGCCGAGCGCGCGCAGATCGCGGGCGAGCGCCTGGGTCGCGGGCTGGCCCTGACCGTTGGCCAGCGGCGCGGTCGAGGTGTGGATGGAGTCCACTCCGAGCTCAGCGGCGTAGATGTAGGTCAGCGGGGACAACCCGGTAAGCGAGTGAGTGTGGACCTCAAGCGGTAGGTCGTTCCCAATCGCGCCGCGGATCGCCGGGATCAGCGTCTTCATCCGGTCCGGGGTGAGCAGGCCACCGGCATCCTTGAGCATGATGCGGTCGACGTCGGTGCGCTCCACCAGCTCCTGGGCCTTGTCAATGTAGAGCTGGTCGGTGTGCACGGGGCTGAGGCAGTAGGACAGACACCCGTAAGTCTCCGCGCCAAGCTCCTTGGCCAGGATCAGCGTGTCGGCGATGTTGTCGATGTCATTGAGGCCGTCGAACGCGCCGATCACGCGGAAACCGTTGGCGTACAGGCGCTCGACCCACGCGTGAATCACGTCGTCGGGCAAGAAGTCGAACGACGCGAGGTTGCGGGACCGCACCATGGCGCGGAACTTGGTACCCGGTGCCGCGTTCTCGTGGACCAGGCGAACACGCTCCCAGGGGTCCTCCCTGAGGTAGCGCACGGGCACGTCGAACTGGATCGGCGCGACGAGGTCCACGTGCTCGAAGCCCGCGTTGGTGATGTCGTCGAGCATCTCCAGCATGTGCTCGGTGCGCATGCGCGTCGCCCAGATGGACTGGTGGGCGTCGCGAAGCGTGGTGTCGATGATCTTGATCTCGCGCTCGCTGTTCGCAGGACGACCACCCGCGGCGAGAATCTCGGCGAGACTTTCTGTGCTGAGTTCCTCTGGTTTGAGAGCAACCATATTTTCCTCCTTAAAAACACCAGAATCGGGACTGCCTTTGAACTTTGGCCCGCTCAAGACGTGTGTTTCCGGTGCGCTCATTGTAAGCACTTCAAAGTGTGATGTGCGACGAGTTTTTTCGATCTCCACATATATCCCACTATTTTCCGTAGTGACGCCCTAAGTCACTTCCCCCGAAAGTGGTGCGTAGTATGCACGCGGGTTCGCTATGCGCACATTTGCGCGCCAATGGTTCCGCCCCGACCATGCCCTCTACCTGGATAAACGCTTGTATTGTGACTCGGAGTACAAATTCTTTTTGATGAGACATGGGTTTCCCGCCCCTAATGAGTGACCTGGATTATAGTTTCTGCTCACACCCATCCACCCCACAGACCAGGGAGGCCTCGTGTCAACCACCCAGACCCAGCCCGTGGCACCGGAGCACCATCCGGACCACGAATACCCCGCAGACCGAAAGTCGCTCGGCGCCAGCCTCATCGGCCAAGTCCTCGAGTGGTTCGAGTGGAGCTCCTACGCCGTCTTCGCCCCGTTCATCGCGGCGGCGATGTTCCACAAAGCGGACCAGACCTCCGCCCTGCTGGCCACCTTCGGCGTCTTTGCCGTCGGCTTCCTCGTCCGCCCGCTCGGCGGCATCGTCTTCGGGCACATCGCGGACCAGAAGGGCCGAAAGGCGGTCCTCATGATCACCATCATCATGATGGCGGTCGCATCTGTGCTCATCGGCTTCCTCCCGTCCTACGACACCATCGGTATCTGGGCCTCGATCGGCCTGCTCCTCATTCGCGTCGCCCAGGGCTTCGCCCACGGAGGCGAGTCTGCGGCCGCCAACAGCTACATCCCCGAGATCGCCCCGCCGTCCAAGCGCGGCAAGTGGGGGTCGCTGGTCTACGTCTCCATCTTCGGCGGCTCCGTGATCGCTTACGTCATCGGCGGCTGCATCTCACTCGTTCTCAGTGACGAGCAGATCGGCGCCTGGGGCTGGCGCATCCCCTTCTGGATCAGCGCCCTGGCTGCCGTCTTCGCCCTGTACATGCGCCGCCACATGAAGGAGTCCGACCACTTCACCGAGCTCGACGAGGCAGTGGCCAACGCCGACGACGACCGTCGCGCTCACGAGGCAGTGGAACAGCGCGTCAACCACCGCCCCGTCGTGGTCAACGTCCTCCTGGTCATCGGCATGGTCTCCGGCGTGACCGCCGCCCACTACACCTGGACCTCGTACGTCTCCACCTACGCCATCTCACAGCAGGGCATGTCCACGCAGGGCGCCTACTGGGTCACCGTGGTGGCGCAGGCGATCGGCCTGATCGCCCTGCCGATGTGGGGCGCGCTGTCCGACAAAATCGGCCGCAAGCCCGTCATGTACACCTTCGCCATCCTGCTGGCCCTCCTGCAGCTGCCGCTCATGGGCCTTATCGACGCCCGCCCGTGGACCCTCCTCGTCGCGTCCACCCTCGCGATCATCGCCGTGGCCGCCGGCGGCGCGCTACTCGCCCCCGTCATGTCGGAGGTCTTCCCCACCGACCAGCGCACGCGCAGCATCGGTCTCGCCTACTCCATCTCGGTAGCAGTGTTCGGTGGCACCGCGCCCTACATCTTCCAGTGGTTCGTGGCCCACGACCTGTCGTGGGCGTCCGGCACCTACGTGATCGCGATGTGCATCCTGACGCTGATCAGCATGTACATCTTGCCGGAGACGAAGGGCATCGACCTCCGCCACGCGTAGGAGCTACTCCTCGCCCTGCTCCTGTGCCTTGCGCCACCGGATGCCGGCCTCGAGGAAGCCATCGAGGTCCCCATCCAGCACCTTCTGCGGGTCTCCGACCTCGTAGTTGGTGCGCAGGTCTTTCACCATCTGGTACGGGTGCAACACGTAGGAGCGCATCTGGTTGCCCCACGACGCGTTGCCGCCCGCGCCCAGCGCATCCAGCTCCGCCTTCTCTTCCTGCCGCTTCTTTTCCAGCAGCTTGGACTGCAAGACGTTGAGCGCCGAGGCCTTGTTCTGAATCTGGGACTTCTCGTTCTGACAGGTCACCACGATCCCGGTGGGGATGTGGGTGATGCGCACCGCCGAGTCGGTGGTGTTCACGCTCTGCCCGCCGGGGCCGGAGGAACGGTACACGTCGACCCTGATGTCCGAGTCCGGGATGTCAATGTGGTCGGTCCGCTCCACCACCGGCAGGACCTCGACTTCCGCAAACGAGGTCTGGCGGCGCCCCTGATTGTCGAAGGGGCTGATGCGCACGAGACGGTGCGCACCCTGCTCTACGGAGAGCTGGCCGTACATGTAATCGCCGTGGACGGCAAAGGTGGCCGACTTGATGCCCGCCTCCTCCGCGTAAGAGATGTCGTAGACGTCCACCTTGTGGTCGTTCTTCTCGGCCCAGCGGACGTACATGCGCATGAGCATCTCCGCCCAGTCCGCAGCGTCCACGCCGCCCGCGCCCGAGCGGATGTTCACCACGGCCTCGCGCGCGTCGTACTCGCCCGAGAGCATGGTCTGCACCTCGAGCGATTCCACTCGCGCCTCCACGTCCTCCAGCTCCTCCGCGGCCATGGAGGGGTCCCCCTCTTCTTCCGCGAGTTCGACCATGACCGGGAGGTCGTCGATACGCGTGCGCAGCGACGTCACCTTGCGCAGCCGCGCCTGCACGTTGGAGAGCTCCGAGGTGACCTGCTGCGCGTGCGATGGGTCGTCCCACAGCGATGGGTCGGCGGCCTGCTGCTCGAGCTCGCGGATGCGCACCCCCATCTCCTCGAGGTCCATCACCTTTTCAATGGTGGTGAGCTTCGAGTCGAGGTCGGCGATGCGCGTCTGAGTCTCCGGTTGCATAAGAGCGCAGTCTAGTCGAGGAGCAATGCGGCAGCCCCGGTCCCCCGCGCCAAACCGCGATGCCGTGGATAATGGGCCGCATGACATCCACCGCACAGTTCATTGAGGCCCACCGCAATTCCGACGACGCTGCGCTCGCCGCCGCCCTGGTCAAGCACGCAGGCCAGCTCGCGCTGCGCATGCGCGAAGAGGGGCTGACCACCGACTACAAGACGTCCGTGTCCGACGTGGTCACTGAGGCCGACCGCGCCGCGGAGGCGTTCGTGGCGGAAGCGCTCGCCGCGCTGCGTGCCAACGACGGCGTGGTTGGAGAAGAAGGCGCGGCCCGCGACTCCGCAACCGGCCGCACCTGGGTCATCGACCCGGTCGATGGCACCTACAACTTCTCGCAGGGCTCCGACTACTTCTGCTCTGCCATCGCGCTCACGGACGCAGCGGACACGGAACGGGTGAACCTCGGCGCCGTGCACCGCCCCGCCACGGACTCGACGTGGCTGGCCAACCAGGGCGTGCTGACGGTGAACGGGGAGCGTGCGGAGGGGTTGGCGGGGGCGTCGATAAGCGAGAAAGCCCTGGCCACCTACCTGCACCCCACGTACATGCGCGAGGACGCCGTGCGCGACGTGTGGCTGCGCGCGGTGCGCGACGCGGCGACGATCCGGATGTGGGGCGCCAGCTCGATTGACCTGGCCACCGTGGCCGCGGGGCAGATCGGCGGGTGGCTGCAGCACTCCGTGGCGGATTGGGATTGGCTGCCAGGCAAGGCGCTGGTGGAGGCGGCGGGCGGCGTGGCCCGCAAGGTGGATGCGGGCGGAGTGACATGGTGTGTGGCGGGAAATGCCCAGATTGTGCAGGACATCACTACTAGACTTGTCGGGCATGAGTAATTTCGCCGACGACCTCGCCCTCGCCCTCGAACTGGCCGACGCGGCCGACGCGCTCACGCTCGCGCGCTTCGAAGCCTCTGACCTGCGGGTGGAGTCCAAACCGGACATGACGCCCGTCTCCGACGCGGACCTCGCCGTGGAGGAGGCGCTCCGAGCGGAGCTTGCGGAGTCGCGGCCGGCGGACGCGGTGCTTGGCGAGGAGTTCGGCGGCGAGGTGGCGCTCGAGGGCCGCCAGTGGGTCATCGACCCGATCGACGGGACGAAGAACTTTGTCCGCGGCGTGCCCGTGTGGGCGACCCTCATTGCGCTGCTTGTGGACGGCGAACCGGTCGTCGGCGTCGTTTCCGCCCCCGCCCTGACCCGCCGCTGGTACGCATCGGCCGGCGGCGGCGCGTGGCGCACGTTCAACGGCGGCGAGCTCACGCGACTCGAGGTCTCCGGGGTGCGCTCGCTTGCCGACGCCTCCCTCGCCATGTCCTCCCTCGCCGGTTGGCGCGAACGCAGCCTGCTGGAGAAGTTCATCGGCCTGACGGAGCGGACCTGGCGCCTGCGCGGCTACGGCGACTTTCTCAACTACTGCTTCGTCGCGGAGGGCGCGGTGGACATCGCCGCCGAACCGGAGGTCTCCCTCTGGGACCTCGCCGCCCTGTCGGTGCTGGTCACGGAGGCCGGCGGGCAGTTTACTTCTCTGTCCGGCGAGGACGGCCCGCACGGCGGCGACGCGCTGGCCAGCAACGGCGCGCTTCACGACGCGGCACTCTCGGCGCTGCGCTAGGTGTGATGTCCAGGGACGTTGTTCTGGCCCCCGCCCGTAATGACACCGTGCCGATTCAAGAAGTATCTGTCCAGACCGCTTGCCATTGAAGGCATGTTAGAGTTTGGGGCATGTCGAGTCCCGAATCAGACAGGTCAGGGGTTGTCGGTCACACCGCCAGCCCCTTGAACCACTAGTTACGACGCCCACGATCTGTGTGGGCGTATGTCTGGCGTACCCGGGGCGCTGGCCGTGGTGACAAGAAGAACCATTTCTTGATCTCACACCTCGGAGTACTCGATGCCTTTTGCCCTCTACATGCTTGCCCTGGCGGTCTTCGTCATGGGCACTTCAGAATTCATGCTCGCGGGATTGCTCCCCGCGATCGCGACCGAACTTGACGTCTCGGTCGGCACTGCGGGCCTGCTGACCTCCGCATTCGCAGTCGGTATGGTCGTCGGCGCGCCAGTGATGGCGGCATTCGCTCGCCGTTGGCCACCGCGGCTCACATTGATCGTTTGCCTTCTCGTGTTCGCGGGAAGCCACGTCATCGGAGCGATGACACCAGTGTTCTCTCTCCTGCTCATCACCCGGGTGCTCAGCGCTCTCGCAAACGCAGGATTCCTCGCCGTAGCACTGAGCACGGCCACTACCCTCGTGCCAGCGAACCAGAAGGGGCGTGCACTGTCGATCCTGCTCTCCGGCACGACGATCGCAACCGTCGTGGGCGTCCCCGCCGGGGCACTGCTCGGCACAGCGCTGGGCTGGCGAACGACGTTCTGGGCGATCGCCATCCTCTGTATTCCCGCGGCCGTTGGAGTCATTCGTGGCGTCACGAACAATGTTGGTCGGAGCGAGACTAGCGCGACCTCACCAAGGCTCCGTGTCGAGCTCAGCCAGTTGGCGACGCCGCGGCTCATCCTGGCCATGGCACTCGGAGCGCTGATCAACGGAGGGACCTTTGCGGCATTCACCTTCCTGGCACCCATCGTGACCGAGACCGCGGGCTTGGCCGAAGCGTGGGTGTCCGTCGCGCTGGTGATGTTCGGCATCGGATCGTTCCTTGGCGTCACGATCGCAGGACGACTATCAGATCAACGACCTGGCCTCGTGCTCGCAGTCGGCGGACCGCTATTGCTGACAGGCTGGATCGTGTTGGCAGTGGTCGCATCTCATCCCGTTGCGCTTATCGTCCTCGTCCTCGTTCAGGGATTCCTGTCGTTCGGCGTCGGCAGTACTCTGATCACGCGTGTGCTGTATGCAGCATCGGGTGCGCCAACGATGGGCGGTTCGTACGCAACCGCAGCATTGAATATCGGAGCTGCAGCGGGGCCCGTGCTTGGTGCGCTCGGGCTCGCGACCGGGCTGGGGCTGCTCGCGCCGGTTTGGGTCGCTTCGGTGCTGACAGCGATCGCTCTCGTCATCATGCTTCTCACCAGACGCGCGCTTACGAAGACCGCGGCGGAGGCCAATTGATGACCCATCCGAACGCTCTTCTCACTCCTCGTGCCCGTCTCCGGTTAGCTCGGCTGATTGTCGAAGACGGCTATCCGGCCACGATCGCCGCAAAGATGGGGTCGTTTGCGGGAGAGGGCGAAATCCTACGCTAAGGCTTTGGCCAACGATATTCTCCGGTAAGATTGATGTGTTCCCAGGGGATAGGAGAAGTCGCTTGATATCTAGTATGACGTCTGTCGCACCTGCTTGATCGCGGCCGCGATAGCTAGATCGCGTTGCTCCTCTTCTCCATCCGCGTTCCAAGCTGCGGAAAGGCACCCATAAGCGTACGCCTGGTCGAGCAGGCGACGCGGATCGACGTCCAGCGCACGAGAGAATGCGTCCGCCATCTGTGCAATGCGTCTAGGATCGAGACAAAGGTCGTCTCTGTCAGCCGGATCGTAGAACATATTGGCGGCGCCAAAGCCCACTTCACCGACCAGACCGACGGGATCTATCACCAGCCAGCCGCGACTGGAGAACATGATGTTTTCATGATGCAGATCGCCATGTAGCCCACGCAGTTCCGAGGCATTGCTCATCATTTGATCGGCTATAATCGCCGCGTGGACGTAGTCAGTTTGACAACCTGCGTTTTGATCATCGCGCGCCCGCTGAAACAAAGCTGCAAAGCGATCCCGGATCGGGAGAAGGGCAGAAGGCAGGGGTTCCTCAGATGCGGCATACAGCTTCGCCATTAGTTCCGCTGCAATTTCGGTCGCCTGGTAGTCGCCGTGCTCGGCAACGATGTGAGAGAGCATTCGCTCCCCGGCATATTCGAGCAACATCAGATTGTTCTCACGACCGAGCAACCGGACTGCTCCCCTCCCATTGCGCCATACCAGATAGTCGGCCCCGCGCAGTTCATCAGCAATGTCTTCTATAGGTTTCAATCCCTTGACGATTGCAGGAGTCCCGTCTGGCAATGAAACTTTCCAAACGAGGCTGGAAAAGGTGTCCGCAATGAGAACAGGTTGCGAAACGTGCCAATGAGCAGGAAAAACAGGCGGCATGAACATCAACCCCAAGTCAGAGGGTCCAATCGCAGATAGAAGGCAAGGCGTTCGCGGTCGGGGGCTTCGATCCCCAATACATTGAATAGGACAGCGAAGGCGCGCTCTGCTTCATCTGGCGCTGCCCAGTTCTCTTCGGCGTTAGCAATCATGAGTGCCAAATCGGCATAGCGATCTGCTGTTCCGAGCCGCCCAAGGTCGATCAGACCCGTGCATTGAAGAGTTTTAGGGTCCACCATGAAGTTCGGCATGCAGGGATCACCATGGCAAACAACCATATCGGTGCGCTCTTGGTCGAGCCGCACCGGTAGCTCTCGTTCGACACGAGCCAAAAGATCGAGCTGCGGCGTACTCTTGTCCTCGTCCGGTAAGAAGTCGGGATTGACGGCATTGCGGGACACCACATCAACGGCGCGTCCGAACATTCGCGACAGCCTGCGCTCAAACGGACATTGATCAACCGATAGGCTGTGAACAGCGCCAAGTTGCTGCCCCATTGACGGCCACGCTTTGAGCAAATCCGCTCCAGACAGATCAGCCGCCGGTACTCCCGGAATTGCCGTTATCACCAAGCATGCACCCTCCTGTTCCTCCTGCCAGTTGATCACCTCGGGGCAAGCCACACCTCGACCTTTGAGCCAAATGAGGCGGTCACGCTCTCCAGCGAGCTCACCGCGGCGGGAAGCAGGTGCGATTTTCGCGAAGGCATGCCCGTCACCACGTCGAAAAACAAAATCACCAGATTCTCCGCCTCTGACAGGCAACCAGTCAGAATGCGATTCACCAAAAAAAATATTAGTTCGATTCAATGGAGGTTCCTTCAGTTTTCTGATGAAGCGCGGAGGTGGCTCAACCTGCGAAAAGAAACGAGTTGCTACGTAAGTCCGAGAACATGCTTTCCATGGTCTCTGAGCTCGCCTTTGGGACCGACATATCGGTAGAGAGTGACGCGCTCGATGCCGAGTTCCTTGCAGAGATCGGAAACTGAAGTATCGCGCTGGGCCATGGCGGCTTGCGCGAGACGCACCTGAGCTTTGGTGAGCGCGAATTTTCGTCCGCCCTTGCGACCGCGCGCTCTCGCGGAGGCGAGACCCGCCATGGTGCGCTCTCGGATCAGATCCCGCTCGAACTCGGCCAAGGTGGCGAAGATTCCGAACACCATGCGACCGGACGCAGTCGTGGTGTCGATCTGAGCGGGCACTGTTGCAAAGTTAGCGATGAGGCAGCCTTTTGTCTTATTCAAAGGCCTTACATTTCAAAAACTCTGCTTACCAGGCGCATTTCGCCCAGGGGATCACCATAATAAAATGCTGAGGCCTGGCC
>NZ_VMHH01000015.1:0-36162 GCF_007559235.1 Corynebacterium gottingense | reverse complement strand
TACCATGCGTGAGTGGTGACGAGGTGCGTAGAAGAGAAAGTACTTACGACTGTAAACAAATTGACATACACGTGTTACGGTTAGCGGCAAGGTTATACAATCATTTAAGTAATAGCAAAGAGGCAGAGACGATCTATATTACAAACTAGGATGTAATATAGTAAGTGCAAATATTGAGAACGAAATTAAAAGTTTTTTTTTTCAAGCAGTATAAGAGACAGCCCCCGGCCCTGCAGCCGCCGGACCCGCAGGACCCGCTCCTGTGGCCGCAACGCGAGGCGCTGAAGATCGCGCTGCAATACCCGGACAAGGCGGGCACCTACTTCGAGGGCATCAACCCGGACGCGTTCACCAACGACGCCTACCGCCAGGTCCGCGAGGCCATCGCCAGCGCGGGCGGCGTCGCCTCCGCCACCGAGCACGGCGCAAACTTCCTCGCCGCCGTCGCCGCGGAGATGCGCGACCTGGCCGGCCGCAACTTCGTCTCCGAGCTCGCCGTTGAGCCGATCCACGCCGACGACATGGACCGCTACGTCGACTCCGTGCTCTCACGCCTGCAGGAGACGCGCGTGGGCGACCAGATCGCGCAGCTGAAGTCCCAGCTCCAGCGCATGCGCCCCTCCGAGGAGCCGGAGGCCTACAACGCCCTGTTCTCGGACCTCGTGGCGCTGGAGCAGGCGCGCCGCGAGCTCAACGACCGCGCCTCGCGCGCCTAACCCCTTTTAGACGCAGCGGAGGCCGCCTCGGTTCCCTTTCGGCGGCAAAGTCGGAGAAGAATCACAAACCCTTGTGACCTGCCCCGATGGGCCCATAGTGTGGTCGGCATGGACACCTTGACAGACATCGACGCGCTCATCGACCTGGACCGCCGCGCCATCGCGCTCGCGGGCCTCGTCGCGGGCATGACCGCCGCGGAGCTCACCGCGCGCGGCATGGAGGCGGATCGCGCCGAGCAGTTTGTCACCGTCGCCACCACCTTCTATGGCCCGACCTCCCACAGCGCCTACCAGCGCCGCTGTCGCGACAAAGCGCTGGAGAACGGCCACCGCCTGGACACGCTCGCGTACATCGCCCGGGCGTCGCGCACGATCACCGACCCCACGGAGCGCTGGCGGTTCCGCGAGGCGTTGTGCGCGACGTCTGGCGACGGGGCGGAGGTGCGTCGTCAAGCGCGAGCCCTCAAACGCACACCCACGCCGCCGCCCGCGCACGGCTACCGCGTGGCGCGCTACGCCGACGGCACGATGCGGCTCTCCTTCGTCGGGCCCTCGGCGCAGCTCCAGGACGTCGTCGACTCGATGGAGGCCGACGCGCAAAGCGATTCGCTTTTCGACGCCACCGCCTGGCTCCTCAGCCGCAAACCCGTCGCCGAAACCACGGCCGTCGCCAACGTCGTACTCACCGTGACCGACTACGTCCGGATCCTCACCGGCGACGGCGACGACATCCGGGTCGAGATGTCCAACGGCGCCGTGCTCACGGGCGCGGAACTGCTCGAGCGCAAGCTGCAGGGCAACGGCTACATCACGCTTGTCTCGCCGATGGAGGGGCCGCTCAACACGTACCGGGCGCGATTCGCCCACGACAAGCACCGGCGGATGATCGACACCGACGGCGCCCGGTGCTGCTGGCCGGACTGCCGCGCGCCGGCCGCGAAGGCGCAGGCGCACCACATCCACGAATACCGCGACGGCGGCGAGACGCACGCCGGGAACCTGTGCTGGCTGTGCTCGTTCCACAACGGAGTCAACGGGTTGCCGCAGTTCGGACGGGTGGAGCGGCGCGCCGGGCGGATCGTGTGGATCAGCCCGGGCGGCCACGTCGTACCGACGGGGCGCGCCTATTCCGCGGTGGACGGGGAGCCGCCGCCGACGTCCCCGTAAACGCTCACGCCAAGGCGCGCCGGTGAGGCTGCGCCGCATTGGCGTGCCCAAAAACTTCCGAACAGCTGTAACGCGCGCCGCATACACGTAGATTAAATGAGTATGAGCACAAAGCACCGCGCGGCCCGCGTCGCCGCCCTCTCCGCAGTCCTGACCCTGTCCGCAACCTCCGTCATCAATGCCGCCCCCGCGTCCGCAGAAGAGCCGTTCGAAGGCACCGACTGGACCGGCGGCTACTACGTCCCCGAAGAGGAGTTCCCGTCTGACCCCGGCTACGCCACCACGTGGCGCAGCTACGACGTCATCCGCTTCGGCGACCCCCGCTTCTTCGACTATGGCACCAACGGCGTCCGCGTCCTTGGCAAGTTCGAGGGAGACCGCATCCTCTGCCTCTCCAACGCGAAGGCCGGCATGCAGTCCTGCGAAGTCGAGGGCCAGAAGATCACTGAGTTTCAGGGACTTCCGAAGACCATCACCACGGACCCGACCGTCGCAATGCTCGCGCCGGTCGTCGGCATCGTCCTGGCGCTCGGCTACAGGGTCAGCAACCTCGGCCTCACCGGCATCAGCGGCCTGAGCAGCTAACGCCCAAAAAGCAAACGGCGCCCGTCCCCGAAACATTGGGGGACGGGCGCCGTCTGCGTTGCGCGGGCGTTAGGCGTCGGCGTGCTTGCGCAGCGCGTACTCCACCGCGTCGAACGGCAGGGAGGAGTCGTGGGCGTCGCGGGCCTCGCGAAGCGCCGTGAGGTACTCGGCGTAGTCGTCGGCGGTCCAGTCGGCGTCCTTGGACAGCCCGGCGCCGGCGGCGCGCTTGGAGCAGATGATCACCGGCTTCTCGTCGCTGGCCTCCTGCGGCCCGGCGAGGAAGTAGGCCACGTGCGACGCGAACTTCGGCGCCAGCCCGGTTTCAACGAGCGACGCGTAGGCGTCCACCGCGGACTTACCGCCGATGTTGCGGATCGCCTGCAACAGCTGGTTGGCGTTGTGCTTGTTGCGCAAGAACTGCTGCAGCTGCATGACCTGGTTCGACTGGCCGGCCGCGAACGCGAATGCGGCGCCGAGGAAGTCGATGATCTGGTCGCGGTTGTACTCCGAGTCGACCACGTCCTGTGCGAAGAGGAACACGTCGCGGCGGGTCAGCGACGCGGTGGCGTCGTCGCGGAACGGCGGGACGCGGCGGAGGTGGTGCGGCCATCCGGTTTTCCAGCGGATGGGGGAGAAGGTCGAGGAGTCTGCGGCGACGTCCTCGGGGGTTGGGGTGGCGTCGTGAAGCGCTTCTGCGATTGTCATGCGTCCATCCTTGCATGTCCGGGTGGCCGCTACAATGCGCGGTATGACTGTGTTGGTGCTTGATGCTCGGTGGCCGCAGATGGTGCCGGTGGACGTGGTGCAGCGGCTGGTTGGGCCGCTGGAGTTCACCGCGGAGGTGCCGGTGTCGGTGCGGTGGTCGCTGAGCGCGCCGTCGACGGTGGGCGAGCCGTGGCTGGTCACGACGGATCCCGCCGACCCGGAGGTGCGCGTGCGCGACGCGGCCGGCGAGGAGGTCGTGCGCGTGCCGTCGCTAGAGGACCCGCTCGTGGAGGCCCGCCGCGTCATGCGCGACGCCCGTCGCCGCGGCGAGTGGGAGCGGCAGATGACGCACGTGAGCCTGCTGCCGTTTCTTCGCGAGGAATCAGCCGAGCTGGCAGAGGCGATCGAGCAGGGTGCGGGTGATGAGGCGTTGAAGCATGAGCTTGCCGACGTCCTCCTGCAAGTCCTCTTCCACGCCGAAATCGCCGACGAGCGCGGCGCGTTCGATTTCGGCGACGTCGCTGCGGCGTTCGTGGCGAAGATGCGATCGCGGGCCCCGTATTTCTTCGACGGGTCGACGGGGCCCGTGGATCAGGCGACGCAGGACCGCCTCTGGGCGGAGGGCAAGGCTCGCGAGGCGGACTAGCCGCGGTTACTGCGCGGCGACGGCGGGGATGAGGTTGCGAATCTCCGGCAGGCCGGCCTGCGAGGACATCTGCGAGCTCATCGCGATGGCCTGGTTGAGCGGGGTGGCCTGGTCCGGCTTGACCACGCCGCACTCGAGGGCGCGGTCGCCGAGCGTGTTCACGGTGGGGGCGGCAACGAGGCGCAGCGCGGCGTCCTCGCCGACGGCCTTGTTGACGTTGCCGACGAACTGGGAGCGGGTGGTGTTTTCGTCGGCAAGCCCGGTGCCGCGGACGACGGTGCGCAGGGCGTTGCAGTCCATCGTCTTGACGTTGCCGTTGAGGACGCGGACCAGCTCGACGTAGTTGGTGTCGGCGCCGGCGGTGGCGGGGGAGATGAGCGACGTGGCGACGAATACGCCCGCGGCGGCGAGGGCGGTGCGGCGCAGGGCTGCGATTGCGGTCATGGGGTTCCTTCCGGGAAGCAAGAATTTTCGGGTACGTGGCGTGGGCCGTTCGGCCGTCCGCGCAACAGCCTACACGTTACGCAAGTGACGCGTGTGACTTATGTGACTCGCGGCCTGCCCGTTCCTGTCTGGCACTGCGGGGCCGGTATGCTCGGCAGCTATGGCAAATTCGACTCACGCCCGTCGCGCCGCCCGTGGCTGCGGCTGCGTCGGCCTCCTCGTCATGACGCTCGCCGTCGTGCTGGCCATCTCCGTGGTGGCGTGGGTCCTCTCGTTCCTGGGGCAGCCGATCCCGCGCCAGACCCGCACCCCGGTCCCGGACACGATCCCCCCGGCGGCCGCCGAGGCGCCCCCGCTCATCAACGTCCACGCCCCCGGCCGCACCTCCGACCAGCTCGCCGAGTGGGCCGCCCCGATCGCGGAGCAGACGGGCGTCGACGCGCAGGCGGTGCGCGCCTACGGCAACGCGGCCCTCATCGCGGCGGAGGCGTGGCCGGCCTGCCACCTGAACTGGAATACGCTCGCCGGCATCGGCTGGGTGGAGACGCGCCACGGTACGTACACGGGGCACACGTTTGATTCTGCCCGGTTGGGTGAGGATGGGGTGGCGGTGCCGTCGATAATCGGCCCCCAGCTTGACGGCAGCGAATCCTTCGCGGTGGTCCACGACACGGACGGCGGCGAGTTTGACGGCGACACGACGTTTGACCGCGCGCTCGGGCCCATGCAGTTCATCCCGGAGTCGTGGCAGCGCTACGGGCGCGACGCGAACGGCGACGGCTACCCGGACCCGCAGCAGATCGACGACGCCGCCCTCGGTACCGCCAACCTCCTGTGCGCGGACGGGCGCGATCTGGCCACGGAGGACGGCTGGTACGACGCGGTGCACGCCTACAACCAGTCCAACGAGTACGTGCGCAAGGTGCGCAACGCGGCGGCGAACTACGCGCTCAACCAGTCAGCGCCTCGCTAAAACCACACGTCCGGGCGCATCCAAACGTAAACGGGGCTACCGATCCCTCGTTGGGGCGAGCATTCTCGGCAAAACTCTGGAACAATCGGGAGGCGGAAACTTCAATGTCCACTCTCAAGGAGTTGAGCCACAATGGCTATCATTATCCACGCCTTCGCCCGCGAGATTCTTGATTCCCGCGGCAACCCCACCGTCGAGGCAGAGGTGCTGCTCGACGATATGTCCAACGGCGTCGCTGGCGTGCCCTCCGGCGCGTCCACGGGTGTGCACGAGGCCCACGAGCTGCGTGACGGCGGCGACCGTTACAACGGCAAGGGCGTGCAGAAGGCCGTGGAGAACGTCAACGAGGAGATCGCTGACGCTGTGGCCGGCATCGATGCTGATGACCAGCGCCTGATTGATAAGGCCATGATTGACCTGGACGGCACCGACAACAAGTCCCGCCTGGGCGCCAACGCCATCCTGGGCGTGTCCATCGCCGCCGCGAAGGCCGCTGCGGAGTCCGCTGGTCTGCCGCTGTACCGCTACATCGGCGGCCCGAACGCGCACGTCCTGCCGGTCCCGATGATGAACATCGTTAACGGTGGCGCTCACGCTGACTCCGGCGTGGACGTCCAGGAGTTCATGATCGCCCCGATCGGCGCCGAGTCCTTCGCCGAGGCGCTGCGCATGGGCGCCGAGGTCTACCACGCGCTGAAGTCCGTGATCAAGGCCAAGGGCCTGTCCACCGGCCTGGGCGACGAGGGCGGCTTCGCCCCGTCCGTCGACTCCACCAAGGCTGCGCTCGACCTCATCGTCGAGGCCATTGAGAAGGCCGGTCTGAAGCCGGGCGAGGACATCGCCCTGGCGCTCGACGTCGCATCCTCCGAGTTCTTCGAGGACGGCGTTTACAAGTTCGAGGGCGGCGAGCACTCCGCAGGGGAGATGGCGAAGGTCTACGAGGAGCTCATCGAGCAGTATCCGATCGTCTCCATCGAGGACCCGCTGCAGGAGGATGACTGGGAGGGCTACACCAAGCTCACCGCCGCGATCGGCGACAAGGTCCAGATCGTCGGCGACGACTTCTTCGTCACCAACCCGGAGCGCCTGGCGCGCGGCATCGAGGAGAAGGCTGCGAACGCCCTGCTGGTCAAGGTCAACCAGATCGGTACGCTTACCGAGACCTTCGACGCGGTCGACCTGGCTCACCGCAACGGCTACCGCACCATGATGTCCCACCGCTCCGGCGAGACCGAGGACACCACCATCGCGGATCTCGCCGTCGCCCTGGGCTGCGGCCAGATCAAGACCGGTGCCCCGGCCCGCTCCGAGCGCGTTGCCAAGTACAACCAGCTGCTGCGCATCGAGCAGGAGCTTGACGACGCCGCCGTGTACGCCGGCCGCTCCGCGTTCCCGCGCTTTAAGAAGTAAGCGCTTTTCGACGCCCCCTTGCACCCCGCCCAATGAATGAACGCGGAGTGCAAGGGGGTTTCGCGTCTCTGAAAGTTCTTCCAATTTTCTTGGGTAATGCTTGGGGCTTTCTGTGTGCGTGCGGATAGGGTTGTGTATGCAACTTCCCGTGCCGAGAAAGGCCGTTCCCGTGTATTCCCGTATTTTCGTCGCCGTTGCTGCGGCGACCTCACTTTCCCTTGCCCTCGTCCCGGCGCCGGCGGCGCTCGCCACCGTCTCCGACACCGCCAGCGCTACGATCGCCACCACCGCTGATCCTGCGAACCAGTACCAGGCTGACCTGGCCACCTGGAAGCAGGAACTCGCCGACGCCGAGCAAGCCGTCGCCGATGCCGACGCAGCGCTTGCCGCCGCGCAATCGGAAGCCCAGCAGCAGCAGGCAAAGGCCGACGCGGCGCAGGCGGACCTGGACGCCGCCACGACACGGTACGAGCAGGCGAAGGCCGACCTGGCCAACCTTGACGTGACCGCGCTGGAGCGGGCCGAACAGGAGGCGAAGGACGCGCTCGCCGCGGCGGAAGCCGCCGCAGCGGCAGCCGCCCAGTCCGTCAAGGATGCAGCCGCCGCAGAGGTCAAGGCGAACGAGCGCCTGGCCGAAGCGACACGGCAGCGCGACGCGCAAGCCGGCACGCTCGCGGAGCGCGAGCGCACGCGCGACGAGGCGGAAGATGAGCTCTTCTCCGTCGGCGCGGAGCTCGACGACCTTGAGCGCCGCGACATTTCCGGTTCTGACTACTCGGCCCAGGACTGGAAGCGCCTGGCGTCCCAGTCCATCGAGGAAATGATCAACGAGTACCGCGAGGCCCACGGCTTGCACCCGCTCACCGTGCACCCCGTGTTTACGGAGCAGGCTGAGGCCTGGTCCGAGGTGATGGCGCGGGACTACGACGAGTCCGGCGATCTCGACGCTGCATTCCGCCACTCCAACGGAAAGGAGTGGGGCCGTTCGGGCGAAAACATTATTTTCACCTACCAGCCCCAGCGTGGTGAGGACGTCAACGCCTGGACGCGCCAGACCTGGGAGTCGGTGCCGTACTACCTGTTTGACGGGTGGCGCCACTCGCCCGGGCACAACCGCAACATGCTCGCGCCGCAGATGCAGCGCATGGGCGTGGGCATCGCGACCGACAGCAAGGGCGGAATTTTCGGCACCACGATGTTCTTCATCGAGGACACGCATTCGGACGACAGCTACTACCGGACTGACGCCATGACCCGCAAGGCGTTGGAAAGCGGCGAGCCGTTCTACCTCCCCGCGGGCGCGACTGACCTCATGCGCGCGGAGCCTCTGCGCAACCCCGAGCTCAACCCGGGCGAGGAGCCCGAGTACGGCGATTTCATCCTCGACGGCTTGGACAAGTCCGAGTACACCGATGCGGGCCTGGATCCGTCAGTTGAACCGGTTGACCATACCGAGGCGATCGAGTCCTTCACCCAGCAGTACATCGCGCTGGAGCATCGTTCCACCGAGGCCGCGGAGGAGGCGGCTGCGGCTTCCGCGGAGCTGGACCGCCTCACCGGCCAGTTAGACGAGGCCAAGGCCGCGCACGAGGACGCCACCGCGGCACGGGAGAAGGCTGAAAAGGCGGAGGTGGACGCAAACGTCGACGTCGTCAGCACGAATTCCCGCTTGACCGCGGCGTCCTCAGAGCTGGAGCGCAAGCGCGCAATCCCGCGCGAGCCGTATGAGCAGTCGCTTGCCGACGCCACCGTCACCCTCAACCACGCCAAGTCCACCTTCGAGGCGGAACGCGCAGCAGCCGCCGAGCTGTCGGACGCGCAGGGCCCCGCGCGCAACGCCGTCGAATCCGCCCGCGCTGCCCTCGCGCAGGTGCGCGCCCGGGAACCGCAGCCGCCGGCCCCGGCTCCCGCCCCAACGTCGCAGGACGTGACACCGGCCGAGACGACCACCGCGGCCACTCCGGCCGAGACGACTACGGCGGCCACTCCGGCCGAGACGACCACGGCGGCCATGCCGGCCGAGACCACCACGGCGGCCATGCCGGCCGAGACGACCACCGCGGCCGACGCACCCGCCGAGACCGAGGGCAGCAGCACGGCTGGGACCGCCATCGCGGTCGTGGCCAGCCTGCTGGCAATCCTCGCCGCGGGGATCGCGTTCGCCCCGCAGCTGGGGATTGACCTTTCCCAGTTCGGTATCCAGCTGCCCTGATAACAGGGCGGGCGCTTAGGCTTGTGCGTGTCATCCCCATACACGTAGAAAGGCCACTCTGTGTCTTCCCGCTCCGCGCGCGCCCTCGCCATCGTGGCGGCCGGCTCCGTCATGCTGGCGCTCGCACCTGCTGCCGCTGCATCCGCCCACGCCACCCAACTCGCCGCCGCCGAGCAATCCGTGACCGACGCGAAGGCCGCGCTCGCGGAGGCGAAGCAGGCGGTTGAGGCGCAGCAGGCCAAGGTCGACGCCGCGCAGGCGGAGCTGGACCGGAAGGTGGAGGCGCGCAATGTCGCAAAGCACAAGCTCGAGGCGCTCGACGCGGACGCCGCTGACGAGCAGGCGCTTGCCGACGCCACCGACGCAGTCAACGACGCCAACATTGACGCCGAAACCGCACAGGTCGAACTCTCCGTGCGCAAGCAGGCTGTGGAGGACGCGCGGGAGGAGCTGCGGCGCGCCGCCGTCGCGCTGGCCAAGGCGCAAGCGGACAAGCCGGAGGAGACGGATGCCCCGGCGATACCTGCCGCAGGCACCGGTACCGATGGCAGCACTACCGCGGGCACGGCCGTCGCCGTGGTCCTGGGCGTCCTCGCCGCCTTGGGCGCCGGTGTGGCGCTCGCGCCGCAGCTGGGAATCGACCTCTCCCAGTACGGCATCCAGCTGCCGTAGTCGCCCGCGCGCCTTCACACGCGCCCGGCCCGGAGGGCTACACTTCCAATCACTATGTCCTCACGCGTAACGCAGGAGCCCGGCCGGAGACGCGGGCGCAACAAAGCACCTCGAAGGGTGCCGGTGGCTTCGCGCGAGCGCGAGCAGCGCCGCCGCGCCGAAGAGGCCGCCGCTGGCGTGAAGAAGCGCCGCCTGCCCGCGCTGTTCCAGCAGGACATCACCAGCATGGCCATCCTCATCGCGCTCGTGATCGCGGTCCTTATCGCCATCGCGGTCCCGCTGCGCAACTACTACGAGGGTCGCGCCGAGATCGCCCGCGCACAGTCCTCCATCGAGCAGCTGGAGCGCCGGAAAGCGCAGTTGGAAGAGGACATCGCGAAGTACGACGACCCCGCCTACGTGGAGCAGGAGACACGCCGCCGCCTGGGCGTGATGGCGGAGGGGGAGTCCGCCTGGCGCATCATCGACCCGCGCATGTCCCACAGCCCCTCCATCACCACCGATGAGCTTCCCGACGAGCGCTCCTGGCCCGCCGTCATGTGGGATTCGCTCCGCGAGCTCCCGGAAGCCCCGGAGTCACCGGAGCCCGTGGAGCCCCCGGCAGGGGAGGAGCAAGCTAATCAGCCCGTCCCAGCGCCGGACGCCGCGAACCCGGAAGCCGTGTCGCCGGAAGACGCTGTACCAGCGGAGGCTGCAGACGATTGGAGCGCTCAGTAGCCGCCTCCCACGGTGGCTCAACATGTTGCAGCCTGTGACACAATGTGCAACATGCTGCAACACGAAACCCCCACGCAGGACGACCTCGCCACCGTCGCCGAGCAGCTCGGCCGCGCGCCCCGCGGCGTCCTCGCCATCGCCTACCGCACGCCCGACGCCCAGCCAGCTGTGCTCAAGACCGCGCCAAAGCTTGACGACGGCACGCCCTTCCCAACCCTCTACTACCTCACAGACCCACGCCTCACCGCCGAGGCGTCCCGGCTCGAGGTCGCCCAGGTGATGAAGTGGATGGAGTCCCGCCTGAATGAGGAGTCCGACAACGGCGAGGCGCTGCGCAAGGACTACCTCGCCGCGCACGAGCACTACCTCGCCGAGCGCAACGCCATCGAGGACCTGGGCACGGACTTCTCCGGCGGCGGGATGCCGGAGCGGGTGAAGTGCCTCCACGTGCTTATCGCCTACGCGCTTGCAGAGAGCCCAGGCCGCGTCCGCTTCGGTGACGAGGCCGTCGCCCTTGCCGCCGAGCACGGCAACCTCCGCGGCTCCGCGATCCCCGCGGACTGGCCCACGCTCGAGGACCTGGGCATCACCCTCGACGAGGCAGGGGAGGGGCTCGCATGACCGCCCCACAGCACGCACCAATGACCGTCGCTGCCGTCGACTGCGGCACCAACTCCATCCGCCTCCTCATCACGCGCCGCGACGACGACGGCTCGCTGACTGAGGTCACCCGCGAGAACACCATCGTCCGCCTCGGCCAGGGTGTGGACGAAACCGGTCGTTTCAACCCGGAGGCCATCGAGCGCACCCGCCAGGCGCTTGCCGGCTACACCGAGCGCATGCGCGCCGAGGGCGTGCAGCGTGTACGCATGGTTGCCACCTCCGCCACCCGCGACGCCTCCAACCGCGAGGACTTCTTCGCCGTGACCCGCGAACTCCTCGACCAGATTCAGCCGGGTGCGCAGGCCGAAGTCATCTCCGGCGAAGAGGAAGCGCACCTGTCGTTCCGCGGCGCCACGGCGGACATCGACCCCGCCCGCGGGCGCTTCTGCGTCATCGACCTCGGCGGCGGTTCCACCGAGTTCGTCATGAACCAGGGCGCGCGCTCCACCCAAATGGGGTGTGTCCGCATCACCGAGCGCTTCATGCGCACCGACCCACCGACCGCCCAAGAAACCGAGTCCGCGCGCGCCTACATCCGCGATCGCATCGCCGAGGCCGCCGAGGTCGTCCCCTTCGCCCAGGCACGTACGTTCGTGGGCTGTGCGGGCACTTTTACCACGCTTTCTGCACTCGCCCAGAACCTCGACTCCTACGACCCCACGCGCATCCACATGTCGGAGATCCCCTTCGAGCGGATGCGGGAGGTCACCGCGGACCTGCGCGCTCGCACCGCGTCGCAGCGCCTCGAGTACGGCCCGATGCACCCCGGCCGAGCAGACGTCATCGGCTCCGGCTCCACCGTCGTGGAGGAGATGATGGACGCTTTCGCCCGCGAGGCCGGCGCGACCTCCTTCATTATCAGCGAGAAGGACATTCTCGACGGCATCGTGTCCGGCCTATTGACCGCCTAGCCCGCCTTAGTCCTCGTCCGGCTCGAGAATCTGGTCCTCGAGCTCCGGATTCTTCTTTCCCCGCAGCTTCCGCCCCTTGCGCAGGTCCTTGACCTCCCGCATCCGCGGCTCGGGGTCAATCTTGTTCGCGATGGCCTTGCGGGTGGACTCCACGACCTGCTTGGTCACTGGCGAGTTCACCGCCGCCTGGGTGGCGTTGACAATCTGGTGGTAGCGCTTGCGGCCGGCCTTCGTGCCGAACACGTACCCGGCGGCTGCTCCGACAACGAATTGATACATGGCCCCCACCTTACTGGTTGATGGCACCGGCACAACGTGTTGACGGTTGTTGCGATAGATTAGGAGGAAGTACATTATCCCCCAACATCGCAGCGAGGAATCGTGTCTTCCCCCAAACCGAAAGTGATGACTGTCTACGGCACCCGCCCCGAGGCAATCAAAGTCGCGCCAGTAATCAAAGCACTCGAGAACGATGACCGCTTCGAGTCTGTGGTGGTGTCTACAGGTCAGCACCGCGAAATGCTCGAGCAGGTAAACAAGCGCTTCGGGATCGAGCCTGATCATGACATGGGACTGATGAAGCCGGGACAGTCCCTCAATGAGCTCGTCTCCCGGGCAATTCAGGGTCTTGATCCAATCATTAAGTCCGAAGTGCCCGACGTCATCATCTCTCAGGGCGACACCTCGACGGCAATGGCCGCTGCTCTCGCAGGCTTCCACAGTGGCGTTAAGATCGTTCACCTCGAAGCGGGGCTGCGCACCGGCAATATCTTCTCCCCGTTCCCGGAGGAAGCAAACCGCAAAATTATTGGCCAGCTCGCCAGCCTCCATCTCGCGCCGACCGAGCAGTCCAAGGAAAACCTTCGCCGTGAGAACTTCCGCAGCAAGGACATCGTGGTCACGGGCAACACGGTGATCGACGCCCTATTGGCTGCCAAGGAATGGGACGTCGCATTTGATGACGAGCGCCTCCAGGCCCTGCAGGACAATGATCAGAAGGTCGTGCTGGTGACCACCCACCGTCGCGAGAACCTCGACGCGATGACCGAAATCGGAGGTGCGGTGCAGGACCTTGCGAAGGCATACCCCGATTACGCGTTCGCACTCCCGCTCCACCTGAATCCGAAGGTCCGCGATGCGGTGCTTCCTGAGGTTGAGGATCTGCCAAACGTGATCATCACAGATCCGCTCCCGTATGACCAGTTCACTGCACTACTGAATCGTGCGTACCTCGTGCTCACCGACTCGGGCGGAGTACAGGAAGAGGCGCCCTCGCTGGGTAAGCCGGTTCTGGTCATGCGCGAGAACACCGAGCGCCCTGAGGCAGTCGTCGCCGGCACCGTGAAGCTGGTTGGCACGGATCGTGGTCGCATCGAGGCCGAAGCCAAGAACCTCCTCGATCAGGATGCTGCTTACGAAGCGATGGCCAACGCAGTCAATCCATATGGTGATGGAAAAGCTGCTCAACGCGCGGTTGCGGCGATCGCGGAACTCACCGGCATCGGGGAACGGATTGAGGAATTTAACCCAGAGCTGCCCGAGCAGTGATTGGCCTGCCGTCGAAGATGAAATGTGCTTCCGTGTATCTTTAACACTTGAGGTCTAATACCGGCAGTACTGCAAGCTAGGTAGCTATTATTTGTTAACGAAAGGGATTCTTCCAAACATGACTAACGCGCAACAACAGTTCAATGACGTCTGCGTCGTCGGATTGGGGTACATCGGTCTTCCGACTGCAGCATTCATTGCGTCAAAGGGGATTAAAGTTACCGGTGTTGACGTCAACCCCGCGTTTGTTGAGACCATCAACAAGGGCGAAGTGCCGTTCGTAGAGCCCGGGTTCGACGAGATGTTGAAGGACGTTGTCAACCGTGGTCTGTTGACCGCTCGCTTTGATCAAATCGAAGCAGACGCGTACATCGTTTGCGTTCCCACTCCGTTTAAGGGTGAGAATCACGAGGTCGACACCAAATTCATCAACTCGGCGGTTGATGCGATGGCGCCCCACCTGCGACCTGGTGCTCTCGTAGTGCTCGAGTCTACTTCGCCTCCGGGGACCACGCGTGCCATGGCTGACTACATTCTGGAAAAGCGTCCGGACCTCGCGGTTGGTGACGATGAGGAAAATGCAATCTTTGTCGCCCACTGCCCCGAACGCGTATTGCCGGGACGGATCATGGAGGAGATGGAGAACAACGACCGCGTCGTCGGTGGACTCACCCCTCGCGCGACCGAGCTTGCTCGAAACCTGTATTCGACGTTCTGTACTGCGGAACTGCTGACGACCGATGCTACAACCGCAGAAATGGCAAAGCTCACCGAGAACTCGTTCCGTGACGTCAATATCGCGTTTGCAAACGAGCTCTCCCTTATTTGCGATCGCCTCGGCATCGACGTGTGGGAACTGATCGAGCTCGCCAACCACCACCCGCGTGTGAATATTCTCCAACCGGGCCCGGGCGTGGGCGGACACTGCATCGCGGTCGATCCATGGTTCATCGTGTCTGCCACGCCGGAAGAAGCAAAGATCGTGAAGATGGCTCGCGATGTGAATGATGGCAAGCCCCAATGGGTTATCAACAAGGTCGTAGACGCGATGGAGGGCCTGGAATCCCCTGTAGTTGCTGCATTGGGTATCGCCTTCAAGAACGACATTGATGATCTGCGTGAATCGCCCTCACTGAATATCGTGCGCCAGCTGGCTGAGGAGAACCCGAAGGCAGATATTCGAGTTGTTGAACCGAACGTGGATGAACTGCCGGAGTCGCTCGCGGAGCTTTCGAACATCCAGAAGCAGGACCTCGACGACGCCGTAGAGGCTGCAGATATTGTCCTGTTGCTGGTCAATCACAAGGAGATCTTGGCATTCGATACCTCAAAGCTCGGATCGAAGACGGTCATTGATACGAAGGGCGTCTGGAACGTCTAGCCTTCGCGCCACTACAACACGTGGCACACGTCTTGTATTGACGCGCACTACCCAGTCGGCGGCTGTTTTCTTTCCTGGCCGTGGCTGGGTAATGTGTGTAATGCGGTGAAGGCATAGAGAAATGCTGTCCATCCGCCAAGCTCGCGGTTTTGATAAATAGGTAGAATCGGTGAAGATACTCGTTCTTTCGCAGTACTGGCGGCCTGAAAACGGCGTCCCGCAGAGGCGCTGGGCTTGGTTCACCGAAATCTTGGCCCGCGAAAACGTAGACGTTGACGTCGTGGCTCCACCGTCGCACTATATGCGCGAAGAATCCCTTCGTGAATGGATGCGCAATAGCCGGATGAGGAAAGCAACGGCCGTTGAGACTGGGTCCAATGGCGAAACTATTTTTCGCAGTGCATATTTCCCGTCGAGTCACTCGCTGACGTCGCGTGCTGTCAACCAGGCGGTGGTTGCTGGAGGAATCGGCCTTGAGGTGCTGCGCCGTTTCAAGCATAGGCACCGTGAGCTTCCCGACGTCATTGTCGGCACGGTTCCTGCATTGCCGGTCGCTCCTGTAACTGCGCTCGTTGCCTCTGCCTTGCGCATTCCCTACGTCATTGATTTACGTGACGCATGGCCTGATCTCCTGTCAGAAGCGGATTCTTGGAACGAAAGTACTGGGCGCCGATCACTGCGGGAAAAGATTCTCTCGAAGGGGCCACTCCAGCTGCTCGTTCGGTTTACGGAAGCCATTTTGTGGAAGGTGCTTCGAGAAGCGGATGGAATCATTGTCACGTCGAGTGCACTCGAAGAGGAACTTCGTACTCGGTACGGGGTCAACAAGGACTCGCTGCGGATAACGACCATCCGCAACGTCTTCCCACCTGAGACTAGGTTCCGCCGTTCCACCCCTGATCCCCGTGACAGCGGGACACTGCGAGTCATTTACGCGGGAACCCTTGGTCGAGCTCAGCACCTGCAAAACGCTGTGAAGGCTGCAGCGATAGCGAAGGACAATGGAATCGACATTCGGCTTCGGTTTATCGGTGCAGGCGCAGCTCGGGATTCGGTTTCACAGCTCGCCGATTCGCTTGGCGTCGATGCTGAGTTTGTCGTCAGAAAGCCGGCTGATGCGCTTGACGACGATTACGCGTGGGCCGACACCGCTCTTGTGCATCTCACGGACTGGGACGGCCTGAAGAGAGCGGTGCCTTCAAAGACCTATGAGCTCATGGAAGTTGGCCTTCACATTTCGGGAGTCATCGATGGCGAGGCAGCTCAGCTTATTCGAGACCAGCAGGCAGGAGATGTTGTCCCTCCCGAGGACCCAGAAGCATTGGCGGCACTTTGGGAGGATCTCGCGCGTTCGCCTGAGCGACTCGAAATGAATACGCGAGCGAGCCAGTGGGTCTCATGTGTACGCGAAAAAGACGCGCCGGCTGCGTTGGTTCAACTGCTGAGCGCAGTGAGTAAGAAGCGCACCAGCGATGAGACGTAGCAATTGGTCCAAGCCGATAAAGAGAGTCCTGCTCCTCGGATCTGTAGTTTTCGTGGAATCGACGACAAACCTTCCCGCATTCCTGAAGAAGATTTTTCAGCGGTTTTCACTAGCCCGTATCGCGCACTTTCCGTCATGGTTAAACCGCGCATCGGAGCCAAAGCGCTATCGGAGCACGCACGACATCATTCCGAGTTGTGGCTGGCAAGATTCCAGGGTCACGAGGATTTCTTACTATGTGACCAATTCATTTCCGCAGACCGTTTCTGGCTATTCGGTGCGAACCCATGGCATGGCCAAAGGTCTATCGGAAAACGGAATAGCGGTGGAGGTAGTCACTCGGCTCGGCTACCCACTTATCATTGGGAAGGGAATCCTTTCTGAAGAAAGCTTCGTCACTGGGGGAGTCGCCTATCGACGCCTACTCCCAAAGCTCTATCCGAGAAATGCTCGTAGAGCAACCGAGAAGGAAGTCGACCTGCTCGTTTCGGCTGCACGCAAGCACGGCGCGCAACTTCTTCTCACAACAACGGACTACAAGAACGCTGTGGTTGCTTCTCATGCCGCTTTCCAATTGCAAATTCCCTGGGGGTACGAGATTCGCGGTGAACGTGAAAACACTTGGTTAAGCTCATGGAATCCCAAAGAGAGCGCGACGAAGAAGGCCGCCCCGTACTATGTTTACGCGTCAAGAATGGAACGAATGGCCGAGACCCGAGCCGCACTGTGCATTGTATTGAGCAGCATCGCACAGCGGCGTCTCCTTAGCGACGGAATTGCGGCGGAGAACCTGTTCGCCATTCCAAATTCCATTGGACACGCAGCTGATGACCAAGATCTGGCAGACAAGGTAGAGATACGAAAGAACTTGGGGATCGACAATGACTACGACTTCGTAATCGGGACCGTGAGCAGCTTGGTTGACTACGAGGGCGTGGATCTCCTCATCGACTACGCTGCAAAATCCAACAGCCGATGTCTCGTCGTCGTAGTTGGCGACGGAATTTCCCGGGGGTCTCTGGAAAACAGGGCAATCCAGCTAGGGGTAGAGTCTCGCGTGCGATTCGTAGGCACACAAGATCCCTCTTCAATCCAGAATTGGTATCGGAGTTTCGACGTCTTCGCCTTGACGCGAAAGGCAACCGATGTAACGAAGCGAGTAACCCCCATCAAAGCGACGGAAGCCTTGAATCAACGTGTACCCGTCGTCGCCTCTCGCTTGCCTGCCGTAGAAGAGGCAACAGGCGGGTGGGCACACTACTATGCACCTGAAGACTTAGAATCCTTCGAAAGGGCGGTTGCAAACGCTCTCGATTCTGGGCCACCTAGCTCTATGGAATTTTCGCGTTGGTTGAAAAGCAGAACATGGAGTTCGAGCACGCAACAATTCGCAAATGAGCTAAAGCGCGAAAAGTGACGGCAGAAGAATATCTCAAGGATGGATAGAAAAGTGACTCGGATCTTCACCACAGCTAACTTCCAAAGAACACGGAAAAACTTCCAGAACAAAGGTCTTAAGAATACTGTTCTGAAGATCAGCAGAAGCATGCGAAAAGAATTTCTCAATTCTGCGGTAGGTGGCAGCAAAATTGCTCTTGATCCGCTTCCGCCAACATATCGGAAGAAATCATTTCCAAACGTAAAAGTGGCAGGGATATTTGATGAGTTTTCTGCAACCGTATGGTCGGAGGAGTTTGACCTGACGCTCATTAGCAAGGCGACGGCGGAACAGATTGCAGCAGGAGCTCAAAGCATTTCTCACTTTGACTTGCTATTTGTCGAATCCGCCTGGAACGGAAACAACGGTGAGTGGCAATATCAACTAACGGGCCAGTCCGCGCCATCTAAAGATGTGGTTGCGCTCGTCTCAGCGTTTCAAGCCCAGGGGATCCCGACAGTATTTTGGAACAAGGAAGACCCGACTCACTTCGAAGAATTTATCGACACGGCCGCACTTTTTGACCATATCTTTACCACTGCCTCCGAACGAATCGAGGACTATAAGCAGCGGACGAACGCAACGACGGTTCACCTACTACCATTCGCAGCGTCTGCTTCACTGCATAACCCAATCCGCCGGAGCTCAACGGTGCGTGATGGCGAGATAGCTTTCGGGGGAATGTACTTTGCCCATAAGTTCCCGGAGCGGCGCGAACAGATGGATTTGTTGCTGGGGGCAGCGGCGAATGTAGCGAAAAATGACCGAGATAAGTTTGTAATCTTCTCCCGCTATGTGGGTGGAGAGAAGAAGTACCAATTCCCAGCTCCGCTCGACGGCTATGTCGTTGGTTCGTTACCTTACGACAAGATGCTTCGAGCGTATCGAAAGTTCAAAGTCTTCCTCAATGTGAATTCGGTCGTGAACAGCGAATCTATGTGTGCGCGCCGTGTCTTTGAATTAACCGCGGCAGGGGCATTGGTGGTGAGCACCTCGAGTCCCGCGATTCGACATTTTTTTGGTCCAAATGAACTGTTTGTCGTGGAGGCACAACGCGAAGCGGAGCTCCTTCTTCGATCGGTCCTTAATTCAAAGCTCCTCCGAGACCGGCAAATCCACCGCGGACAGCGCAAAATTTGGGGCCAGCATACGTATGCGCATCGTGCAGCTAGTGTCGTGGAAGCTGCCTTAGGCACATCGACGGAACTCCGACAACCTCCTCGTGTTTCTGTCATTGCGTCGACGAACCGTCCTGACCAGCTCGGTCATCTATTCAACCAGGTGGGCCGGCAGAGCGGCGTTGAAGTTGAGCTATGTCTGATGCAACACGGATTTGATCTCGGTGAAGCCGAGCTTCATCAACTTGCCTCTGAACACGACATCGATGCGCTGAAGGTGCGCTCAGCTAATGAATCTTTAACGCTCGGGGAGTGCCTAAATGAGCTCGTAGCCATTTCTTCATCGCCGTACATTTCGAAAATGGACGACGACGACTTTTACGGTGAGCATTACCTCTTCGACTTGGTACAAGCACACCGATTTTCCGGTGCCGACCTCATTGGCAAGCAAGCGGTGTACGTTGACCTCGTGGAGTCAGGGGCCAAAGTACTGAGGAGCCCGGAAAAAGAACACCGGTGGACTGAATTTGTTGCGGGGCCCACGCTCTTCGGTCCTCGGGAGACGTTCGAGAAATTTCCCTTTGCTTCCAAAACGAGGGGAGAGGATTCAGATTTCTTGAACCGTCTCGTACGAGCAGGAAAGCGGATTTATTCAAGTGATCGATTCAATTTCGTCCAGGTGCGTCACGGGAACTCGCACACGTGGGAGAGCGGAGACCTCGAATTTCTCGCCAACGGGACCGTTGTCCAGTTTGAAGACTTTCGGCGATCTGTAGAATTCTAAGCCTTAGCCTAGCCAGACATTTTCGGCGGCAGCTCATCCTCAAAAACGATCGTAGGTTCGCGGAACCGACCTTTCATCTGCTCGATGATCTTCGCAGCTTCATCGTCTTTGCCCGTGGCCCTTCGATTGCCCCATACGCGGTAAGACTTTGTGATTTGCTCGGCGGGACCGTCAGCAATCATCTCTCCTTCATGAAGCCAGATGGCTCTCGTACAGTGCTCTTGAATCGTCGTCGCACCGTGAGAGACCAGAAAGACAGTGCCCGCGGTGTCGAGAAACTCTTTCATTCGGTCCTTCGCCTTTGCGGTGAAGGTGCTGTCTCCCGTAGATAGCGCCTCATCAACCAACAAAATCTCGCGTTTTACGGAAGTCGCAATTGAAAACTTCAGTCGAGCAGTCATGCCCGAGGAGTATGTCTTTAGCGGACGGTCGATTGCGTCGGTAAGCTCAGCCCATTCAATCACTTCTGGACTTTTCTCCGCGACTTCTTCGGGCGATAGCCCCATGGCCAGCAGTCCAAGACGTACGTTGTCTCTGCCGGACATTTCGCGCTGAAGCGCAGCAGAAACGCCGAGCAGCGTTGGTTTAGCCTTTACGAATACTTCTCCGCGTGAGGGAGATTCCGTACCTGCGATCAGGCGGATAAGCGTTGACTTCCCGGAGCCATTCTTTCCCAAAATGCCGACAGATTCACCCGATTCGGCAACAAACGTGGCGGACTGAAGCGCCTTTACCTCCTGCATGCGGCTTCGAAAGAGGCTTTGGTAGTTGCCGTTTTTCGCGATGTAGTAGCTCTTTCCAAGACCTCTTGCTACAACGGTGGTTTTATTGGACACCTGCGTACCTTTCCTCCGCGAACCAGAAATAGATGAATCCAAAAATAGTGAGTCCAAAAGTCCAGCAAAGCAGGTGTACCCAAATGCTTAGCGACGGCAGCGTGTTGTAAATCGTGACGTCGCGGCACGCCTGCAGGAAAATATATCCTGGGTTGTTGTTCATGATGGCTGCTGCAGTAGGACTGGAATCGAAACGGTCAATAGAAAAGAACACTCCAGAGGTGAAGAACAAAGCGCGTGTGAGTACACCGACGATGGCCCTCAGATCTGGGATGAAGGCGGTAGCTCGCGCAACGATAAACTCACACCCCAAGATCATGAGATGAAGGAGCACATACAGGGGCACGATGAGGACTACGTGCCACGACGGACCCGATGGAAACTGGAATAGGAACGCCAGAATAACTGCAACGATCGCGGGAATAAGGTTGTCAATAAATTGCCGGATCGTTGTGGCGATCGGGAGCGCGGCCTTCGGAAATGAAAAGGAAGAAATCAAACCCCTCGAGGATTGGATGAGGTTGCTACCAGAACTGATACCGGAAGAGAAAAATTTGAAGAATACAACGCCGATAGTGAGATAGCCAAGGAAGTTGTCGATTCCTCGAGACGTTTTCAGAACGATTCCGAAAATCAACGCGTAGACCATGATGTCGAGGAGTGGCTGAATAATGAGCCATGCACGTCCGAGAATCATGTTTCGGGAGGATTTGAAGGCTTTGCTGCGCGCATCGAAAACAATGAAGTGTCGGCGCTCCCATAATTCCCCGAGGTACTGGACGATCGGCGGGCGAGCGGCGACCGTCGTCAGATTGGCGCGTGAAACCACAGTTGCGTACGGGTCGAGTCCCCCGGACGCCTTTTGCCGGATTTGCGATACAGGGACAGTGTAAGTGTTCGTCGCATCTTTACGATGTCTGCTCACGGTGTACCTCGCTTCTTTCTATACTGCGCGGTTCATCTTACTTTCTCGCTGCTTGGGTGTATAAGCTTGGTGCTTCTGCCTTGGTTGTGGTAGTCCGAATTCCCCTCTTGGTATGCTGCTTAGCATGCAAGATTCTGCTGAAGCGAGCTATAAGGTCGGCCACCCGATTCGGGTGTTCATCCACGGGGGCTGCGTAAGCAGAGACAGCGTGGAGTTCGCGGAGCCAGAGACATATCGACTCATCCGGTACATTGCTCGGCACTCTCTATTGTCTGCGGGTAGCGATGCTGGTGCAAATATCCCAGCGATTGAGATCCCTAGTAATTTTCAACGGCGGATGGCCGAGTTTGATGTACGCGGAAATCTCATTGGCGAACTTCGTCGGATACGACACTGCGACATTGTCTTGTGGGACCTTGTAGTGGAGCGTTCCGGTGTGTATGAATTTGGTGACGGCAGTGTGGTCACCAACTCGGCTGAGTTGAGGAAAGCGAATCAGCATCAGCAGTTTTTCAAATCTGCTCGCCACATACCGTTCGGTAGCGACGAGCATTTTGCCCGTTGGGCGGGCAGCGCTGCAATGTATTCCAACATTGTTCAAGAGCTTGGGTTCCAAGAACGATTTCTCGTCTTAGCCCCAGACTGGGCTGAAAAGGACCTCAACGGTAAGAGCACAGGACGAACAGCCGGTTTATCAGCTGCAGACTTTAATGATCTTTACAAGCGCTACTATCAGCGTCTCGAGGCCCTCGGGTTCAAGGTGCTCCGCGTTCACGACACAATCGCAGATCCGGACCACAAATGGGGAAGTGCTCCCTTTCACTATGAAAAGGGGTTGTATACACAAATTAACAACGTGGTTGTTTCGATGTTAACCCGCGGTTAGATGAAAAGGGAAGTTACCGTGAGAGAAAACGTAAGAAAAGCAGCTTCTATCCCAGCTGCAGCAAGAAAGGCTGCTGCATTGAGTCGAAAGCTGCTTGCGAAAGGCGGCAAGCGGACACGCCAGGCCTTTGTCTCACCGCTTGAAAGGGCGGCTGCTGAACGCAATAAAGTTCAAGCTTTTTCTCGCGGCTATCTTATTTGTTCATGTGACCTAGAGGTCGATGCCCCGGATGGTTGGCAGTTTGTAGAAATGGGGAACTGGAAGGCTTTCATCGATCCACTGCTTCCACACCGGTATTCAGTGAAGGATGACTCGGCGGTATTAGTCGTGGGGGAACCGGTCAGCAGCTCAGGCGACAATGCTCAGGGTTCCCTTGACAAGAGGCTGCTGAGGATGCTCGAGGGGCGTGATCTCTCGGCGATTGATGACGAAGTGTGCTGGCAGGGCGGAAGGTACGTTGTATTCGCGGCTCGTAAATCAGATGCTCGCGTGCATGTGGATGCGACGGCAAGTCGATCCGCATTTTGGTATTCGAAGGACGGGACGCTTGTAGTAGGTTCGCACGCCACACTTGTTGCAACAGCGGCGGGCGACGTATCGAGCGAAAGAGCACGATGGTTTTTGACCCACCCAGACTACGATAGCCCAGCCGGAAAGTGGCTGCCGGGAACTGTTTGCCCACATGATGCGATCAATATGGTGTTCGCCAACTGCTGCCTTGAGTTTTTCGATGGTAGGGCTACCCATCGCCGCTTCTATCCTGCACCAGGTCATCGGCTACCCAAGTTGACGCCGCGCGAGGCAGCGCGCGTCATGATCAATGAATCCTCGGTGATGACGAGAGCCGCGCTGAGCCGGGGAGGTGAACCGTATCTGGCGCTTACAGCGGGAGCAGACTCGTACGTCATGCTGAGGTCTGCGTTACGGGACTTTAAAGCCGCGCGAACCATTGCGATCACCTATCATAAGTTCAAAACGAACCCCAGCCATTCACATTTAGACTTGTTGGGTGCCAATAAGCGCGCATTAGCACTTGGGCTCCCACACCAGATTCTAGATTTGGTTCCTGCGTCGAACGAGCGAGGATTTCTTGACGCGTATCGCGAATCGTTTCGAGGATGGTCAAGGTTCCCTGCTCTGGCTTGCCTATTTGCCAATGAGCTCAGGAGCGACGGAGTCCTATTTTTGGGTATCGGTCCTGAAATCGGAACGGCATTTTATCGTCAGCGCGACGCGGACTTGAGCGGAAGCACACTGGCCGAAAAGTACACGCAGTCTAAGATGTCTACAAACGCGTCGCTCATCCAAGAGTTCGACCGATATATTGCATATACCGAACTGGATAAAGTGGGTTGCTCCGACCTGGACTTTTATGATCTATTCTACTGGGAAAGTCGCTTGAGCGGTTGGGCAGCCGGCGGTTACTCAGAGTATGAGCTAGCTATCGACGTCGCGCTCCCTTTCAACAGCAGAAGAATTTTTGAAGCGATGCTTAGCCTGCCTTTTGAGGACCGAAAGCAAAAGAAGGTGTATGCGATGGCGCTAAAGCTGCTTGACTCAAAACAGCATTAGTTCGCCGTGGTGAGTTTGAACTCGAGATCTAAACTGCAAGATTTCGACGCATCGATGTCCCATCTCAAGACGGAAACGGCGATTCGGTCACACGAGGCCTTTCCGGAGAACGAGAGTATTTCTTGTTGTTCGTTCGCTGGAGTATCCCCCAAATAGTAGAAGTGCTTACCCAGCCCCCGGGACCAGTGGAGGGAGGGCTTGAACTGGCCTAGAGGTGGGTTGGACCAACCTTCAAAATCGACAACTACTGCAAGATCTTTTGCATATAGATCGACATCGGAAACTAGAAAAACCTCAAAAGCGTAGCTGCTCCCAAGAAGATCGAGTTCAAGGGTTTGAATGGGGAATTCTTTATCATTCGGCTGAAGTCCTGAACCGAACGAATAGGCGTAATCATTTACCGCAGAACGAAGATCGTTCCACTCGGGAAATTTGATAGCGGCTCCGACGATCTCCAGTTGGGTAGCCATGGTGATCCTGCCAGCGCGTTCTAAAGCCACAGAATGCTCGTCGATGTTGAGCGGTAAGGACTCGATGAAGCGCTCCGATTGGGAGTCGTGGTGCGAGTGAGCATCCCATATGGAAAGAATTCTGGGAGGACTATCGACGTCGCGATGTCGGCTACTTACGAGCTCTCCAGAAGGGGGAAAGCTTTCTGGGCTTGGGGAAAACAGTACCGTAGTCGCTTTTGGAAGCGCTCTTCCTACAGCTATAGCACTCAAGGCTATATCGCCTTCAGCGACTACAATGCACCGTTTTGACCCACAAATGCGAAAGATGATGTGGAAGCATGTATCTAGAAACTCAGAATGGTTAATGACGTTAGACGCTACTTCACTAAACGGAGAAGTAATGTCACAGAGAAGTACATTTGCATCAATCTTGTTCGATTGAAGTGCAGCTGGCAGGTTGGTGGCTTCAGGATGATCTACCAGCCAGACGACGGTACGTCCACTCCCCTTCGGGATCCACCGAAAAGCGACGGGGGAGGGCTCGACCAGAAGAAAATCAGTACGTGTATCAGTGTCGATTTCATTGAGATCGAACTCATCGACGTTCCTAAAAAATCTCGGCAATGTTGCTTCTTCCCGCGAAAATGGTGTCCAACGTGAGCGCTAGCGTTGCTCGCCGTCACTCACGGCGAAGATCCTCTGCCACCTGCATAATCCGTGCCGTTTCATGGTCCGTAGTCTCGCTCATCCCATAAATCTCAATAATCTCTCGGATTAAGGTCAAGCATTCGTCCAAATCAACGGGCGCAACATTCTCGAGCTTCTTGACGTACCAGTGCTCTAGGAATTGATTGAATCTCGTCGCCTGGTAGCTTTCAAGTAAGCCGACTTCCCTGAGCCAAGCTGCACGAGATTTTTCGAGCGGCAAATACTTACGGTAGTAGTTCGGCGAGATGGAATTTACAGTCGAATTTGCGACATCGGCGTAGTAGATATGCGCGGGCAACTTGGAGATGAGGATCTTGTCCGCGTAGTACAACATCTGCTGGAAGAAGTAAGAGTCCTGGCCGACGGCGCCAAGCGGCTGCTCGATTCCAAGAGAACGCAGCCAGTCGGTATCCGCCACGAGGGCCTGAATACTCATTGGTTTGAAGTTGAGCTCCTTGAGTAGCTCATTGTTCTTACCGTTAAGCTGCCCAGTTTTTGCGATTGCATTTTTCAAAAAACGCGCGTTGTTAAACGTGCTTCGCTTGTCTTTGAAGCGAACCATGTTTCCGATTGCAAAGTTTGCGTCTTCGTCGCCTTCGATCATTCCGAGAAGTGTGGAATATGCGTCGTTTACTTGTTCATTATCAGGATCAAGATATGTCACCCAAGGCGTCCGGGTGAGTTCTAATCCTTTGTTCCGAGGGCGGGAAGCGCTTCCAGAACCTCCTTCAGGGAAACTGAAGACTTTAACATTTCCATGAACCGAGTCGAGCAGCCGTAAAATTGCCTTTGTCTTCACATCTGTAGACCCGTCGTCTACGAGAAGGATCTCCGACTTGGGATAGATAGAGCTTCGCCTGAGGGACTGCATGCACTTGTGCAGGAGGTGCTTCCCGTTATTGTAAACGGGCACGATGACGGAGATGTCAGGATTTTCCGCTGCCGGGATCTGGTCCGACTTGGTGCGTCCACTTGTCCGGATTCGCAATGAAAGTGTTCCGGCATCGGCTGGAGTGGTTCCGTGGTCGAGCCATAGTGCGTGTGGCGGTTGATCCTCGGAATCAAACCACTCGTAGGCGGGGAGATCAGAGTCAAATCCATCGATGTACAACCTGGATGGAGCAGAATAACGGTATGCGCATATTGCGTCGCTGACGATGTCGGGGCTATCGAGACGGATCCGTTCTGGGAAAATGACCAGATCGCCATCCGCAGTTCCGCGTAGTGAATCCGCCTCGTCGGAAGGGACAAAAGTGAGTGGAACATCAGTCGCTTGCGAACGCTCAAATTCTTCAAATGATTCGCGAGTGTTTGCGACTACGTATACGTGGTGGCTGTCTGCCGGAGACTCAATACCAGCAGCGTCCAAAATTGTATCTACGCGTTCGAATGCTGTGTCGCCCAAAAATACAGAGCGAATTCCCTCGACTTGGCAGTACTTGATGTAGTCATCGGACAAGGTGCGTAAGAACTGCTCGGTGTCGACCTTTGAGTCAAGCATCGTGACATTGGGGTAGAGCGTGTTTACCCCGGCGCTGTAGTTGGAGAGAAGCAAAGTTCCCATCGCCTGAAGTTCGACGACTCGGTTGGCGAACATAGTCTGACTTGCAACCACAGAGTTGAGGTTTATGGCTAGCGGCAGGAGCCTTTGGATCTCTTGGAGCTCCCGGTGATCGAGAGGCGCGTGAAGATGGGGCACGAAGCGGTCAGGAAAATTGTACCGCTCCAAATTGCTGAAGGCCTCTGGGTCAAGCTCCAAATTTCGGTCGAGGATTACGAACTGCTCTTCCGAAGCGACGACGCCGTCAAAAATCTTTTCGGCGGCCGCTCGGCGCTGAGAGTATTTATGTCTTAGCCAGGAGCCGGCGAACAAAATTTCCCTGCCAGTGTGGCGCGCGGATCCGAGGGGGTTGTGGTACTGGTAATTCACCCCGAATCTGATGGCGGACACCTTTGCGTCGTCACCGAGGTCGTTCTTGTATTTCGGAATCATTTCCTCTGCAGACGTGAATACAAAGTCTGCGAGCCGAGCAAGGCCCAAGAAATTTGCGTAGTTGGGCGGGTCTTCCTTCGAGTAGAAGATGACGGGGAGATCATGCTGCTTTGCGAAGGGGATGAGTTCCTCCTCGGCAATTCGACGAGTTTCCCAGGACTGCTGCGCGAGTCCCAGCCATTCACCGTCCAGACCCCTCCATGCAGAGACGATAAGCACTAAGTCCAATTTAGGAATTTCGGACTTGAAATTATCGGGGGTCAGCGGTATGAAATCAGCAGCAGATTCCAATGAATTGAAGAGAAATTCATCCGCTACTATGCCGATTTTGGCGTTGCGACGCTTGTTCCACTTTTGGCCGTTGCTTCGTGGGAGCTTCTTTGATTCTTCTAGCAGCTGCTGGACTTGGGCCTTGGGTGTGTCTCGGAACTGTTCATACTGTGCGATGTAGTCCTCGCGTGAACGAATCGGCTCGAGAAGCTTAATTTGGCCAAGCAAGTACTGTTTGTAGAGATCATTTGATGTGAGCTCGACAATGTGGTCCGCACGTGCTTTTCCGTCAGCAGCGTCAGCCTTCAGCTGCTTAAGTTGCTTACGGCGGTTAGTAATTGCAGATTTACGCATTCTACTTTCCTGAGATCTTGTTGCGGATCGACCAATACTTCTTTTGGTAGCGAATGGCCTTGGTGGATTCAAGCTTTTCGATTTGTGCCTCGAGCCTGAGAACCTTCGATTCCAGTTCTTTGATTCGGGTTTTGTGCTTTGCGATCGCGTTATCCCTTTTCTCGATACCGGTAAGAAGCTTCCCATCGCGGTCGAGTTCGGTGGTCAAAAGAGCGTAAGCATCGCTAAGCTCCTTTGCTAACTCGCCAATTTTAATATTGGCCCTTTCGGCTATAGCTAAAACCGCTGGTTCTTCACGTGGTGTAGTCAAGGTAGCCCCGTTTGCTAGTTTGATTAACTGTTAGACGCTAGCGTCAGTACGTCGAATATATCACTATGTCAGGTCGCATCTACCGGAAAGATCGTTCGTCATCAGAGCAGTGGGCCTTTGGAATGAAGTGGAATAGTCTTCCCCGAAAATAGGGGAGGGCAAAGCGTGAAAAGTCCGCACTCATCACCGCTTCGTTAGAGTCAGTACGGTGGAATCCTGATGGCCTATCGGTTTCCCATTTGCCTTATACAACGCGTGATAAACAATGAAGAGGAAATTTATGGCTTTGAATTCGGTACCGATCGTTGCGGTCACACGCTGTGGCATCGGCATCTACGACCAAAAGTGGTGGGAATCCAGGCTTGAACTCTTGAAAGCAATTACGTTTCCGAGTCTTACACGCTTTGGAGACCTGGATTTTACGTGGTACATCCTCCTGGATTCTGCCGTACCCAACAATGTTTACACTGAGCTCCAGAAGCTTGTGCAGGAGTCTGGATGTAGCTTTGTACGATTTAGTTTTGTTGAGAACCCTGCGTTCGTGCGTGAAGGCGTGTTCAATGCGGTAAAATCGGTCGCAGCTCCGGATCAACGCTGCCTTGCGATGAGGATTGACGACGATGATGCGGTTGGCCTCGATTTCTTTGAGAATGCGATGTCCCTCGCGCTCGAAGAACCAGATAAACCCGCTGTTATTTCCCTCTCTCGTGGATTTGCGTTTAACGCGCCCGAAAAGAAGATTGGTGAACTGTCCTACCCATCGCACCCGTGTAACACTGTCTTTTATGGTACAAAGGCGGAGCTGAACCGGATCATGTTCCAAAATCACGTCAAGTGGTTGCAGACCGCTGAAGCGCTCGGGTACCGGTCGTTGAACGTGGCATCGAAGGCCGGACAATTTCTCTACACTTACCACAAGCAGGGTGACGGTTCCTATGAGAAGAGAGTTTCACGCGTGGAGCAATGGCGCGAGCTCGATTTACAGGACGTTGAAAGGTTCGGGCTCCGGGAAGCACCACTTGAGGCTTGGGTTGAGAAGCAAAAATCATTGCCGAAAACTGTGGGTTTGACCTGGCGACGTGCTCAGGGCGAGCGTTGGCACTTGGATGGTCTCAAGGCGGAGATGCAACGCCTCAAGCGCGAGATTATTAAGACCAATTCGAAGATATTTGACCCAACTGAGCCATTCCTATACATGCTCAAGCCTCTGAACGGTACCAAAGTCCGTGCAGGCAGGGTTACATTTACTGGTACTAGCAACGTGGGTGCCAGGGTTTCATTAAGCGTAACGGGCAAGTCGGGGATTTATCGTAAGGTACAGGAAGTCCCAACAGACGAAAACAACGGGAGTTTTAAGTTAGTTGGCAGGTTTAATCCAGGAACGTGGAACATTCGCATCCTTTCCGCGATGAATTTCAACGGGGAAGAAAAGCACAAACAATTAGACTATCGAATCATCGCTAATTAGTAGATGCCTTTCGCCCTCGGCTGCACCAGGGTACTTCTGGTGCGGTGGGAGCGATTTAGCTTTGTGCGTTTTAGTAGTATGCGCCGGTCATAGTGGCAGAGTACGAAGTGATGCTAGGAGGCGGAAAGTTCTCTTAGCACAGTCCGCATTTGAGCGAAGCCATTTTGAACGGCCTGTATTCTTTGGCCTGCGGAATGTTATAAGATTGGAGAACGCTTTCCTCTCCACTCCCCTTAAAAGGCAAGCCGCATATAAGAAATGCGTAGTTGTCCTCGCGACTTGACGATAGAATGTGAATTCATGATGCGGAGAAAGTCGTCGGCGGAATGTCGTTCAGTAGCTATCTGGATTTCTGCGCGCCGCGCTCCATTTGTGAATGTGCCAGGTAAACAGGGCGATAACCATCGTCCGTACTGCGAAGCGCAATTGAGCCCGTGGATGGGGCGCTAAACAAAACTCGTTCTAACTGATCCACGTTTAAAAACGCCTGAATGGTGTTATAGAATATCTGTAAAGTTGAGACATCAGCGTGGTGAGCGTGGTGCTCGCAACCGTGAGCAAAGAGTTGATTAGAAGGATATCGAATTTTGTCAGGCTGTTCACCGAGGGTTAGTTTCCCGAGCGAATTTACAGAATTCCGACTTGTCTTAAATTCACCGGCATCATTTAAATATAAAGATTTTGTGGCTACTTTCCGCTTTTTTGATCATGCCGGCAACCCGCTGAGCGATAGCGACTTAGATGCCACCTTCTCAAGGAGACTCGGGGCTAATTTTCGTTACCTTCTTTCCTCAAGCGTGGCCCTTGGGGAATGTGTTGTGAAGCCGGTCCGACTGCGTAAACCGGCTCAGTCGGTTCACGTAGACGTTCGTCCGTGGTTGGTGAGAGATAGAAATGAGGCCAACGCAGTAAAGGCTCATCTTTGGGCAGTGGCAGCAGACGCAGATACGAATTTCATCTGGACTGGAAGGATTTGGGCGAAATGAGCGTTTCAGTGATCTTGCAGACACTCCCGGCTGATCAGCGCCTGTGGAGCCCATACATCGAGCATCTCCGCTCGATTGAGTCTGTTTCTGAGTGCCGGATCGTCGTAAATAATGAGTCGGCCCCGGAGTATTCAAGAATGCTTTCGCTTGCAGACGACTTTTTCGAGGTCGGCATGGCTAGTGAAGCAGACAATGCCGCTCAACTGCTGAATCAGGCAGCCGCATCTGCGAAAACGGATACCCTCTTGCTGCTTGAAAAGCCGTTTTGGTTAGCGTTCCGAGCGGACGAGCAACGAGCTTGGCATGAGCTGGATGATGCCCGTTCTATTCGGCAAATTCAGCGAACCATTTCGGATGGTGTCGCTGGTGTCGCAGACGGGGAGGCATCGGTTTTTGAAGTACCCGTCCCTGACGAAGAACTTGGTCTGGCGTTCCTGATCTCAAAGAAGCACTTTCTTGAGATGCGTGGGTACGACGAAAGTGATGACGTCTTCGGTGCACTCGGCTACGATCTCTTGCTGCGGCAGCGTCGCGCTAGTTTGCCGGTCGATCAGAAGTTGGCAGGGTACAACGCTCTCATCGGGCAAACCGAATTTTATAGTGACACGGGATTGGAAGCGGACTTTAAAAAAGCCGCCATTGCCACGCACACTTTGTATAGGAATTTGAGCGCATGGTCTGTCGACCCGGACCTGCGAGAGCCTCTCGTCTCAGTCGCTATTGCTTCAAAAGACCGAGGCAGCATGCTGATCGAAAGCATAAATTCGGTTCGCTACCAGAGCTTCCAGGAATTTGAAATCATCGTGGTCGATGATGGTTCCGCAGACCAGGAAAGCACCCGGAGGGCAATTGAAGCGCTCAACGATCCTCGAATCAGTTTCTATGCGCACTCGGAGAGTAAAGGGGTCGCGGCGGCGCGTAACACCGCGGCAAGTCGCTCGACGTGTCTGCTTACTGCGGTGCATGACGACGATGACATCATGCTGCCGGATCGACTGCTCGAAGGCATCAAGCCACTGAGCGATCAAATTGACGCGACGTACGGAAGCTGGATCAACTTCGATGACGAAACGGGTGAGCTAAAGGGCTTCCTCACTCGAGTCGGCTTTGACGCAAATCTGATCGCGTTCAACGGCTCTGGACCTGGGCACAGTACGAGGACGGTGCCTACACGATTGGTGCAGCAATTCAAATACGACGAGCGTTTGACTTCGTCTGTTGACCACGAACTTGCAGCCCGTATGGCAAATGCGGGCGTTCGGTGGCACCACGTGCAGCAATTTATGTATCTGCGGCGAGTGCACGATTTGCAGATCACTGCGCAGGACACAGATAACCAAAAAGCCGGGCACACGCTATCTAAGCTGGCCAACCGATTCCTTACCGTGAAATCGGGTCTGGAAAAGATGTCGGAGAAAGGCTCAGCTTCTGCATACCCCAAGGTGAAGGGAGCCGGTGCCCTCAATCAAGAATTTGCTGGCTACCTCCCAGACCATTTGGTTCGCCGAGAGTTGGTCTTTAAGGGCAATTCCGTGACAAAGTCTCGAGCGGCAGACATGCCGGAGCGTGTTTCCTCCATCGTGACGGACCGCGACCTGCTGAGCGGACGCCTCATCTTTGAGGAAGGCACTATCAAAGATGTGCGTCAGGCGGATTTGGTCGCGTTGCGGGAAGCAGGAGTCACAAATTTCGAGGTGCGAAGCAGTGGACCTCGTGCAGGGTTTGAAGATCATGAGCATGTCGTTGAGGATGAAAAAATCCTCGAACTTGAGATTGGGCAACGAGTTCAGCATCTCATGTTGACGCGTCTGCGCGACGTCGCCGATCAAATCTCAAAGCAGAACAGACGGACCCATTTCGTAGTTGCTACCTCGAATGACGCGGGCCCGCTCTTTGAAAGCCATCTTGCAGCAAGCGAACCTACGGTCCTAAGGCGAATTGTCGCATCTGCTGAATTGGGAGTGTCGGTAAGCGCGTACCTCTTGGGCTTTGAATCTTCGCGTGCTTCGATACAAGCCCTGAATAGGCTGTCGGAACTTGATTCATCCGCCGGGGTATTTTTGATGAATGAAGATCCCGCCGCGGTTTTTGCGGAGATCGGTCAGGAGATTGGTGACGCGGTGGTCCGTGATTCTATCGACGACTCTGGATTGGCGGGTGTGTAAGAATGCATTTTGCGTTTGAGAATCGAGACAGTGGCAAGTTTTCGCTCACGCAGATTAGTGACGGAGTGACTGACGTCATCAGCTTTCCGCGCGAGTTTCATGTTGACCTCACACTCATTGATGTAGACCCGCTCAAAGCGTTAACGGCAGCGCTTTTATTATTCGAGGTCAATGATGGAAGTGGGCTGATCAATGCGCCAAGCGCTAGCCTGCAGCTTGATCGGACACTCCGGCGCCAGCGCGGAGAGTATTCGCCGCACCTCGTTGTCGACCCGCTGGCCGAAAGCACACACGACAATCACACCCAGCTTTTGCTGGCGGACCACAGAGACAGCGCGTTTCCAGTTCAACCCGATGGCAAGGGACGGAACGTGCTTATCCAATGCCGGGATAGCTCACGCTGGACGGGAAAACTGTTCTCGCTTGACAGAGTTGAATTTGCGTCGAATTACATGATGTTCGTCGACCAAACCGGTATTAACACGACTACGGCGTTGGTTGCCACCGGCCTTCTACTCGCCGGTGATTGGAAGTCTACGATGCTCATTGTCGAAAATGTTGGGGCTCTTTCTAGAGAGGAATGCGCAGATCTTATAGAAATTTGCGCGGCTATCGGCGTGAGAACTCGCATTGTTGAAAAGAGCGCGATGGAAGGGATGCTGAAGTATGGCGAAGCGTAAGATACTCATGCCAGTTCGAACCGTTGCCGAGTGGGGCGGCGTGCACGAATGGACTGTGGATGCGGCTTCGGCGTTAATTAGAGATGGGCACGAAGTCACCTTTATTGGAAGTGGCGTCGTATTCAAAGAGCGAGCCGAAGCAACGGGAGCCAAGTTTCGCGTTGTGAACTGGCATCGAGGTTGGGAGCCGATTGCCCGCGAAATCGGTGAGAAGGCCGACTTCGACCTTATCTTTTCGCACGCGCCAGCTGGTAGACAATTCGGGCTAGTTGCGAACTCAATCGCGCAAAAAGAACATATCGTGATGGTGCACGGCGCATATCACGACTATATGTACGAGTGGTCAGACCAAGTGGACGCGTTTGTTGCTGCGAGCCCATCACTCGTGCACTTTACGCAAACATTCGGCAGGGTAGCGCCATGGAAGGTCACGAGCCTTCCTAATGCTGCACCAGATGAAGTGTTTGAGCTTCCTCTGCTCAGCCATGACGAAAAGCTCGAGAACGGAGTCGGGCATATCGTGACAGCGTCTCGACTTTCGAAGGATAAGGTCCCGCAGATTGATTCAGTTGAAGAAGCTGTACGGGCGCTTACGGATCTGTATCCCGACATCACATGGATCATTGACGTGTGCGGAGACGGGCCGCTCCGCGACTACTTCAATACGCGCTACGAGCGACTGAGCCTCTCAATTCCGAATGTTTCGCATGTAATGCATGGCTGGGTAGAGCCAAGTGAAGTTCCGAAGATGATGAATCGTGCATACCTATCTGTGGCCGCGGGCATGGCAGGCATGCGTGCCCTAGCGTCTGGCTCGTTGTGCTTAGGGACAGGTGCTCGTGCGACCGTTGGAATTCAGACCAAGCAAAACCTGCGCGCCGGGATTTGGAGCAACTTAGGGGACCACGGCCTGTTCCGATTCACCCCCTCAGACGTGTCCGAAGATTTGAGAGCGCTCTCTACACCCGCCGAATACGACGATGCGGTTTCAGTGGCACGATCCGTAGTGAAACTTGGAAATTCGCAATCGATCGTTGACGAGAAGATGCGGGCGGCGTTGCAGTGCGGATAATTAGGCAAGAATGGATCGAGTGCAGACAGTGACGTCGTTTCGCCGGAAGATTTGCGACCGAAAAACGTTTACTATGCTGGAGAACCTTGAGGTTTTTGGAGGCGCGTATGCATTAGGGCTTTTTGCCCCGAATCATCACCGCATATCAGGAGCATTAGTAGCACAGTTGCCGCTACCATCGTGACGTATCTGGTGTCGTGTACTAGCGAAGGAAGGAAGCTACATTGATTTACGTTCCTACACGTGTGAAATTGCCAAAGAATGGAAACTTCAAGCGAGTACCGCCAAGGAAACCCTCTGATAGACAAGAGAACTATCTAGATCGATTCGACTTCGAAACTTTGTTTTCCGACGTTTTCATTCAGGATGGACGATTGTGGATGATCGGGCCTCCGTTTTTGAACCTTGAACGCGAAATGCGAGCTGCGGAAATCAAATGGAACTGGTCGGACGTAACCGAGGAAGTTTTGTTCGAAAACCTTAACCGAATGTCAAGAGCGTCCTTCCCCGTGATGCATGACACCGGTGTTCTTGAAATTGATAGTGCACTCGGGGGGTGGAAAATCGATGTAGATACCGCTCCAACCTCGAACTTTAAAGACGCAAATGTACTTGTAACTCAACAACAAGACAACAGACTTGAATGGATTGCTTATTGGGCATATTTCAATGCGCAGATTAATGGTGTTGACTCGATTGTTGTATACGATAATTGCAGTGAACTCTATTCCGCCGAGTTAGTCGATCAAGTGCTCTCTCGAATTCCCGGTATTAAGAACCACTTGGTTGTTAAGTGGGACACGCCTTACGGAGTCACAGGGGGTCCAAACAATGTTTGGGATTCCGATTTCGGGCAGCATATATCATGGGAGCATTGTCGAAGGTCTTTTGCGGGTGACGCTCGTACAGTTTGCATAATTGATGTAGATGAGCTTCCGATTGTCCCAGCCGGCGAGCAGCTTTCAACGATGTTGGGTGAATCGACGAAACCTGCGCTCTTCTTTAAGCGTCAGCCTATTAGACAACACGCCAACCGTTGTCAGAAGAACAACGAGATGAGGGTGCACGAGAGCTTTTCTTTAGGTGAGACTCGGGGTGCTTGGTTGGCAAGTAAATTTATCTACTCACCAACGCGCTTGCCTGAAAATGCGCAGCTGCTCGTTCACAGAATCCAGGGTGTTGATCAGGAAGCTGAATCCGAGAACGAAGTGTTTGCCGGACACTTTGACGGTATCCGAATCCGTTGGCGACATGGAGAAAAACAGCCGGTCCCTCTTGTTGAAAGTGTGGAAGCCATTTCTGCACCAGTAAAAGTCCTTGAATCGTTCGATAGTGCATTTGATAGGTTGAAGAATGGCTGGGAGGCAATCCTTGAAGAGCTTTCTCCCTTCTTCGAACAGCAGAGGTGAAGCCTGCGTGGTGCGAGCCTGTTATTTGAATTAGTGGAAGTGGCTATGATCAAGGAATAAAGAGCGGAAAAGGGGATGGGCAATCGAATTGCGCCATCTTTAACCTCAACCTCCCATAGCTGGTGCGGTGATCAGCGTATTGGCCTGGACCATCCAGAAAAAGGCGTATTTGATGGTTTTTGCTACAGCGATCGGAGTTCGGGATTTAGATTTTCTTAGGTGCATCTCTGCGACCAGTGCAACCGCACAGACGCTGTACACCCTTGAAACGGAGATTCGATATTTGTGCGGAATTCTAACGAAGTATCATCCGTGCCTTCCCATGGTGCGGTGAAGACGGTTGTCGTGCCGGCGGCGGGTATGGGTACTCGTTTTTTGCCGGCGACGAAGACGGTGCCGAAGGAGCTTTTGCCGGTGGTGGATACTCCCGGTATTGAGCTGATCGCGGAGGAAGCGGCCCAGCTGGGTGCGCAGCGCTTGGCGGTGGTGGTGGCTCCTCAGAA
>NZ_VMHH01000014.1:0-38798 GCF_007559235.1 Corynebacterium gottingense | reverse complement strand
CCCCGAGGGTGTGTCGGTGGTTGATGGCGGCGGGGAAACGCCCGGTCCCATTCCGAACCCGGAAGCTAAGCCCGCCCGCGCTGATGGTACTGCACTCGGGAGGGTGTGGGAGAGTAGGTTACCGCCGGCCCAATAATTGGAGATAATTGAATACTGTTTGTGCACCCCGTCGGGTGGGACCTGTTGTTGGTCCCTACCCGGCGGGGCGCTTTTTCTATTCCCGCGCGGGGTGGGGTGCAGTGCGGGGGCCGGTGGTGCTTGTGCGTGTGCGGGGCCTGGGATCTTCGCTGGGTGTCTGGGGTTGCCGTGGATCACTCTGCCACCGCAGAGTGGACAGGGGGTTGGGAAATCCGTGGCGCGTACCGTGCCGTCTTAGGACGGGGCGTCCCGTGTTCTACTCTGTGGCCGCAGAGTGACTTGGAAGAGTGGCACACCGAGACGCCTACTCTGCCACCGCAGAGTGGATCCTCGTTGAGTGTTTGGGGTTCCCGTGTGTTGACTCTGCCATTGCAAAACGAAAGGGAGGGGGCAGTTCGCTAGTGAGCCCGCCGAGACGTTTTCTCTGCGACCGCAGAGTAGATGCCGCCGGAGCGTAGCGGTTGTCAGCTGCCGACTGTGATGGGCATCAATGGCGGGGGCTCGGCCGACCCACGAGGCGCGTGTATTCGCAGCTAGCTCCATCTACACCGACCGGACACATACGACCAGGGCTTTTCCCGCGAGCCGAGCGCACATGGCGCTAGCTCCATCTGCGGCCACCAGACAAATGCGACCACGGCATTTACCGGCACCACCGTACAAACGGAGCTACCTCCAAATTGCACAGCCCGCGCAGAAGCTGCACAACCACCGCACCCACACACCTGGCACCGTCCCGCAAGACTCTGCGGCCGCAGATTGAATGGAAGCGTGGACCGCCGTGGTGCCTACGCTGTCGCCGCAGAGTGCCACCCGGTAGAATACTCGGGCAAAGGCTTCGCGGTTATCCTCACCGCATGATCGCCTGGCGTTGCTGTTGCCACCCGGTTCACGCGTGCTGGCGCACCGCCCAACCCCGCGTGCAGTCAGTAGGGCGGCTATCTGACGAGATCTCCGTGACGAAGATGCGAGACGACGTCCGTGAATTCGTCACCCCCTTCTCGTCCAACACACAGCGGCCATCAAACACATGGTCTTCTCGTCAAACACCCGAAACCACACCCCACCGAAACACCGAGCCAGACGAAGGCCACCCCGAGCCGGCGAACACCCCGCCACCGCAGAGTAGAAGTCGGGGCAGCGTCGGGCAGACGACTTTACTTCCTGGTTATTCTTGATGACTGTTTTTGACGCGATTAACCAGTACAGCTGCAACCATGGTGAGCAGCATGAGGATGATGAATCCGAGGATCGACTTGTTTGTGATGGCGACATAACTCGAAATTGCCAGCCCGAATAGTGCAACGACAATCGCATTGGGAGATATTTTGTGCCCGTTCATGAGTCCTCCTGTATTTGATCGTTAAGTACACACGCTGCCGCGAGCCTATCTGCACCACGTGTAATGGAACTTTATGCGATTACTGCGTTTCTTGTGGTGGCTCGGGGCTACTGTTGCCCCGGTGATAGTGGCTCCTATGACGGTGCAGAAAGCTCACCCGACATCAGGATTGGCTGTCCCTCGGGCAACCCCTGATCCGCTGATAACTTTGTCCTACTCAAGAGGACTGAACTCCACAACGCCCACCTCCACCAAATGAAGGCAGGCGTTGTGCGTCCTGGGCGGCGAAGAGCTCCCTAGAGCTCCACGAGGGTGTTCTTTGCCGCAGTGACGAGCTCGGCGTCCTTGCGGGCCTTGTCCAGGCGCTGCCACTGGTCCTGAGGGATCTCGGCGCGTGCGCGCGAAACCTCCTTGGTGTCCGGGGTGGCCCAGGCGATGGGCATCGGGGTGATGACCTGCCAGGTGTTCTTGTCGCGGGTGGAGCGCTGCCCGCCAACGGCGACGACGGGGACCTTCGTGCCCACCGTGTCGTGGGTGTTGGGGATGCGCTTGACCACGCGGGACGTGAGTGCCCAGCGGGCGGGGCCGCGGTCGGAGGCGTTCATGTTCACCAGCGCGGTCAAGGTGAGGGTCGTCCCGACATTTTCGGTGATGACTGCGGGGGCGAGCGGGTGGGCGGCGTAAAGCGCCTGCGTCTTGCCCACCGACTTGGGCAACATGAGTGCGACGATGAGCATCATGACGCCAAACAGGATCAGGCCAACGGAGGCGAGAAGGCGCCACGGCGACGTTGGGTCGATGAAGATCCACGCGGCGATGCCGCCGACGATACTGAGGACGAAGAGCGCGATGCCGGAGAGCACCATGCTCTTGGTGTCGCGGAGCAGTTCGTTGTGCTGCTTGGCGTATTCCTCGTCAACGTCGAAGTGAAACGTGCTCATGGGCGACCAGTCTATAGGTCGGCGGCGTCGACCAATCTGTAGGCATAGCCCTGCTCGGCGAGGAAGCGCTGGCGGTGCACTGCGTACTCGGCGTCGAGCGTGTCGCGCGCGACCACGGTGTAAAAGACGGCCTCGGCGCCGTCGTGCTTGGGACGGAGCAGCCGGCCGAGCCGCTGTGCCTCCTCCTGGCGCGAGCCGAACGTGCCGGAGACCTGGATTGCCACGGCCGCCTCGGGCAGGTCGATGGAGAAGTTCGCCACCTTGGACACCACGAGCGTAGACACTTCGCCGTCGCGGAAGGCCTGGAACGCCTGCTCGCGCTTCTTTGTGCTCGTTTTTCCGTCCACGAGTGGCGCGTCGATGCGCGCGGCGAGCTCCTCAAGCTGGTCCACGTACGCCCCGATGATGAGCGTTTGCTGGCCCTCGTGCTGGGCAAGCAGCTTATCGACGGCCCCCAGCTTCCCCTTCGAACACGCCGCGAGCCGGTACCGCTCCCGGGTCTCCGCCGTGGCGTAGGTCAGGCGCTCCTCCCGCGTGAGGGCGGTGCGGACCTCGACGCACTCGGCGGTGGCGATGTAGCCGGCCATCTCCAGCTCCTTCCACGGTGCGTCGTAGCGCTTCGGGCCGATGAGGGAGAAGACGTCGTCTTCGCGGCCGTCCTCACGTACGAGCGTGGCGGTCAGCCCGAGGCGGCGGCGCGACTGCAGGTCAGCGGCCATGCGGAAGACGGGGGCGGGGAGGAGGTGGACTTCGTCGTAAATGATGAGGCCCCAGTCGCGGGAGTCGAAGAGCTCGAGGGCGCGGTATTCGCCCTTGGTCTTGCGGGTCACGACCTGATACGTGGCGATCGTGACGGGGCGGATCTCCTTCTTCTCGCCGGAGTACTCGCCGATCTCGTTTGGGGTCAGCGAGGTGCGCCGCAGGAGTTCGTCGCGCCATTGGCGGCCGGCCACGGTGTTGGTCACCAGGATCAACGTGGTGGTCTGCGCCTGCGCCATGGAGGCCGCGCCCACGATCGTTTTGCCAGCGCCGCAGGGCAGGACGACCACGCCGGAGCCGCCTTCCCAGAAGGATTCGGTGGCGTACTGCTGGTAGTCGCGCAAGGCCCAGCCGTCCTGGTTGAGCTGGATCGGGTGCGATTCGCCGTCGACGTAGCCGGCGAGGTCCTCGACGGGCCACCCGAGCTTGGTCAGTTCCTGCTTGATCTGGCCGCGGGCGGACGGGTGGACGGGGACGGACGTGGCGTCGATAAGCGAGCCGATGAGCGGGCGAACCTTTTTACTGCGGGTGACCTCGGTGAGCAGCGCGGGCTCATCCGCCTCGAGGACGAGGCCGTGGGCGGGGTGTTGGAAGAGCTTGAGGCGGCCGTAGCGCGCCATCGTCTCCGCGACGCTGATGAGCAGCGGCTGCGGGACGGGGAAGCGGGAGTAGCGCTCGAGCGTATCCACGGCCTGCTCGGCGTCGAAGCCGGCGGCGCGCGCGTTCCACAACGCGAGCGGGGTGATCCGGTAGGTGTGGATGTGTTCGGGCGCGCGCTCGAGCTCCGCGAACGGGGCGAGCGCGGCGCGGGCCGCCCCTGCTTCAGGGTGCGCGACATCGAGCAGGACAGTCTTGTCCGACTGAACAATGAGCGGTCCGTCACTTAAAGGCATGGGGGCGATTATGCCTGTTTAGGGCACGAAATCCTAACCCCGCAGCGCCTCCGACCACTTGGTGGTTTTGCCGTTGTTGAGGATGGAACGACGGTAGATGCGGGCGGTGAGCCAGATGACCAGGCAGGTTGCGACTGCGGCGATGGCCAGCGAACCTGCGAGCTGGAGTGCGGTGAAGTCGCCGGCGGCGTAGGACAGCGGCGCAGCGAAGATCGACACCGGCGGGATCCAGCTGAACACCTGCATCCAGGTCGCACCGGTGTTCATCCAGCCAAACGCGGGGACGTAGGCGCTGGCGATGATCAGCAGCAGGACCGGCATCTGCGTGGACTGGAGGTCCTCGGTGCGCTGCACCATCGCACCGGCGGCGGCGTAGAGTCCGCCGAAGAACATCATGGCCAGCAGGTACGACAGGAGCATGACGGGCAGGATCGACCACGCGATGTCGACATCCTCGAGCAGTCCGGTCACCTTCAGGGCGATCCCAGCCGCGGCGACCAGGATCGCCGTGGAAATGAACCCGAAGACGAGGTTGCCCAGAATCTTGCCGGCCAGAAAGTCCAGCGGGCGGACGGTGGACAGGATGAGTTCCACGACGCGGGAGGACTTCTCCTCCGTGACACGGCTGCCAACCTGGGCGGCAAACGTGATCACCATGAACACGATGAGCATCAGCAGGATGAACGCGGTGAGAAGTTTGATGAAGTTTGCCTCGGATTCGGCATCGTCCTTGCCGGCGTCGAGGTCGCCGATATCGACCGGGACGACATCGATCTCAGGGCTGGCGGCCTCAAACTCGGCGGGTGTGACCCCGAGTTTCTCCAGCGCGGCGGACTGCGCGTAGGCCTCGGCGAGGGCATCGATCCTCGAGGTCACGTCGGTGTCGGGCAAGCCGTCGGAAATGACCTGCCACTCGTTGTCCTCCGCGATGAGCGCGGCATCCACATCGCCGTCGCGCACAAGACGCTCAGCTTCCGCGCGGTCGGCGGCATCTCGCGGCTCGAGGCCGGAACCTTCGAGCATGTGCTTATCGACGTCGACGACTGCCACCGACTGTGCCGAATCCTCTGGATCCTTGTCCTTCTGCCACGCGGCGAAACCGATCAGGCCGACAATGGCGAGCAGCATGATCAGCAGAGTGATCGTCACGGATTTCTTGGCGAACAGGATCTGGATTTCCCGCTTCGCGGTGGTCGTGATCGTGTGCAGGGGAGAGTATGTGTCGTGGGTGGACATTACTTGACAACCTCCTTGAACAGGTCGGTCAGGTCGGGGACGACGCGGGTGAATTCGTGGACATCGCCGGCCGCGAGAGCCGCGCGGAGGATGTGCTGATCGTTGCCGGTGGAGTTGGTCTCAAGGACGACGTGGTTCGGGGCGTCGTCGATAAGCACCGTGCCTTCCGGGTACCAGTCGCGGGCGGTGGTGCCGACCTTGTAGCGGACGGGGCCCTGGCTGCGCAGTTCGTCGACGGTGCCTTCGGCGACCATGCGGCCGCGGGTGACAATGCCGACGCGGTCGCAGAGACGCTGGACGAGGTCGAGCTGGTGAGAGGAGAAGACCACTGGAACGCCATTGGCCGCTCGGGCGGTGAGCATCGTGCTCATCACGTCGACGGCGACGGGATCGAGGCCGGAGAACGGCTCGTCGAGGATGAGGATGTCCGGGTCGTGGATGAGGCTGGCGGCGAGCTGCACGCGCTGCTGGTTACCCAAAGAGAGGTCATCGAGCTTGTCGTTCAGACGCTCGCCCAGGCCGAGCTCGCCCAGGAGCTCCTCGCCGCGCTTCTTGGCGGCCGCGCCGTCCACGCCGTGGAGCTTGGCCAGGAAGACGAGCTGGTCGAGGATCTTCTCCTTGCCGTACAGGCCGCGCTCTTCCGGCATGTAGCCGATGCGGCGCCGCGTGGCGTCGTTGAGCGGCGTGCCGGCCGGTATCGGCCTCGAGCACGCCCAGCGCGATGCGCATCGTGGTGGACTTGCCAGCGCCGTTGGAGCCGACGAAGCCGTAGAGTTCGCCGTCACCGACGGTGAAGTTCATCCCGTCGAGCGCCTGGGTCTCCCCGAAGCGTTTGTGCAGGTCTCTGATTTCAAGAGTGGTCATTGTCAGTCCTCCTTGCGGTTGAAGGTGATGGCGTAGGCGATCATGGGCAGTGGGTAGACGATGAGGAAAGTGAACAGCATGAAATAGCCGGCGGCGATGAGAGCCGTGCTGCCGGGGTGGTCAATCAGCTCACCGGTAAGCATGAAAGCGAAGCCGCCGATTCCGTTGAGCAGGGCGAACACTTTCATCGCGCGCTTGCGCCAGGTGTCCAGCACGCTGCGCTCGTACTCGTCGAGCAGATCGTCTGGGATGCTGTCAGCGTTGCCGTTCTCGGCTCGGATCTGTGCCCATGCAACCAAGCTGATCACCACGAAAACGAACGAGAGTCCAGACAGCCACCACTGGCTCAGCGTCAGCTGGAGTGCGGTGCAGACGATGAAAGCGAGCATGAAGAAAAAGAAAACAAAGATCAGAGTCTTCGTTTTTCTCTCGCGGTCGAGGCGTTTCATTTCGGGTACAGCTCCTTCGACATAGGGGCGAATTCGGTGCGGGAGAACACGGCCTCGACGGGGAGGTCGAACACCTCGCAGACGCGGAAGGCGAGGTCGAGGCTGGGGGAGTGGTCGCCGCGCTCCAAAGCGCCGATGGTCTGCGGGTTCACGTCGATGAGCTCGGCGAGTTGGTTGCGCGACATGTCGCGCTCCGTCCTCAAGACGCGAACCCGATTGTGTATCGGGATCTTCGGTTTCTTACGTGGTGCCACACAAGTAAGTGTTGTATAAATGCAACAATCTGTCAATGAATTTGAAGAAAAAAGTTTGGTGAACCCGATGGGGACAGCATGAGACTATGGCTGCAACAATCACGTCCGCCGCCGCGCATCTGGTCCGCGAATTGGGCTCCGACCAGACAATTTCCACCCGCCAGATCGATCGCATTAAGTATGCCCACGACGCGTCGCACTTCCTCTACACCCCCGCAGGTGGTGGCGGAGGCGCGGAACGCCAATGACGTGGCCGCGGCCTTCCGGGCCTCGGCATCGTCCGGCACGCCAGTCGTGCTGCGTGCGGGGGGGGGTACCTCGCTGTCCGGTCAGGCGGGCGGCGGCGGAATGATGATCGACGTGCGCAAGTATTTCCGCGGCGTTGAGGTGCTCGACGGCGGAAAGCGTGTGCGGGTTCAGCCCGGTTCGACGGTGCGCCAGGTCAATGCGCACCTCGCTCCGTACGGCCGCAAGTTGGGGCCGATCCGGCATCTGAGGGCGAGGCGACGCTCGGTGGAGTGATCTCCAACAACTCCTCCGGTATGGCGTGCGGGACCAAGTTCAACACGTACCGCACGTTGGAGTCGATGACGTTCGTGCTGCCGTCCGGCACCATGATCAATACCGCGGATCCTGGGGCGGGGCAGCAGTTCCGCGAGCAGGCTACCGGCGCGGGCGGAATGGGTTGGCCGTCCAGGCGATGGAGTCGCGCGACTCGGGCGTAATCACAAATCCCTGGGCATCCTGACCCCAGAATCGGTTTGTCAGGATGTCTTTGGTGTGCGTGGAGTACGTAAAGAAGATCACGCCCAGGCCGAAGGGGCGCGTGGGCGCGGAAGCCTCGGCGTAGCGCACCGCAGCCGGCTCGAGGGCCTCGCGCGAAAACTCCGTGGAGGCGTAGCTCCCGTCCTGGCGGTAGAAGAACGGATCGACCTGGTGCAGGCGTAGTCCGTTCGAGTCATCCGTGACCGCAAGCACCACGCTAAACGCATCCCACTGGGCCGGGAAAGCCTGCACAATCGGCTGGATTGCTGAGGCAAGCTCTCGCAAGCGCTGGTCCTCGTCGGCCGCGGTGGTTGTCTCACTGGGGGCGGGGCGCTCGCGGAATGGGTTGACTGCGTGTGCCACCGCCGGCCACGTTTCCTCAGTGATGGCAAGTTGTTGGGCGTCGGCGTCCCAGAACCACTTGGTGAGGACTCCCGGCGTGTCGTAGGCATACGTGATGAAGAGGATGGCCTGCTCAAAGGTTTCGCGGCCTTGCGTCGCGAGCAATTCGAGCGCCGGGGCTTCGAGCGTGTCTCGGGAGAACACTGCTGCGGCGGCGGCGCCGTCCTTGCGGTAGAAGATCGGGTCGACCTGGGCAAGCGTGGCACCGTGGCCGGCCTGCGTAAACGTCAACGCGATGGTGTAACCGTCCCAGGGCGCGCCAAAACCCGCGATCTGTGGTTTGAGCGCCTCAACGAGTGCCAGGAGTGCCTGTTCCTCGTTGTCGGTGGTGTGGTGTGTGTCAGTCATTGGGGGTTCTGCTCCGTTCGTCTCCGCGTGCCAGTGGTTCTGTGATGCACGATGCAGTTCCTGGGGTTACGTGACGTTGGGTATGTATTAACTCCAACTATTTGCCCACCACACGGCGTAACATTCCGCGTATGACTGCCACGATTCCCGCAACCGACACGCACCTCACCGACACCCTGCACCGTGAACTCGGCACCGAAGACACCGTCCACACCGAACTGGTGGACCGCATTAAGTACGCACACGACGCCTCCCACTTCCTGTACACCCCGGACGCCGTCGTGGAGGCGCGCGACGCCTTCGATGTCGCCGCCGTCTTCCGCGCCGGGCGCGCCTCGGGCACGCCGGTGGTGTTGCGCTCCGGTGGCACCTCGCTCTCTGGCCAGGGCGGGGGCAAGGGGCTGCTTGTCGACGTCCGCAAGCACTTCCGTGACGTCGAGGTCCTTGACCGCGGCAACCGGGTCCGCGTGCAGCCCGGCGCGACGGTGCGCTCCGTGAACGCTCGGCTGAACCTGTACGGCCGGAAGTTGGGGCCGGACCCGGCGTCGGAAAGCGCGGCCACCCTGGGCGGCGTGATCGCGAACAACTCCGCGGGCATGGCCTGCGGCACCGAGTTCAACACCTACCGCACGCTGGAGTCCATGACGTTCGTGCTGCCCTCCGGCACCGTGATCAATACGGCGGATGCGGACGCGAACAACCAGTTCCGCGCGCAGGAGCCGGAGCTCTTCGACACGATTGTGCGCCTGCAAAAGCGCGTGCGCGAGAACCCCGAATCCGTGGCAAAGATCGAGCGCCACTTCGCGCTGAAGAACACGATGGGCTACAGCGTCAACGCGTTCCTGGACTTCGAGGAACCGGTGAAGGTGTTCGAGCACCTGCTCATCGGCTCTGAGGGCACGCTGGCGTTTATCGCGGAGGCGGTGCTGCGCACGGTGCCGGTGCCGAAGGTGAAGACGACGTCGGTGGCGGTGTTTAAGAGCATTGATGCGGCGACGCGCAGCCTGCCGGATCTGTTCGCCTCCAAGGCGGCCACGCTGGAGCTCATGGACTCGCACTCCATCGAGGTGGGCCGCAGCTTCGCGTCCGTGCCGCAGGAGATCACCGGCTTTGACGTGGACGGCCAGGCGGCGCTGCTCATCGAGTACCACGCCGACGACGAGGAGGAGTTGCGCGCCCGCGAGAAGGAGGGTGCCGAGATCCTGCGCAACCTGGAGCTGCAGAACCCCGCAGTGTTTTCCACCGACGCGTCGGCGGCGGCGAAGGCGTGGGCGTTCCGCAAAGGCCTCTACGCCCAGGTGGCCGAGGCGCGCCCGTCCGGCACGACCGCGCTGCTGGAGGACGTCGTTGTCCCGGTCGGAGACCTGGCCGACACGTGCTCCGGGCTGCAGGTGATGTTTGACCAGTACGGCTACGAGGACGCCGTCATCTTCGGCCACGCCAAGGACGGCAACATCCACTTCCTCATCACGGACCGTTTCGAGGGCGAGGAGAACCTCACTCGCTACAACGGCTTTAACGACGCACTCGTGGACCTGATCCTCGGCGCGGACGGCAACCTGAAGGCCGAGCACGGCACCGGGCGCGTGATGGCGCCTTTCGTGCGCCGCCAGTACGGCGACGAGGTCTACGACGTCATGGTGCAGCTCAAGCGCGCGGTCGACCCGCAGGGCACGATGAACCCGGGCGTCATCATCACCGATGACCCGGAGGAGCACCTCCACAACATGAAGCTGTCCGCCACGGTCGAAGACGCCATCGACAGCTGCGTCGAGTGTGGCTACTGCGAGCCGGTGTGCCCGTCGCGCGACCTGACCATGACCCCTCGCCAGCGCATCGTCGTGCGCCGGGCCCGCGCGCAGGCGCTCCTCGACGGCGACATGGACACCGTCCGCGAGCTGGACAAGGCCTACCAGTACCAGGGCATTGACACGTGCGCGGTGGATTCGATGTGCGTCACCGCCTGCCCGGTGGGCATTGATACCGGCAAGTTCATCAAGTCCCTGCGCCGCGAGCAGGCCACGACGCTGGAGAACGAGGGCTGGGCCGCGGCCGCGAAGGCGTGGGCGCCGGCGAACAAGGTGGCCTCCGTCGCGCTGACCGGCGCGCACTACATGCCGACCGGCCTGGTGCAGAAGGTGACGGACGTCGCCCGCGCGCTGGTCGGCGAGGACACCGTGCCCGAGTACCGTCCCGAGCTGTCCAAGGGCGGCCGGACCCGCTCGAAGGCGTTCGGCGAGCGCATTGGCAGCAAGTTTGCGGAGCTGGTTGGCGTCTTCGTCCCGGCCTGCGTGAACTCCATGTTCGGCCCGCAGGGCGACGGCGTGGGCGCCTCGGAGGCGTTCGCCCGCCTGGTGGAGCGCGCCGGGCTGGCGCTCATCGTCCCGGAGGAGATCGACGCGCTGTGCTGCGGCACCCCGTGGTCCTCCAAGGGCATGGCCAAGGGACACGACGTGATGGAGCAGCGCGCCCAGGAAGCGCTCATGGCAGCGACCGACGGCGGCCGGCTCCCCGTGGTCGTGGACGCGTCGTCGTGCACCCAGGGCTTCCAGGGCATGGCGGAGAAGGTGGGCATCACCGTCCTCGACGCGATCGAGTTCGTGGAGCAGCACGTCGTGGACAAGCTCACCGTGCCGCAGAAGCTGGATTCGGTGACGCTGCACCCCACCTGTTCCTCGACGCACCTGGGCATCAACGAGCAGCTGGTGGCAGTTGCGGAGCACGCGGCGGAGCACGTGCATGTGCCCGCGGACTGGAACTGCTGCGGCTACGCGGGCGACCGCGGCATGCTGCACCCGGAGCTGACCGAGTCGGCCACCAAGCGCGAGGCCCGCGAGGTGGAGCAGCTCGGCGCGCGGCACCACGCGTCGTCGAACCGCACCTGTGAGCTTGGCCTGACCAGCGCGACGGGCGAGGATTACCACCACGTCCTCGAGCTGCTGGAGCGCGTGAGCCGTTAGCTTATCGACGCCACTGTGACCGGAGCCACTCCGCTCCGGTGGCCGCGGTCTGGGAGCTGCCTTAATTTAGAGTGCGTGAACCTCAATGGCTGACTGTCAGTCATCTGAAACCCCGCATTGAAGGAGCTTCACCGTGATGCGTTCCCGTTCGCTCGCACTCGCCACCGCCGCAGCTGTTACCGTCTCCGGCATCCTCGTCCCCGCCGCTTCCGCTGAGCAGCGCGAGGTGACCAACGAGTACATCGCCGACAACTTCCACAGCCCGTTCACGCTGCCGGAGAAGTCTCCGAAGGGCGTAATCCTGCAGGTGGGCGGCAACGAGAACGAGGCCATGCTCAACTGGGTGACCCAGAAGGGGATCACCGGCCAGTCTGTGCAGTTCGCGCCGGAGGGCACCGACGTGGCCAAGGGTGAGGTCGTGGCCGCTACCTCTAAGGACTCCGTCGTCTCCCTCACCGAAGGCAAGCTGAAGAACCCCGAGGTTGAGCCGGTCTTCAACACCATCGCCGAGCACAAGGCGACCATCTCCGGCCTGAAGCCGGGCACCTCCTACTCCTACCGCGTGGGAAGCGAGCAGGACGGTTGGTCCGACACCTACACCTTCAAGACGGACAAGGCCGACGCCGAGAAGTGGAACTTCCTCCTCTTCGGCGACGTGCAGCTGTACTCCACCAAGGACCTCAAGGCGCAGACCAAGGGCTGGGACGACAACGTCACCAAGGCTACGAAGCAGTTCCCGGACACCTCCTTCATCCTCTCCGCGGGCGACCAGGCGAACCACTCCGCGCTGCACGAGCACGAGGCATTCATCTCCCCGGATGAGCTGCGCTCCTACCGCACCGCGGTGAACATGGGCAACCACGACAACTACTACGCGCCGAGCTACGAGGCGATGTACAACCTGCCCAACCAGGAGGACGAGAACTACTGGTTCACCCACAACAACGCGCTGATCATCTCCCTGGACTCCAACGACTGGGAGGATCTGGACGACGACGTTGACTTCCTGCGCCGCACCGTCAAGGAGCAGGGCGAGGGTAAGGACTGGGTCATCGTGACCTACCACCACTCCACCTTCTCCCAGGCGTACCACCAGGAGGACCGCGGCATCATGTACTGGCGCGAGCGCATGACGCCGGTGCTCTCCGAGCTGGACGTTGACCTGGTGCTCGGCGGCCACGACCACATCTACGCCCGCTCCCACCTCATGAACGGCTACACCCCGGTCGACTCCGGCCGCGAGGCGAAGATCGGCGAGACCCTGGCGAAGAAGCCGGGCGAGGTCCAGTACATCACCACCAACTCCGGCTCCGGCTCGAAGTACTACCAGTTCTTCGACTTCAAGACGGGCGAGCGCGACGAGGACACCAAGGAAAACTTCGACCAGACGGTCAAGGAAAAGACCATCCGCGATTACACCGCGCTGTGGAACCAGCAGGAGGTGCCCAACTACACCAACGTTGAGGTCACCCCGGAGGGTCTGAAGGTTTCCACGTTTGCGTACAACACCGGCGACCGCGTCGATGAGTTCACCCTGACCCGCGCCGCCGACGATGCGGGCCAGGGTGATCAGGGCAAGCAGGACCCGCAGGAGGGCGGCTCCTCCGACAACACCCTGGCCATCGCGCTGGGCGTGCTGGCCGGCCTGCTCGCAATCCTGGGTGGCGGTGCTTGGGCCGCGCAGCAGGGCCTGATCCCGGGCGTGAACCTGGACACGCTGCTCCCGTAAGGGGCTAGGCCAGCTCCACCCCGGCCACGCGCGCGATGGGGAGGCGGACGACCTTGTCGGTCGCCTCATCGAGCAGGTCGGCCCGCCCCTCCCGCACCGAGAGCGGCAGTGCCGCGAGCTGGTGCTGCTCGCCGGCACCGGAGAAATAGGTCACGCGCACGTGGCGCCGGCCGCGCGCCGCCGCGCGCAGCACCTCTGCGGGGGCCTCCTTGTCGCTTGTCGACGCCACCTTCGCCCCCGCAGTCAGCGCCCCGACGAGCTGCTCCACGCGGCCCTTGTCGATCTGGTAGTCGCGCGCCAACGTTGCAGGTGTCGCGCGCACCAGCGCCGGTTCCGGGGCGAGGTCGATGGTGGCGCCGTCGGCGTCTTCGGCGGCCGGTTGCAGGCCGGCGTCGCGAAGCCGGGCGATCAGCTGCGGTAGCGGGAGCTGGGAGACGGCGACGGTGGGGGCGAGGATACGCAGCGGCGCGTGCTGCGCGGCGGCCGCGAGCGCAGCCGGGTCCTCGCTGCGCAGGTAGCTCAGCGCGGAGCCTGCGCGGACGGCACCGTGGGTGCGCGCGACGTCGTCAAGCAAAAAGCCCAACCCCTGCGGAACCTCTCCGAGGGCGTGGGCCTCGAGCCATGCCTTGAGCTCCTCGGCGGTACGGCCGGCGTCGAGGGCGCGGCGCACGGAGGCGTCGCTGACGCGCCAAACGCTGGCCAGGCCGGGTGACTCGAGCTGGGCGAAGGATTCGAGCATGGACGCCATCGCCGGCGGGAGGGGGCCAGGCGCGAGGATGGTGAGGTCCGTCTGGGCGATGACGGCGTCGATTTCCGCGGGGACCAGCTCGCGGGTGGCCGCGGCGACGTCGCCGCGCGCGAGCAGAACCCGCAGCGGCGTGGACGGGGTGGGGGCGAGGGCGCCGAATGTGCGCGCCTCTTCGGCGAGCTGAGCGACGAATTCCGGGCGCAGCCCCGCGGTATCGAGCGGGGCGTGGAAGAGGAGCTGCTCCATGTCGCCGCCGTGGCGAGCGACGACCTCGCGGGTGCGCCGCAGGTCCGGCTGGCGCGACTCGGTGCTGAGCAGGCGGCCCTGGTCAAGGCGCCACGGGGAGGCGAGCCAGCCGGCGAGGAGGATCGCCCACTGGTCCGAGATCGGCGCGTCGAGCCAGCTCAACGCGTCCTTGGTGGCGGCGAGCGCGTTCGTGTCGTCCGCGCCGGTGCGGGAGTCGTCGACCGGGCCGCGCCCGATGAGGCCGGCGGCCTCGCCGACGGTGATGGTGAGGCCGGGGTCGAACCCGAGCTCCTTGGTCAGCGCGGCGAGGGTGCGCACGCCCACGGAGCCGTCCTTGTTCAGCGGCGCGGGTGTGCGCAGCAGGCGGGTGAGCAGCTGGCGCGCCTGTCGCACGGCTTCCAGGCCCGCGGCGGTGGCGTCGCGGTCCACGGTCGTCTGGTCTGCCTCCGGCTCCGGCGGGGCGGTAAGCGGGTGGACGCGCGGGGTGCGCCCGCGGAAGGCGAGGAGGACAGGCTCGGGGAGACGGACGGAGTGCGCGTCCATGCGGACCAGGAGTCCGTCCGCGACGAGGCGGGCGGCGGGAGTAGTGGGGTCGGCGTCCGGCGCGGCGGCCTTGGACAAGCCGATGCCGCCGCCTGCGGCCAGCGACTCGATCACTTTGCGCTGGCGCGCATCGAGGGCCGCGAGCTTTGCGTCCAGGTCGGCCGGAGGGCGGTCGGCGACGCGCCAGGCCTGGGGCAGGGGAGCGACGGCGCCGGGGGCCACGCGCACCAGCTCGCCGGAGCCAGCAGCGCCGCCGTCGTAGACGAGCGCTGCGTCGCGCAGCCGGGTCGTGTCGCCGAAGGGGGGCGGGTCGGTGGGGGAGAGCTCGGCACCGGCGTCGACAAGCGATTGCAACGTGGCGAGGTCTGCGGCGTTGAGCGCGCGCAGCGCACGGGCAGTGGAGGCGGGCTGCGTGAGGCGCGTGGCCAGCGACGCCAGCGAGGGCGGAGGCGGGAAGAACGCGTCCGGGCGCAGGGCGATGAGGCGGCGCAGGGCGTCGGGGGTGAGCTGGTTGAGCGCGTCGGCGAAGTCAGTCATGTCGGGGTACAAGCTTAGTGGGTGACTTTGCGTGCGTTTTGACCACGGACGTGACAGAATAAGGGGCATGGCTAAAGATGTAGAGAAGATCGGTCGCGCAAACCCGGCGTGGCCTGAGCACACCCCAGGTAATGGTCACCCCGTGACGGAGATTTCCTCGAAGATCGCCGGCGCCTCCAGCCCCTTCGGCAACGAGCTCGTGCTGCCGATGCCGGCTGAGGCAACCGGTTACGTGCACCCGACCACGCGCATCAACCGCTAGCGCGTCCGCGGCACGAAAAAGCGCCTCCGAGGTTCCCCAACAGGGATCCGCGGAGGCGCTTTGCTGTGCGCTGCACAGCCGCCGTTTAGCCGTTTAGCCGTTTAGCGCAGTGCCTGTGCCTGCACCTGGGCGATGATGCCGTTGATGTTGCCGTTGAAGACGGCGTCGATCAGCGGCTGGTTCGCCTTGTAGAACGCGTTGTAGTCGTGGCGGTTCGCGGCGTAGGTGTTGTGGACCTGCGCCGGGACGCCGAGGCCGGCGTTGTTCAGCGTGGCGACAACCTGGGAGTACAGCTCGTCGACGGCCAGAGTGGTGTCCTCCTGGACCGGAGCCTGCTCAGCCGGGGCGGCCGGTGCGGGCGCCGGAGCCGGCTCGGGGGCCGGAGCTGGCTGGGCTGCCTGCGCGTCGCGGTTGGTCGGCGCGGAGTTCAGGCCGAGGCTGGCGGAGCAAGCGGGCCATGCGCCCCAGCCCTGCTGCGCCAGGGTGCGCTCGGCGACGATGATCTGCTGCTCGCGGGTGGCCTGGTCCGCGGTCGGGGCGAACTCGCCGCCGCCGTACGCCTGCCAGGTGCCGTAGTTGAACTGCAGGCCACCGTAGTAGCCGTTGCCGGTGTTGATGTGCCAGTTGCCGCCGGCCTCGCAGCCTGCGAGACGGTCCCAGTCGGAGTCGGGAGCGGCGGATGCCTGCGGAGCAAGCGCGCCGACACCTGCGAGGGCTGCTGCCGCTGCGGTGCCTGCGAGGGCCTTCTTGGCCGGGGAAGTGGTCTGCTTGGAGTGGCGACCCATAGGTGAAAAATCCTCTCTCGGTTCTGCCTGTCTAGCGTTGCGGGTCAGCCTAGCGGTTTATAACGATTGAGTCACGCAATGGGCACGAAACGGGTGTCGGTGAGGCGTGGCGTCGACAAGCGTGGCCCCGAAAGCGCTGGTCAAGGCGTTGCAGAAATATTCAGTGAATTACGCCACAGTGGTGCGGTTTGGAAGCGGGAGGAGGTGGATGGGTACGATCACCTCTTTCGTTAAGGTGAAGGGAACGCCCTTACGGGCACGATACGAGTAAAGGAAGATGCATTATGCCTATCGGAAAGGTGAAGTGGTTCGACGCCGACAAGGGCTTCGGCTTCGCATCCAACCCGGGTGAAGAGGACGTCTTTATTGGCAAGTCCGTGCTTCCCGACGGCGTCGAGGAGCTCGTCCCCGGCCAGCGCATCGAGTTCGATTTCGCGGCCGGGCGCAAGGGCCCGCAGGCGCTGCGCGTGAAGGTGCTGGAGACGCCGAAGCGCCGCCCCGTGCACAAGCACACCCCGGAGCAGCTGGGGAGCATGCTCGCGGACGTGATGACGATGATTGAGACCGAGGTTCAGCCGGCCCTGACCAACGGCCGCTACCCGGACCGCAAGGAATCCCGCCAGGTGGCGGAGATCCTGCGCGCCGTGGCCCGCGAGCTCGACGCGTAGCGGGGCATTGCTTATCGACGCCTACGCGTCACCCACACTAACCGACCACGTGGCGAGGACAGGGATTTCTTCCCCGTCCTCGCCACGATCTATTTCCAGCGCCGAGACCTCCGCAACCACGAGGCGCGCGCCCGACTCCGTCACCGCCTCCACGGTCTGCTCGTTGGACTCGTTCGACTGAAACACCTGCTCGTTGTTCGCCGCGGGGTCGTCGTAGATGGTGAGCAGGCGCCACCCAGAGCTGGAGATCTCTTCCGGCACGTTGAATCGCAGCTCGGTCGCGTCGCCCAGCTCAAGCGCGGGCGGCTCGCCGCCGTCGCACTGCTCATCCAGCGGGCAGACCGTGTACGGCGCCAGCTCCTGCGAATTGTCCCCCGCGGCGACCTGCACGCGGACGTCGTGCACCGGTGTCGACGGCGCGGAGCGCTGCCACTCCAGGAACGCGTAGATACCCCCGACCAGCACAATTACGAGCACGGCGATGACCGCGATCTGCTTCAGCGCGCCGCCACCCGACGCCGCTCCGGACTGTTTTGCCGTAGATGCCATGCGCGCCAGTCTAACCGGGTGCGCTAGCCGGACTGGCCGTCGGCCGGTTCGAAGGTGACCCGGTATAGGTCCGGCCAGCGCTTGCCGGCCAGCAGGAATTCGTCCGTGCCCGGCAGGTGTGCGATGCCGTTGAGTACGTTGTTGGGGTCGGGGGAGGCGTGGTTGGGGAGCGCGGAGGCGTCGATAAGCGCTGTGACCTCGCCCGAGTTGGCGTCGATGCGCACAATATCCGTGGTGGTAAACACGTTGGCGTAGATGTCGTCGCCCACACACTCGAGCTCATTGAGTCCGGTGACGGGGGCGCCGTCCGCGGTGACGCGGAACCGCTCGCGCTCCTCAAGCGAATCCGGATCCATGCGGCGCAGCTCCGCCGAGCCGTCGGAGAAGATGAGCTCCTCGCCCCGGTTACACAGGCCCCAGCCCTCCCCCTCGTAGGAGACGCGACCCGTCTCTTCCAGCGTGGAGGCGTCGCGGCGGATGGCGGTGTTGTCCTGCCAGGTGAGCTGCCAGAGCGCATCGCCCACGCGGGTGATGCCCTCGCCGAACAGCTCCGGGTCCAGGTCCACCGACTGCGACTCGGCGCCGTCGAGCGAGCGCCGGTAGATGCGGGACTCGCCCTCCTGCCCGGTGCCCACCAGCAGCGAGCCGTCCTGGTCCACCTCCAGGCCCTGGGTAAAGCTGGTGGGGTCGAAATCGTAGCGCTCCTGCACGACCGCGCGCAGGCGCTCGGGGGCAGCATTGGGCACGGTGTCGGGCGCTGTGTCGGGCAGGGTGTCGTCGTCGCACGCGGTCAGCGATGCGCAGACGGCAAGGGAGGCAGCGGCTACTGCGGCTGCGCGGCGAGTGAAGATCATGCCCCTATCTTGCACCACCTGCACACCCGCTGTACTCGTGCGCCCGGCGTCGCGCATAATGGTGAGCGTGTCACATTCCAACAAACGCTCCCGCAAGCGGCCCGACGCGGCCACGCCACTGCTCAGCGCCAACGCGATCGACACCGCGCGCGAAGCGCTCGAAGAGATCGCGCAGCCCGAGGAAATCGGTGAGCACATCGGCGTGGGCGGGTTGAGCCACAACGTCGCGACGCATCGGTTTGCCGCGCAGGTCCCCGGGTACCCCGGCTGGGAATGGAACGTCGTCGTCGCCTGCGCCACGGGCTCCGACTGGGTGACCATCAACGAGCTCGCGCTCATGCCCGCTGCCGGCGCGCTCGAAGCGCCCGACTGGGTGCCGTACTCCGAGCGGCTGCGCCCCGGCGACCTCGGCCCGGGCGACATCATCGAGATCGCGCCTGACGACGATCGCCTCACCGAAGACTCCTTCTCCCGCCACGCCGTCACGTTCCCGGGGCGGGAAACGAAGCACTACCTCACCGAAAAGGGGCTCAGCGACGCGGAGAAGCGCTGGCGCACCGGCGACTACGGCCCGAACAGCGAGTTTGCAGAGAAGGCAGCGCTGCACTGCCGCAGCTGCGCGTTCTACGTCCCGATGGGCGAGCCGGTCGGCGACAACTTCGGCGTGTGCACCAACGAGTACTCGGCTGACGGTCACGTTGTCGCCGCGTCCTACGGGTGCGGCGCCCACGCCGATACGACGGTGGAATCGGTCGGGCTCTAGCGCGGCGTGCCTAGAGCGGTGTCGCCCGCCCGCGGCGCAGCTCGTTGACCTCACGGTGCGTGGGCACTTCGCGGCGCTCCACCCAGCGGCGCGCCGGGCGCCGCGTCCCGTACTCCAGCCACGACGTGACCAGGCGCGCGCCGCACAGCGGGTCGACCACCCACACCTCGCTGGTGAGCAGGTCCGAGCGGACGAAGCCGCCGTCGAGGTGGCGCACCTCGACGCCTTGTCCAGCGAGGATGTCCACCACGCCGTCGAGCGCGATCGAGGCGGAGGTGTGCTCGTGGCTCGATACGTACGCGGCCCCGTGCTTGAGCAGGAGGAGGGGGTTCATGATGGCGGAGACGACCCGCCCCGTGGCGTCGACAAGCAGGCCCTCGTCGGCACCCGCCTGAGCGAGTTCGAGCCGCTGCCACCCCAGGTCCGGGCCGACAAAGGCGGGGGTGGTGCGCTCGTCGCGCACCGGCTGGGCGGCGACCGCGATCTCCAGCGGCATGGGGGCCAGCGGGCGAAGCTCGAGGGAGGCCGAGCTGCCCTCGACCACGAGGACCGCGCGGCGCGTACCACCCACCAGGCTTAGGCGGAGGCGGAGTCGATGTATCTCGGCGGTGGAAACGCCGAGGTGGCGCAGCGTGGAGGTATACGCGGCGGCGTCGACAACCGCCCCCTCTTGCACGACGAAAGTGAATGAGTGCACCGCGGGCCTTTCCGTGAGTGGGGCAATGGTTGCAATGGTCGTATTTGTAAAAATGCCAAGAAAAGTGACAGTCTATGTCACGGAAACGGCAGTATGTATCCAGGCCGTGCCATTCATAATTCAATCATCCTGAAGGGGATAGGGGAGAACATCCGACGTGAGTACCGTCACCTCAAACGCCTCGCCGCAGGGCGGGCTTGACCGATTCTTTCACATCAGCGAACGCGGCTCCACCGTCGGCACGGAGATCCGCGCCGGCGTAGTGACCTTCTTCGCAATGGCCTACATCGTGCTGCTCAACCCGCTGATCCTGGGCACCAGCGCGGACCGCGACGGCGTGGTGCTGGGCATCCCACAGGTCGCCGCCGTGACCGCGCTCGCCGCGGGTGTGATGAGCATTCTCTTCGGCGTAATTGCCAAGTACCCCTTCGGCATCGCCACTGGCCTGGGCCTGAACACGCTCGTGGCCGTCACGCTCGTGGGGCAGCAGGGACTGACCTGGCCGGAGGCCATGGGCCTGGTGGTTATCGACGGCATCATCATCGTCCTGCTCGCCATCTCCGGCTTCCGCACCGCGGTGTTTGACGCGATTCCGGACTCCATGAAGGTGGCCATGAGCGTGGGCATCGGCATGTTCATCGCCATGATCGGCCTCGTGGACGCAGGCTTTGTCCGCCGCGTGCCCGATGCGGCAATGACCACCGTACCGGTCCAGCTCGGCTTTAGCGGCTCCATCGCCTCCTGGCCCACCTTCGTCTTTGTGATCGGCCTGATCATCTGCGGCTTCATGGTTGCACGCAACGTGCCTGGCGGCCTGTTCATCGGGATCGTCATCACCACCATCATCTCCCTGATCGTGGAGCACTTCGCCGGCGCCGGTTCCTCCGCGGATGATCCGCACGGCTGGTCGCTCGCCGTGCCGGAGCTGCCCAGCTCGCTCGGAGGCGTCCCCGACCTGTCGCTCGTGGGCAACATCGACCTGGCGGGCGCGTTCGTGCACCTGGGCGTCGTCGCCGCCTCGCTGCTGGTGTTCACCCTGGTCCTGGCCAACTTCTTCGACGCGATGGGCACCATGACGGCGCTCGGCCGCCAGGCCGAGGTGACCGACGAGCACGGCAACCTGCCCGACATGAAGCGCGCCCTGGTTGTCGAGGGCTTCGGCGCGGTGCTCGGCGGCGCCGCCTCCTCGTCCTCCAACACCGTCTTCGTCGACTCATCCGCAGGCATCGCCGACGGCGCGCGCACTGGCCTGGCCAACGTGGTCACCGGCGTGCTCTTCCTCGCCGCCATGTTCTTCACCCCGCTGTATGAGATGGTGCCCATCGAGGCAGCAGCACCGGTCCTCGTCGTCGTGGGCGCCCTGATGATGATGCAGGTGGGCAGCATTGACTGGACCCGCTTCGACGTCGCCTTCCCGGCGTTTCTCACCATCGTCGTCATGCCGCTGACCTACTCCATTGCCAACGGCATCGGCGTCGGCTTCATCGCGTTCACCGTGATGGCCGTATTTACCGGCAAGCACAAGCAGATCCACTGGATCATGTGGCTCATCTCCGCCCTGTTCGTGGTCTACTTCGCGCAGGGCCCGCTGCTCGCCGCACTGAGCTAGGAGAATCATGCTTATCGACGACCCCCAGGACCCCCGCCTCGACGACATCCGCGACCTCAAACACTCCGATAAGGAGAAGGGGCTGGTCTTCGCCGAGGGCCCGCTCGTCGCGGGCCGTCTCGTGGAGTCCCGCTTCCCGGTCCGCGCCATCTACGGCTTTGGCGGCCGGCTCGAATCCTTCCTCCAGGACTACGGCGAGGAGCTCGAGCGCCGCCGGATCCCGGTCTACGAGATCACCCGGAAGCTCATGGGCGAGGTCGCCGGCTACGACATGCACCGCGGCCTGCTCGCCTCCGCGGACAAGGCGCCCGAGCGCAGCGTCGCCGAGGTCCTCGACGGCGCGCGCACGCTCGTCATCCTGGAGGGCGTGGGCGACCACGAAAACATCGGCTCGATCTTCCGCAACGCGGCGGGCATGGGCGTGGACGGCGTCCTGTTCGGCGCGGCGACCGCCGACCCGCTGTATCGCCGCAGCGTTCGCGTCTCCATGGGCCACGTCCTGCGCACCCCGTTTGCGCACCTCGAGGGCACGACCACGACCTGGCAGCGTTCCCTGCAGGAGCTCAAGGACGACGGATGGTGGCTCGTTTCGCTCACGCCGGCCGACGACGCGGTGCTGCTGCGCGAGGCCGTGGAAGGGCACGACAAGATCGCCTTCCTCGTCGGCGGGGAGGGCCCGGGCCTGACGCGCCACGCCATGGCCGCGACCGACGTGCGCGCAAAGATCCCCATGGCGCCGGGAACCGACTCGCTGAACGTGGCGACGTCAGCCGCGATTGCGTTCTACGAGGCGCAGCGCTCCCGGTCCTAGCGGTCCGAGTGCCGGATGCGGTCCTGGATCTGCGCCGCCAGTCGCTTGAGGCGGCGCGAGAGGCCGCGGCCGATGCGCTTGGTGGCGGCGAGGGAGGCGTCGGCAAGCTGCGCAAACTCGTGCCCGTCCTCATCCGGGGCTTCGACCTCGTAGTCGTCGTAGTCCTTCTCCGTATCTGCGAAGCGGGCGGCGACCTCATTGACCGACTTGGTCCGCGGCTTCGCCGGGCCGATCTTCGGCTCCGGGCGGCCGTCGATGGCGTAGCCCACCACGTGCACGTCCGGCCCCTCCGGGCTGACGGGGACACCCAGCCAGGCCTCCTGCGCCGCATCGGTAAGGTCCGACGGCTCGAAGGGAAGCGTGATCCCGCCCAGCTGCTCCGCCTTCTCGCCCGCCCAGTAGGGGGCCTCGAACGGGTCGGGCAGGCCGACGTCCTCGAGCACTACCTCGCGGGTCGCGGCCAGCGCGCGGCGCACCTGCGTGCCCGTGTAGTGGGCAAATCCGGCGTAGTCCGAGTCCATGCCCTGCGCGAACACGTAGGTGTCCGTGGCGGGCAGCGCCTCGCGGAGGTGGGCGATGACCTCGGAGGCGTCGGTCACGGTGTCCATCGATTCCACGAAGGTCTGCACCACGGCGACGCCCGGGTAGCCCGCGATGTAGAACTCGGCCGGCCCCGGGGTAGAGGAGCGGTTGAGGGGGAACTCGCCGATCGGGGTGATCGGCCAGGCGGGGTTGATCTGGCTGAGCAGCTTGCGGCCGAAACCGCGGTCGGCCTTCGGCTCGGAGCGCAGCACGGCAGCGGGGTCATCAGTGCTGACAAACCACACGGTCACAGTGGCAGGGTATGACATGTCACTTAGTGTAAAGAATGTGGCGTCCGCTGCGCGGCCTTTGCTCGGCGTGTTCGCCCGCTACTTCTTTGGGCGCTTGGTATTTGTACGGACCCCGAGCAGGACGTCTTCCCAGTGCGGGGTCACTGCCTTGCGGCGCCGCTTCTGCGGGGCCTGGCTCTCCGGATGCTGCAGGAAATCGCCCTCGGTCACTGTGGACTCTGTTGGCGAAGTGGGTGCAGTGGGATCGGCCGGCGCGCCGGTTTCGCCGTCGGCCTCGTTGGCTTCTGGCGTGTTGCGCTCTTCCGGTGCTTCGCCGTCATCCGCGCTCACTGCGCTCACTGCGGTGAGCGAGCGCACCGGCTGCACAAAGTTGGGGTCCGTGAGATCCGCCGCGACGCCGTTGCGCGCCTCGGTCGACGCGGTCGCGCCCATCGAGCGCTGCAGCGTCCACTGCGCCTCGTTCTCTGTCAGGCCGGCGCGCCAGCGCAGGTGCACGACCCACGCGTCACCCGGCTGGCGGGTGGCGTCCCACTCCGCCTCGCTCAGCGAGTGCCCGCGGGCGGCGAACGCGGTGGCCAGGATTTCAAACAGGGAGAGCTTCGCGGGGCCGTCGTCGCGGACCGGGTGCGATTGCTTGGCGGCCTCCGCGATCTGCGCGCGCTCCAGCATGACGGGGTGCGCGTAGGGGTCGACGCGGGTTTCCGCCACGCCCATCTCCTGCGCCAGCTCGGCGGCCGTCGCGCCGGCGCGGATGCGCGCCTGGATTTCCTTCGGCGGGAGGGAAAGGGGGGTGGACAGGAGCGGGTCCGGCTCCGGCAGGGGGCGCTGCTTGGCCATCTGGCTCAGGGCGCTGTACTCCGGGGTGTCGTCGGGCACGGAGGGGTCAGAGGGCACTGAGGGCTCAGAGGGCTCTGGCGCCTCCTGTGGCTCCGGTGTTTCAGCGGGCGCGTCCTCGGTCTCAGTCGGCGCCGGGTGGAGCGGGTGGATGGTGCTGCCGGACGCGGGTGCGCCAGCGTCGGGGGCATTGTGGGCCGCACTGTAGACGCTGTCAAACTCGGAGCGGGCGATTTGGAAGCTCACGCCGTCTGCGTCACGAAGCACAAAAAACTTCGCCGTCGATTCATCTGCCATCAGGTGCAGCTCGCGCATGGATCTCCCTTCGCCCGGTCAGTTCACCCCAGCCTAGCGCACCTCGCCGGGGCGCCGCGGTAGACACGGGGCGTTTGTGCTGGCCCTCGGGTTGTCGTTACTTTTGGCCGACGCCCTGGCCGAGCAGCCAATCGATCGCCTGAGTGAGCGTGCGCACGTCCTGCGACTCAATTGCCGGGAACATACCGATGCGCAGCTGGTTCCGGCCCAGCTTGCGGTAGGGCTCGGTGTCCAGGATGCCGTTGGCGCGCAGCGCCTTGGCCAGCTCGGCGGCGTCGACGCGCTCGTCAACGTCAATCGTGCCCACCACGAGGGAGCGCTGCGCGGGGTCCTGGACAAATGGGGCGGCCAACTCATGCGCGTCGGCCCAGCTGTAGAGCGCTTGCGCATTTGCGGAGGTGCGCTCGACCATGCCGTCTAGGCCGCCGTTCGCGTTCATCCACGACACCTGCTCCGCCAGCATGAGCAGCGTCGCGACGGCGGGGGTGTTGTAGGTCTGGTTCTTGCGTGAGTTGTCCACTGCGGTCTGCAGGTCCAGGAATGCGGGAATGAAGCGGTCGGACGCTTTGACCTCGGCGATGCGGTCGAGGGCGGCGGGGCTCATCGCCGCCAGCCACAGGCCGCCGTCGGAGGCGAAGCACTTCTGCGGGGAGAAGTAGTAGATGTCCGCGTCCTGCATGGAAACGGGGAGTCCGCCGGCGCCCGAGGTGGCGTCGATAAGCACGAGCGCGTCGGTGTCGGGGCGGGTGACGGGCACCATGGCGCCTGTCGACGTCTCGTTGTGGGCCCAGGCGACGACGTCGGCGTCCTCGCTGTCGAGGCCGTTGAACTCGGCGGGGCTCGGGGCCGATCCGGGGTCGGCCTGAACGAGCCGCGGCTCGTCGAGCCAGGGCGCCTTCGCGGCGGCTTTGGCAAACTTGGAGGAGAACTCGCCGAAGGTCAGGTGTGCGGACCGCTGCTTGATCACGCCGAAGGTTGCGGCATCCCAGAAGGCGGTGGCGCCGCCGAGAGAAAGGACGACCTCGTAGCCGTCCGGCAGGTCGAAGAGCGCGGCGAGCCCCTCGCGGACCTCGCCCACCAGGTTCTTCACCGCCGGCTGGCGGTGGGAGGTGCCGATCACGTCTGCGCCGCGGGCGATCGCTTCGAGCTGGGCCGGGCGGACCTTGGAGGGACCGCACCCGAAGCGGCCGTCGGCGGGGATCAGGTTGGAGGGGAGGGTGGGGTAGGTGCTCATGTGGCGTCTTTCCTCGTTGGGAGCCGGGAAACTTGCAGTGCAATGCATAATATAATGCATGACAAAACGGGGGTGGAACAGTTTAGTTTCACAGATTCTGGCGATTGCCGGTGTGGGCTGTGTGGCGGACGGGCTGCTCACGGCTACTTGTCATGCGGATCACAAACTCTGCTAGGATGGCGGAGGTAATTCTTCGGCTTGCGCCGAACAACGCGATCAATCGTGGAAAGGCACACTGTGGCTACTGAGAACAACGAGAAGGCGGTACTCCACTACCCGGGTGGCGAGTACGAGATGGACATCATGAAGGCTTCTGAGGGTAACGACGGCGTTGTCCTTGGCAAGATGCTCAGCGAGACCGGCCTGGTGACCTTCGACCCGGGCTACGTTTCCACAGGTTCCACCGAGTCCAAGATCACCTACATTGACGGTGACGCTGGCATTCTTCGCTACCGTGGTTACGACATTGCGGACCTGGCCAACAACGCCAGCTTCAACGAGGTCTCCTACCTGCTGATCCGCGGCGAGCTGCCGACCACGGATGAGCTGGAGAAGTTCAACACCGAGATTCGCCACCACACGCTGCTGGATGAGGACTTTAAGGCGGCGTTCAACGTCTTCCCGCGCAACGCGCACCCGATGGCAGTGCTGGCTTCCTCGGTGAACATTCTCTCCGCGTACTACCAGGACCAGCTCGACCCGTTGGACGAGGAACAGCTGGACAAGGCCACCGTGCGCCTGATGGCAAAGGTGCCGATGCTGGCTGCGTACGCTTACCGCGCATCGCAGGGTAAGCCGTACATGTACCCGGATAACTCACTCAACGCGCGCGAGAACTTCCTGCGCATGATGTTTGGTTACCCGACCGAGCCGTACGAGGTCGACCCGGTCCTGGTCAAGGCGCTGGACAAGCTGCTGATCCTGCACGCTGACCACGAGCAGAACTGCTCCACCTCCACCGTCCGCATGATCGGCTCTGCGCAGGCGAACATGTTCGTCTCCATCGCCGGCGGTATCAACGCGCTGGCTGGCCCGCTGCACGGCGGCGCAAACCAGGCCGTGCTGGAGATGCTCGAGGACATCAAGACGAACCACGACGGCGACGCCACCGACTTCATGAACCGCGTGAAGAACAAGGAAAAGGGCGTCCGCCTGATGGGCTTCGGCCACCGCGTGTACAAGAACTACGACCCGCGCGCCGCGATCGTCAAGGAGACCGCGCACGAGGTGCTCGAACACCTGGGCGGCGACGAGCTGCTTGACCTGGCGATGAAGCTCGAGGAGATCGCCCTGAAGGACGATTACTTCGTCTCCCGCAAGCTCTACCCGAACGTGGACTTCTACACCGGCCTGATCTACCGTGCGATGGGCTTCCCGACCGACTTCTTCACGGTCCTCTTCGCCATCGGCCGCCTCCCGGGCTGGATCGCGCAGTACCGCGAGCAGCTGGAGATGAACACCAAGATCAACCGCCCGCGCCAGATCTACACCGGCTACCAGCAGCGCGACTTCATCCCGCGCGACCAGCGATAGGAAAAACGCAGGTAGCAGGCGCGGATAACCGTCGAGAATGAGATTTCCCTTATACTTCGGGGAAAACCGTTCTCGGCGGTTTCGCATTTTCACGATTGTTTCTTCAAGGAGAATTCACATACATGGAAAAGCCGACCATCACTGTTCCGAACGAGCCGGCGCCGAAAGACCTGGTCATCAATGACCTCGTTGTCGGTGACGGCGCTGAAGCGGTGCCAGGCGGCTACGTCAAGGTGCACTACCTCGGCGTGTTCTACGAGTCTGGCGAGGAGTTCGACTCCTCGTGGGACCGCGGCAGCGTGGCAGAGTTCTGGCTCAGCGGCCTGATTGAAGGCTGGCAGGAGGGCATCCCCGGCATGAAGGTCGGCGGCCGCCGCGAGCTGATCGTCCCGCCGGAGAAGGGCTACGGTCCTGCGGGTGCCCCCAGCCCGCTCGCTGGGCGTACTCTCGTCTTTGTTATCGACTTGATCGACGTCCGCTAAGAGAGGACCACGCATGCGCATCCCAGTCACCACGCTCAACGACGGCTACGACTTCCCCCTCCTCGGCCTGGGCACCTACAAGCTTTCCGACGAGGACGTGAACAAGGTCATCCGCCGCGCCATCGAGCTCGGCTACCGTCACATCGACACCGCTTCCTTCTACGGCAACGAGGAGGCCGTGGGCAAGGCGCTCAACGACGCCATCTCGGCCGGTGATGTCACCCGCGAGGACCTGTTCGTGACCACCAAGCTGTGGAACGACGACCAGGACCGCGTCGCGGCCGCCTACCAGGAGTCGCTCAAGCGTCTGGACCTCGAGTTCATCGACCTCTACCTGGTCCACTGGCCGTGGCCGCAGAAGGGGCTCTACGTGCCGGCCTTTGAGGAGCTGGTGCACCTCCAGGGGATGGGCCAGCTGCAGTCCGTTGGCGTGGCCAACTTCTACCCGGAGGTCCTGGACGAGATCGCCAAGGCCACCGGTGTTACGCCGGTGCTCAACCAGGTCGAGCTGCACGCCGGGTTCACTCAGCCGGAGCTGCGCGAGTATCACACCAAGCACGGCATCGTCACCGAGGCGTGGGCCCCGCTGGCGCGCGGGAAGAACTTCGACGACCCCGCCATCGCCGGCGTTGCGGACAAGCATGGCGTGACGCCAGCCCAGGTCGTGCTGGCGTACCTGCTGCAGATGGGCGTGTCGGTCGTGCCGAAGACGGCGAACCCCGCGCGCTTGGAGGAAAACCTGGGCGCGCTGAGCGTCAAGCTTGATGACGCCGACGTGGCCGCCCTCGACGGCGTGCAAGGTGAGCGTATGTCCGGCGATCCGTTGACGTTCCCCGGAGACGTGGAGTAGCTGTCCACTCAGCGCACACGGCGCACACGGAGGGCCTACCCGATGACGGGTAGGCCCTTTTTGCTGCGCGTTTTGGCGGGGGAGGGGCGCTGTACGGGGGTAGTCGTATGATCATTGGTTTTTCCTGCTAAAAGCATGTTTTGGGGGTTGGATCACGTTGGTGAGAAAACGTTATCTGGTAATCACACATGGCCCGCGTGTGGGGTAGGTAACATCCAGAGTGTCGAGTTGAAGGTGGCACATCATGATGCTGCAAGCCGTGCTGGTCCGCCTCTGCAGACATTGCAAATAGAGCACTCGTGAACTTGTACAAGACAAGAAAGGATAGAAGCCGTGACTGGATCGACTTCCATCCCACAACGTCGGGAACCCACCCCTGACGAATTTGTGGCTATGCAGCGCAGTCCCGAATTCCAAGACCTCCGCAGGACGTTCCGCGGATTTACGTTCCCCGTATCGGTGGCGTTCTTCCTCTGGTTCCTCGTCTTCGTCGTCGTGGCGACGCTGATGCCGGAGGCAATGGCCACGCCCTTCCTCGGGCTTAACGTCGGGCTGTGGCTCGGCCTGGCACAATTCTTCACCACGTTCCTCATTACCTGGGTGTACGTGAAGTGGGCGAACAAGAACCTGGAGCCGCGCGCGGCTCACATCCGAGAAGTCATGGAGGGTTAACACATGCAGGAATACATCCTCGCGGCGCCAGAGGCGGAAGGCGCCGGCAACCCGCTGCTAAACATTGCGGTCTTTGCCATCTTCATCATGGTCACCCTCTTCGTGGTGACCCGCGCTGGTAAGACGACCAGCGAGTCCGCCGACTTCTACACTGGCGGTTCTTCCTTCAGCGGTACCCAGAACGGCCTGGCTATTGCGGGCGACTACCTGTCCGCCGCATCCTTCCTGGGCATTGTGGGCTCCATCGCGCTGAGCGGCTACGACGGCTTCCTGTACTCTATCGGCTTCTTCGTCGCGTGGCTCGTCGCCCTGCTGCTGGTGGCAGAGCCACTGCGCAACGTCGGCCGCTTCACCATGGCGGACGTCCTGTCCTTCCGCCTGCGCCAGAAGCCGGTGCGCGTCGCCGCGGCGTTTGGCACCCTATTCGTGTCGCTGTTCTACCTCATCGCCCAGATGGCGGGCGCGGGCTCGCTGGTTTCGGTCCTCCTGAACCTGCACAGCTACTCCGCCCAGGCGATTTGCGTGGGAATCGTCGGCGTGATCATGATCGTCTACGTCCTCGTCGGCGGTATGAAGGGTACCACCTACGTGCAGATGATTAAGGCCGTACTGCTCGTCGCCGGTGTTGCCGTGATGACGGTGCTGGTGTTTGTCAAGATCCGCGGCGGCATGAACACGCTCTTCGACGATGCGATCAGCGCCCACGCCGCCTCCGACTACCTGGCGTCGAAGGGCTACGAAGCCGAAGAGATTATGAAGCCGGGCCTGAAGTACGGCGCGACCCTGACCCAGCAGATTGACTTCATCTCGCTCGGCCTCACCCTGGTGCTCGGCACCGCGGGCCTGCCGCACGTGCTCATGCGCTTCTACACCGTGCCCACCGCGAAGGAAGCGCGCAAGTCCGTGACCTGGGCCATCGTGCTCATCGGCGTGTTCTACCTGTTCACCCTGGTGCTGGGCTACGCAGCCGCAGCCCTGGTCGGCCCGGACCGCATCCTCGCCGCTCCCGGCGGCGCGAACTCCGCGGCCCCGCTGCTGGCGTTCGAACTGGGTGGCTCCTTCTTCATGGCGCTGATCTCCGCAGTCGCCTTCGCAACGGTGCTCGCCGTGGTCTCCGGCCTGGCCATCACCGCCTCCGCGTCCATCGCGCACGATGTGTACGCCTCGGTGATCCGTGACGGCGAGGCCACCGAGGACGAGCAGGTCCGCGTCTCCCGCATCACCGTGGTGATCCTGGGCATCGTTTCGATCGTCCTGGGCATCCTGGCGATGTCCCAGAACGTGGCGTTCCTGGTCTCCCTGGCGTTCGCCATCGCGGCATCCGCAAACCTGCCGACCATCCTGTTCTCCCTGTACTGGAAGCGGTTCAACACCACCGGCGCGGTCGTGTCCATCTACACCGGCCTCATCTCCGCCCTGGTGCTGATCTTCCTGTCCCCGGCAGTCTCCGGCGCGGAGACCGCGATGTTCCCCAACGCTGACTGGGCCATCTTCCCGCTGTCCAGCCCGGGCATCGTGTCCATCCCGCTCGGCTTCCTCGCCGGCATCGTTGGCACCTTCATGGGCAAGCCGGACAACTTTGAGGAGAAGCAGGCGGAGATGGAAGTCCGCTCCCTGACCGGTGTGGGTGTGGAGGCTCCGGTCGACCACTAGCCACACAAAACACTCCATCCGCGTGCGACGCCGGCCTGACGTTGAAGTTGGGTCGGCGTTGGCGTCGTTAAGCGGGGGTGCCTTCGCCGAGCTGGATGAAACGGGCCTGGCCGTGGAGCTGCTCGATGGCCTGGCGCACCCCGGCGGCGGTACCCGACTGCGGGTGGTTCATGTGTATGAGGACGATCGCGCCGTCGGGAGCTTGGTGGATCTGTTGTGTGACCTGGGCGGGGGAGGCGGTGGCACCGAAATCACCGTTGGTGGCAAACCCGGCGATACGCGCGCCACTGTCGGCGAGGATACGCACCGCGACGTCGTCGTAGTGGGCGGTGGCGGCGCGGAACCAGGTTGAGTTGACCCCGAAGGAGCGCAGCGTCTCAGCGTTCTCGGCGACCTCCTGAATCGCCTCGGCGGGGCTCGCGGTGCCCGGGATGCCGTAGACGTGCTGGCCGTTCACGCTCAGCGGGAGGTGGCGGGCTCCGTGGTTTTCCAGCTGGAAGAGGGGGTCGTTGGCTAACTCGCGGGTGAGGTCCGGGTGCGCCTTGATCCACGGGCCGGCGAGGAACAGGGTGGCGGGGACGCGGAGCTCGCGCAGGGTATCCACGAGCGCGTGGTCCACCTCGCCACCGCACGCGTCGAAGGTGAGCGCGAGAGTGCGCAGCGGGGGCTGGGTGGGGAGAAAGTCCGTGATCCCCGGCAAGTGCATGCCAAACTGCGACGGCTGCGCGTCCGCGTAGGCGTCGGGGGAAGGGAAGCGCAGCGCAGCGGGCTGGCTCGTCTGCGTCTGGCTCGTCTGCGTCTGGCTCGGCTGCGTCTGGCTCGGCTGTGGAGAGCGCGAGGTCCGCTGGACGGGGCGCGTGCCTCGCTCCGCCTCGCAGGCGGCGAGCGCCAGGCCAGAGGCGATGGTTAGCAGCGCGGTACGTCGATTCACACGGGAGAGTTTAAGTGGTCAGCGGGGGTTCCGCTGGCTTCGTCTCGACGGCCTCGCGCGACAGCGGCCCCTTGAGCAGTGCCCACAGGAGGGCGAGCGTACTGACGGTCAGAGCGGAGTACATCGCCGCCGGTCCGAGCTGCATCATACCGACCGCGATCGAGTTGAACGCGATGTGGATGGCTACGGCGGCGAGCCACAGGACCCAGCGGTGCTCGCGAACCGCGCGCAGCACGAGCACGGACATGGCGACGTGGAGGGTGATGGCCAGGATGCGCTCGTAGAGGCTCATGCCTGCCAGCGCAGCCGTGATGTTGTGAACCGCGTCGATCTGTTGGTTGACCGCTTCGGTGGCCTCAGGGTTCTGCTGCGATTCGACGGCCTCCAGGATCTGGTCCGCGGCGAGGAGCAGGACAATATTGTTGATGCTCACAGACCCGATGGTGAGGAGTGCCTCGATCCCACCGTGGCCCAGGCCGAAGCCGACGCCGTCGCGCCAGGCGCGAGTGCGCTTGGCCCAGAAGCGCATGACCACCCAGCGGGTGGTCTCCTCGAACAGGCCGGAGGTGGCGATGAGGGTTAGCGTCGTGGCGATGAGGGCTGTGTGGGCGTCGAAAATAGCTCCCCACAGCAAGTTGACCGGGTAGATAAGCAGGAAGCGGAATACCTGCGAAAGGGGGAACGCGAGGACGCCCCATCCGAGCGCGGACCACGGGTAGCCGAGGAGCTTTTTGCCGACGAACCACGCGGCCAGGACGATGGCGACGATGCCGATGAGCTGCAGGCCCACGAGAACGATTGGGGTCATGGGGGAGAGGCTACCAACCCTTGGCCTGCAAAGGGGGGGCTCAGCCGGCCTGCACCACGACCATCCAGATCGCCACCAGGTGGCAGACGGCTGCGGCGATCGTCGCCGCGTGGAAGTGCTCGTGGTAGCCGTAGTAGCGGGCGGTGCGGCCGGGCCACTTGAAGCCGTAGATGAGCGCGCCGAGGGTGTAGACGATCCCGCCGGCGAGCAGTAGCCACACGACGGCCGGGCCCGCGGAGTGCCACAGCGTGGGGATCAGCGGGACGATGATCCAACCGAGCCCAACGTAGACCACTACGTCCAGCCAACGCGGGTGGTTGATCCAGACCAGGTTGAGGATTGCCCCGCCCACGCCTCCAAGCCACGCCACGGTGAGCATGATTGCTGCGGTGTTCGGCGCGAAGACGATGAGGCACAGCGGCGTGTACGTCGCGGCGATGAAGACGGAGATCGTCGCGTGATCCGCCCGCCGCCACCACTGCACGGCCTCCGTGGTCCGCCAGGGCACCAGGTGGTACGCGGAGGAGACGCCGAAGAGGAGCACGACGCCCGCGCCGTAGAGGGTGACGCCGAGCGCTTCGTGCCAGTGCAGTGTCATCCACGCAAACGTGATGAGCACCGCCGACGACAGCGCGGACAACGCCGCCGCAACGAGGTGGAACCACCCGCGGATGACGGGCCGCTCCCCGCGGTCAGCCACGATGTAAGAACGCTGAATCTGTCCTTCGCGCAACGCTGTCATGATTCTCCCGAGTGCTGGTGTACCTAGGACTCACCCTAGCGCGGTTTCGCCTATCGACGCCCCCGCCTACGGCAGGAAACGCCGCCAATCCACCTGCGACGAGAGCTGGCTCGAACCCTGGACCAGGGCGTTGATGTCAGGGACAGGCAGCGGGTTTGCGCGCCCCGGGGTCCACTGGCCCCAGTCGGAGGCGTACACGTTGTTGATGTCCACCTGTACTCCGCCGACCGTGCCGACGAATCCAGCCTTCTGGTGAATGTTGACGCTGGGGTGCAGTCGGCCGTTGGAGCCCCAGTCGTGCTGCCAGAAGAACGAACCGATGCGGTCCTCGACGCACCACTGGATCACGTTGTAGTTGCCGTACACGCCGGTGAGCAGCCCGGCCGCCTTCAGCGCGAGCTGGAATGCTTGCAGGTAGGGGCGGATCTGGTTGACGTACTGGTCGCGAGTGGGGTTGTCATCAATCGCGATGTAGACCGGCCGACCGTTCGGGCCGCCCGCGGCCTGGTGGAGGCGGATCGCCTGCGGGGCATGCTTAGCGACGCCAGCCGCCCCCTCCTTCCAATCAGCAGTCTCCGCCCGCCCGAACTGGTACACCGACGCGGTAGCTAGACCGTTGGCGGCGAAGTCCTGGGTCTCGCCGATGGTGACCGGCTTGCCTTTCATCCATTCCGCGCCGGGGCGGGGTTGGGAGACGTACCGGACCGCGCCCATGTGCCCGGCGGCCTTGACGGCTGCGCCGGACGGGACGCCCGCTGAGTAGTCGATCACGGTGCCGAGGATGCGGGACTGTGCGTGGGCTTGCACGGTGGAGCCAAGGGTTGCGCCGGCGACTGCGAGTGCGGTGGTTTGAAGGAGGCGGCGTCGATTGAAAGTAGTCACAACCGTGACTCTAGCAACATTACGGTGTGGGTTGGGGAGCGCGGATCGTCCATGCGGCAATCGCCGTGGTGATCGGCACCGCCAGGACTAATGCGATCGCGCCGATACTCGAGCGCATGATCTCGGTGGCCACCACGTCGGAGGTGAGCACCTGCGTGAGGGGACGATCGGCGACCTGGAGCAGCATCGACAGCGGGAGGGCAGCGCCCATGTATGCCAGCACCAGGGTATAGACCATCGAGGCGATGTGATCGTGGCCGACCTTCATTGCGGAGGCGAACACGGCGCGGGGCCGCGCATCGGGCGAAGTTTCGTACAGCTCCTGCACCGTCGAGGCCTGTGCAATGGTGACGTCGTTGAGCACGCCGACCGCGCCGATGATGAATCCGGCGAGCATGATCCCTGGCACTTGCACCTGGGGGAGGTACATGTGAATGAGGAGGTTGTTTTCGTCGGCAAGCCCGCGAAGCTGCGTCGTGTCGATGGCGAGGTGTGCCGCGAGCGCCGCAAGCCCCAGCGCCGTCAGGGTGCCGGCCAGGGCCGACGCGGACTTCCAATTCCTGCCGTGCACAACAAAAATGACAGGGAACAGCACCGCGGCACCCGTCACCAGGGAAAGCCCCACGGGGCTGTAGCCGAGCAGAAGCCCGGGGACTAGGAAGCCGAAGATGACAAGTAAGGTGCACAGCAGACCGAAGATTGCGCGCAAGCCGCGCCACGCCCCAACGGCAACCACCACCAGCAGCGTGAGCGCGAGCCACAGGCCGAGCGGCACCGAGCGGTCCATGTCGAGGAAAGAATACGAAGTCTTAGGGTTGTGGTGCACTGAGAGCACTACGCGGTCGCCGACCGAAAGCTCTGGGGTGCCCGGCTGCTGGGCAGCCTCGATGGTTGTGGTTCCCCCGGATTCGAGCTTGACGCGTAAGAAGTCGCACTCAGGGTGGTTTGGCGTTGCGACGCCACCACAGGGAGCCACCGAATGTTCAATGACGGTGGCCTTCACAGTTTCAGCCGTCGACGTCTGTGTCTGCTCAAACCCGGGCAGGACCTCCGGGTGCTTGCCGCCCGGCCACAGTAGTGCGAGCCCGGCTACGGTGACGACGCCCGCAATCGCGAGGAACGCTGCGAGCACGCCGCGCGCCGTGCGCAGCGGAGACGGTGAGGACTGGGTTGCGTGGCGTGCCAACGGAGCTCCCTTGTGAGATCAGTACTGGGACAATCAGACTGATTTTAAAGCTACTTCACGACAAGCGCGCGATGCGCCGCTTCGAAGCGGTCGCGGAGCTCCCTGAAGTACTCGCGGTGTGCATCGATGCTGCGGTGGCCTTGCCCGAACGGCGGGGTTGCCCGCCGCACCTCGGGGGCGACGACGTCCAGCGCGATGAGCACGGTGCCACGTAGAGTGGCGCGCTTCATCTCCAGGGGAACGACCTCGCAGCCGAGCGCATCTGCGAGCACCGACAGCCATGTCGGGTGGTCGGCCGTGACACGACCGGAGGCCACGACGCGCTCGGGGAGCGCGCCTGCCTCCTTGAGCTGCTCGTGGACGCGCAGATACGACATTGCGATGCCTTCAAACACACCCCCCCACAGGTCGGCTAGTGTGGTTGCCGCAGTGACGCCCAAGAGCTGCGCCTGCGCGGTGGCGGCCCAGCCCGTGGAACGCTCGCCGGTGAAGAACGGAAGCACTAACGGTTAGGTGATTGTGCGCGGTCGAAGTGTGATCTTGATTCTGCTGTTGTTGCTCGCTTTTGTCCGCTTGTACGGACGACCCAGCAAAAACGCTCCATGTCCTTATCCGCACTCGAACACACCAAACACCGCATGCACCGCACAGGAGACAACCATGGTGACCAACACCAGCTAGCCGCCTAACCCAACCCTGAACTTCAAACCGAGCCGAAAGTTAGACGGCTACACCACTCCACGGGACTTGACCGCGGGCAACCCCACGTCTTTGTAACCGGTGCGGTGGTTGTTGCCAGTTGGGCCTTGCGTAGGTCCGTTTTATGGAACATGTCACTCTGCGGCCGCAGAGCGCAACGCCGATCGCAACCGTTTTGCGTAGCGCACGTCACAGAAGTCGGCCATAATGGAGACGCCTGAAAGCAGATCAAAATGGGGGATTGATGGGGAAGAATAAGACGATTGTGATTGGCGCGGTACTGGTGGCGACGCTTCTCGCGGGGTGTGGCGATCACAACGCGGCGCTCGAGCAGCACGCCGAGGCTGAAGCAGCTTCAAGTCCGGGGACTACCGAGGTTCCGGCATTCCATTTCGAAAGTGGGACTCTCGAACTCGGGGACTTTGATCCGCAGACGCTTGGCGACGACCTCTTCGATCCTTGCACCGAGATCTCCGAAGAGGAATTTGCTGCGGCGGGGATTACGGGGGTGGATTATCTTGCCCCGGGGAATGCCGCGCAAAATGGTGTTGTCGGATGCACGATGGACGTTGATCTACCAGGTGCAAGGCGTGTAATCATCATGAACCCTACGGACGAATCCGGTCTTTCCCAGGATCCAGGACGGACATTGGTCCCCAATACATCAGATACCGTGCCGAAAGCCTTTAACCACTTTTCTGATTCATTGGGACCGAGAGAATGCTTCGCGCAAGTAGATACGGTCCGTGGAGGCCTAGTAGTAGCTGCATCGATTCTGAACAACCGACACCCTGACCTCGACTCTTGTGAGTATGCAATGTCCTCGTTGGAGTCAGTCTATGCTGCAGCAAATGCGTAAGACTCGAGGATGAGGTAGCGAAGATTCATGATTGTCCGTAGATTGAAGTTACCTGGCATCTAGCTAGGGTGATTTAAGGGGGGAAATTTTGGGGATCCGTATCAATTTAGACACTGAGCAGGTTTATTCAGCTGCGAGCAAACTTGCTGCGTTATCCATGCAAGTGACGGGGGAAACTCTCGCGTCAACCGTCTCGCCAATGGCCGCCTTCTCGCCGGTCTCCGGCTTGGACGGCGCGGGGCGGACGCACTCGCGGGTGTCGTCGACATCGGCGCCCGAGGCGAACCGCGTGCTGGGGGAGTGGCTGCAGACGATTGCAGACGTGCTCCGCGTGAGCACCGAGAACACGTCGCGGGCGGACAACTCCGTCGCGGGGATTCTTGGCTCGATCGGCGTGGTGGAGCGCTCCGGCGGCGCGGGGGCCGTGTCTGGGCTGATGACGCAGGCGATGTCGCACTATGACAACGCCAAGAACTTTTCTAATCCGCGGCCGACGGCTGGGGCGCAGGCGTCGTTACCCGTGCTCCATGGGCAGCTGATGACCACGCAGGTTGCGCAGGCCACCGCGGCGGCCGCGTTTTGGGGCCAGAACGCGGCGCTGATCCAGTCGGTGATTGCGCAGCTGCCTGGGGTCGCCGCGATGCTCGCTGATTCGGCGGATACTGAGTTTGTGGCGCGTGCCGTCGATAAGCTTGGCGACGTCGCCCGCGTCGGCCAAGAATACGTCGCCAGGTCCGTCGCGATGCAGGGGCACGCGGCGGGCCTCGCGCAGGTCGCGGGCGCGGAGCAGCTTATGGCACACGGCGCGATGTCCGTGTACGCGGGTCTGCCGGGCCCGTCGCGGCTCGCGTTTGAGCGCTCATACCTGGGCGTATTCCCGCCGCGGCTCACCGCGTCGCTGCAGCCAGTGGTCCCGGTCTTTGACCGTCTGCTGCCTGACCTCGGATCCATCCCGGGCAACGGGTTTGCGGTGCCGGACATGCCGGAGGCAGTATCTGCCGCATTCGAGGATTCGCCGTTGCCGCGCACGCTTCGCGACGCCTTCTCCGCCGCCGGCCTCTCCGCGCTCGGAAACGCAGCAACGCCAGCCCACGTCGTGGCTGAGTACGGGATGCCAAACCCGGAGGTCCTTGAGCAGGTGGCCGCGAAGGCGCCGGGCGGATCCGCAGCAACGCAGGCCGCCTCCGCGGGGCTCGGGCAGGTCGCCCCGCAGCCCGGCGGCGCTTTCGGCGGCGGCGCGCCCCTCGGCGGCGCCGCGATGCCCGGCCCGGCAGGCGCCGGTGCTGGAGCGGCCGCTGGCGCGTCCGGCGGGTTCGCGCCCAGCCAAACTATCGCCGCGGGCGGCGGTGCCGGCTCGGGCGCTGGTGGCGCAGCCGCCGGGCCGATGGGCGCTGGTGCACGAGGTCGCGGCGCAGGGCGCGTCGGCGGCGGTCGTCATGCGGCGCGCGAAGTCGGTGGCTCCGCGGCGTCGGCGGCGGGCGCCATTGGTGCCGGGGCGGCCGGTGCGGGCATCGGCGGCGCGCTGGGCGCAGGGGCCGGGATGGCGGGGCGCCCGCTGTCCGGAGTTGGCAACGGCATGCCTGGCGCGGGCGGGACTTCAGCACCCGGTCTCGCGCAGGGCGCAGCTGGCGGCGCCGGCGGTAACGCGGCGGGGAGCCGCGGCGGCGCGATGGCGGCCGGGCCCATGGGTGCGGCCCGCGGCGCCGACAAGAAAGGGAAGCCGAACGCCAAGGTGAAAGCGGTGACGAGCGCGGTTGAGCGCGACGGCAACCTGGAGGCGCTGCTCGGTGAGTCGCCGCTGGTCCTGCCGACGGTGATTGGCAGCAACGTCCGCGGGTAAAAAGCAACCCCCGTTGACCTATTTGTGCAGGTCAGCGGGGTGGGACATTCAGTAAACTCCCCAACCTTTGGCTCCGCCGCCGCTTACACGGCGGCTTACACGTTTTCCATCGCTTCCTTACTTGTCTCTTCTCCACATCTTCCGCTCCCGACGTACTGCATCTTGTACTGCCCTGTCGTCGCCGTTCTCTCCAATCAGAAGCAGCCTTACAGCACATCTCAGTATGCACTCAACACTCTAGCGAAGTGTCCAGTCTCTCATTAGCGATTACCTCGATACCGCGAACTGATGAA
>NZ_VMHH01000013.1:0-44326 GCF_007559235.1 Corynebacterium gottingense | reverse complement strand
TCACAAGCAGCGCCACCGGCACACACCAACCACACCAAACGTGCAGCCAGCACAACACAGGCACGCAACCAATCCACAAACAAAAGTACATTGGCACACTATCGAGTTCTCAAACAACACACGCACACCAGACCAACCAGTCAAACACAACCAATCAGTGCTCGGCAGCGGAAAACAACGTTACACACAAGGTAAACAAAAGTCAAAATCGAGTAAAACCTCAACCAAACTCAAGCAACCAAGCCCGCAACACTGTGAAATTATTTCGTTCCCTCCGAGCGACTCACTCGCTCTCGGCAACGAGGAAATACTTAACCACGAACAACACAAACACGCAAATCCCCAGCACACAACAGGTTTTTGGGCAAACGAAAACCGCCAACAGCTCGCTTACACGAAAGCTGATGGCGGTTGATAGCGGTGAGGAGCTATCCCACCTTCTTGGCACCGGCGAAGTTCTTCTTTCCGCGGCGGAGGACCAGCCACGCGCCGTGCAGCAAGTCGTCACTTCCGGGCTTCCATTCCTCGGTTGCCACCCGCTCGTTGTTCACGTAGATGCCACCCTCCTTGATCGAGCGACGGGCAGCGCCCTTCGAATCGGCAAGGCCTGCCCCAATGAGCAGGTCAACAATGGTGGTCTCCGCATCGCTGAACTCGAACACCTGGGTCTCCGAAACCGCGGAGGCGAGCGTCTTCTCGTCCAGGTCAGTCAGTTCCGCCCGCCCGAACAGCGCCTGCGAAGCCAGCTCAACAGCTTCGCGCGCTTCGCGGCCGTGAATGAGGTCCGTCATCTCCTGCGCAAGACGCTTTTGAGCCTCACGCTTGAACGGTCGCTCCTCCACCTCAACCTCAAGGCGATCGAGTTCTTCCTGGTCCAGGAACGTAAACCAGCGCAGGTAGCGGATCACGTCGGCATCAGCGGTATTCACAAAGTACTGGTACCACTTGTACGGGCTGGTCATCTCGGGATCGAGCCACAGCGAGCCGCCGCCAGTGGACTTGCCAAACTTCTTACCCTCGGAGTCGGTGACCAGCGGCACCGTCAGCGCGTGCACCTGCTCGCCGTCCATGCGACGGTTCAAGTCCACACCAGCGACAAGGTTGCCCCACTGGTCACCTCCACCAACCTGCAACACGCAGTCGTGGTTGCGACGAAGCTGCACGTAGTCATTCGCCTGCAGCAGCATGTAGGAAAACTCGGTGTACGAGATGCCGTCGTTTTCCAGGCGGCGCTTCACCGTGTCGCGGCCAAGCATCGTGGACAGGGAGAAATGCTTGCCCACGTCGCGGAGGAAGTCGATGACTGACATGTCCTTCGTCCAGTCGTTGTTGTTCACCAACAACGCGCCGTTCTCACCCTCAAAGGAGACGAATCGCTTGAGCTGACCGCTGATACGTCCAGCCCAATCCGCAACCGTGTCGGAGGAGTTCATGGTCCGCTCCCCTACGTCGCGGGGATCACCAATCATGCCGGTGGCGCCGCCTGCTAGCACGATCGGTCGGTGCCCCGCCTCCTGGAAGCGCCGCAGCATGAGCAACGGCACCAGGTGGCCGGCGTGCAGCGACGGGCCCGTCGGGTCGAAGCCGCAGTACAGGCTGATCGGCGATTCCGTCGCGGCGCGCAGTGCATCCAGGTCGGTGGACTGGTTGATCAGTCCGCGCCATTCGAGTTCTTCAACAATGTTTGTGCTCATCGGTGTCCTTCGCGCGTGGAAATGCGCAGTCGTCTCGGGTAGTTGAATTCAGCTGATGCGGTGAGGTCTTAGGCTGCGGGATAGGGCTCGGCTTCGTCGATAAGGAGCACCGGGATCCCGTCGTCGATGCGATACGCGATGTTGAGGCGCTCGTTGACCAGCAGCTGTTCGTCTTCCTTGTACGTCAGTGGGCCCTTGTCCTTCGGGCAGGCCAGGACGTCAAGGAGTTTCGGATCGAGACTCATGGGGATCATCCTACTTGTACGGGCTCGTCCCCGACGTGTCGGGATCGGAGGGAGGGTCAACGGTGGCGTCGTCAAGCGAAACGGGCCCCTGCAGCGCCTCCTTGAGGTACGAAGCCTGCGAATCCAGGGCGCGGAGGTTGTTGTCAAGGATGCCTTGCTTGACGCGGTTCACCGCGTCGTACATCGTGCGCAGCGAATCGATGCAGCGCATCGACGCCTCGCGCCCGCGGTACTGGGGCGCCTTGAGGTAGGTGTCGACAACCTCGGGGAGGTAGACCTTTGACACATTGTACACGGTCTGCTGGTGTTCGGGCGTCGGCGTCAGGCTCTCCCACTGCGAGAGCACGAAGCGGGTGACCGACTGCAGCTTCATCGCCTCGTTGTACACCGGCGGTGGCACGTTTGCCCGGTGCAGTTTGGCCAAGTTTTCCTTGATTGACTCATCAATCATGGACTCAGTCGAGGTCGTCTCAGCCGCCGGGAGCGCCTTTTGACTATTCGACGGCGTGAGCAACGCGCCCGCTCCGTACGCGACTCCGGCGGCGACCGCCCAGGGAATCACTCCGAGCGCCCCCACCAGGCCGAAGACGGCGAACGCCCCGGTGGTGACCGCGGCCGCGATCATGCCGACCTGGTTTTTCGGCGAGGCGAAATAGTCCCATTTACTGGTAGCCACGGATCTCCTTAAACGTCTCGGCCAAGTCGCCGTTCTGGGCGTCGAATACCTTACCGCCGGTGAGCTGAGCCAACTGCTCCATCTCGCCCCGGTTCGCTTCACCGTACAGGATCACAAAGACCGGGATACCAGACCATTCGGGATGCTGCCCGTAGTCCGCAACGAACTGATCGTAGAACGGTTCGGCGGTCGCCTGCCCGTCGGACAGGAGCACGACCGTGGGCGTCCGGGTCTTCTCGTTCTGGTCCTGCGTCGACTCGCTCTTCGCCTTCGCCGCAGCTTGCTGGGTAAGCACCTGCTCAAGCGCGGCGTAGGTCGCGGTGTACCCGCCCGGCTCGAGGTTGTTCACAAAGGCGTCAAGGTGTTCGCGGGACGCAGGGTCCGCATCAGCAATAACGCTCGAGGCGCCTTCCTCCAGTGCATCATTGAACGGCAGGAGCTCGACGTTTTCCCTGTCGCGGAAGGAGACATCACCGGTCGACGTAGCAGCAGTGCCGCCGATGAGCTCGTGCATGATCCGCTTCAGCGACGCCAGGCGCTCGCCCTCCATCGAGCCTGAGGTGTCCAGCAGGAATGTTGATTGGCCGGGCATGCGGAACTCTCCGTTGTACTGGTCCAGCAGCTGCGTCGTGACGTTCTCCGTGGCCGGGAACGGCAGCTCGATCGGAGTGTGCCGCGCGAGCTCAGCGGGCAGAGTATCGACGCCCTGCACCGGGCGCCGGTACGTATCCGCCACCTCTTGCTGGTGTTCCTGGAACCAATCCGCAAGCTCACGGACCGCCTCACCCGAGCCCGTATTCTGCGGGTGCTTGAGCGCACTGAGCGGGTAATCCGCGGTGATGGTTCCGTCGGCGGGGACCACCACCTCGATGTCCTGCCCCGCGTTCTTCAACTGGTAGAGCGTCGACTCATAGTTGAAGATCGCGTCCGCCTTCGTCGGATCCTGCGCAAACGTGTCCGCGAGCCAGCCGGAGGAGCCAGACGAAATCGTCTGGGAGGAAAAGAAGGTTTGCAGCTGCGGGGCAACCCGGTTGATGTCCTCCTCCGTCAGCGCGAGCCCGGTATCGGCCAGCGCCGTCGCGGCGGAGACCACCGTGGAAAAGCCGGAGTTCGACGCCGTGGGGTCGGTCATTCCGAAGGACAGCTCGCCGGCATCGGCAGCGGCAACGAGGTCATCCCAGGTCGGCGGGCTATCCACCCAACCCTTCTGTTGCGCCAGATCGCTGCGAACTCCAAGCGCGATCGGGGAATTGGCCAACGGGTACTGGTCCGCCAGCGCGTCAGAGGCGCCGATCAGGTCCGCGTAGCGGTTGGTGGCAAACCAGGTGGCGTCGTACGTGCCGTCGTACCCGCCGTCCTTCAGGCCCTGTGAGTTCTCCAGGGTGCCTCCGTCGTAGCTCACGCGGATGTCCATACCTAGGTCATCAGCCGCCTGTTGGATCAACGGTTCAAGATCCTTCAGCTCGGTCGCGGCGAGAATGTGCAGCGATGCGTCACCACCACCGCCGGACCCACCCGATCCTCCCAGGCCACCTGATTCACCGCCGAGGCTCATGCAGCCGGCGGTTACAGTCACCATGAACAGCGCTGAAAGAACGGCAAGTAGTTTCTTCATAGGGTGGCCTCCTCATTGGCTGGTGGTTGTCCGCTGTAGCGTTGCCCGACGGCGTCGAGAAGCTGCTCGAGGCGATCGAAGGTCGGTGGGTCGACGCTGTTGACGTAGTCGGACGGCCCGGGCAGTCCGTGCGCTTGGAGCTCGTCCGCGAGCGAGCCGCTCTCAGCCGGGCGGAAACCGTGCTTCGCAGCGAGCCGCTGCAATTCCGGATCAGTACTCAGCAGGTGGCCGAACTCCTTGCCCTTGTCCGAGATGCCGACGATGCCGTGGTTTGCCACCACGGTCGGCTCGAGGCGCAGGAGGACCATGTCGTCGCGAACGCGCGAGTTGTCCTTCATCTGCTCGCCAAGGAACTGGGCCTCGTAGACCAGGACCAGCGGCGTCGAGCCCATGCCCTGGCTCAGGTAGTCGCGGAAAGGCGCGGATGAAGACGACTCCGAGTACCCCTGCCCCACGAAGAACGGCGAAATCTTGTCCACCAGTTCCTCGGTACTCATCCCCGGATTTTCCTGCTCAAACTGCCAGGTCAGCAGCGAGAGGTACATGGCAGCGGAGTTTGAGGTGCGAATGTCCGTCGTGCTCACCTGCACCTGGCGCGGGGACGGGAAAGTGTCGCCGAGGTCGCGCCACCGCTTCCCACTTTCCGCGAGCTTGATGTATGCGCCCATGTCAAAGGCGTAGCCGTCGCCCGTGTTGCGCACCACGCCCTCCTGCTCGAGCAGGTCCACGATCGGCTGCCAGGTGGCGATAGCCATCGGGGTAAAAAACGGGTAGTCCACCGAGTAGCTGCCGCCCTGGCTCTTCACCTTTTGGGCTGCCGGCCCGGACGACGGGAAGACAAAGTCCTGCTTGTCCAGGTCAGTGTTCGTCGCGATTTGACGCGAGCCCGCAGTGGAAAACTTCACGGTGTAGCCGAGCTCCGCGAGCCGGTTGCTGACTTCCGGGTCCTCGAAGTAGTCGCGCTTCTCCGAGCCGATAATTCCCTCTACGGTGGTGGTTCCGGCACCACCACCGTCGCCGCCTCCGAAGTTCAGCCAGCGTATCGCGTTGTTCTCGCCGCGGGCATCGCTCAGCGCAAGCCCGATCATCACGATGAGCACAACCGCGATGATGATCGAGACTATTGCAGAGAAAGACCGCTTCCCTCCGTTGGTGTCGCTCATGCACCCAGCATAAGCTCTGCGCGGTTGTGGCGCAGGTCATTGCGCCAATGCCGAGGTTACGCGCCCCGCACCGGCGCCTCCGCCCACGCACGGAATGCCGCGTTCGCCTCGGAAACGCGTTGCCGCTGCTCATCCACGCGCACCTTGGCGGTGCCGCCCCGGGTATCGCGGGATGCCACGGCCCCATCGATCGTGAGGACTTCACGGACCTCGGGGGTCAGTCGCTTATCGACGCCCACCAGCTCCTCATCCGTCAAATCGATGAGGTCCACACCACGCTCCTCGGCGATGCGCACACACGCGCCCGACGCCTCGTGCGCTTCGCGGAACGGCACACCCTGGCGCACCATCCACTCCGCGAGGTCCGTCGCCAGCGTGAAGCCGGCGGGCGCGAGCTCGCGCATGCGGTCCTCGTGGAATACGAGCGTGGAGACGAGCCCGGTCATCGCGGGCAGCAACACCCGCAGCTGGTTGACCGAATCGATCACCGGCTCCTTGTCCTCCTGCAGGTCGCGGTTGTACGCCAGCGGCATCGCTTTCAGCGTGGCGAGCAGGCCGGTCAGGTTGCCCAGGAGACGGCCCGTCTTGCCGCGAGCTAGCTCCGGCACGTCCGGGTTCTTCTTCTGCGGCATGATCGAGGACCCGGTCGACCAGGCGTCGTCAAGCGTGATGTAGCCGAACTCCGGGGTCGACCACGCGATGAGCTCCTCGGACAGCCGCGAAATATCCACGGCGATCTGTGTGAGCACGTAGGCGGTCTCCGCTGCGAAGTCGCGCGAGGCGGTGCCGTCCAGCGAGTTGTCGGATGCGGAGTCGAAACCGAGCTCGGCCGCGATCGCTTCAGGGTCCAGGTGCAGCGACGAGCCCGCCAGCGCGCCCGAGCCGTAGGGCGAGACAGCGAGGCGCATGTCCGCGTCTTGGATGCGCTCGAGATCGCGCAGCAGCGGCTGCGCGTGCGCCAGCAGCGAGTGCGCGAGCAGGATCGGCTGCGCCGCCTGGAAGTGGGTCTTGCCCGGCATGATCGCGTCCGGGTGCGCGGAGGCCTGGTCGACGAGCGCATCGATGAGCGCGCTGACCTCGACGGCCACGCCGCGCAGCGCGTCACGGCACCACATGCGGAACATCGCGGCGACCTGGTCGTTGCGGGAACGGCCTGCGCGCAGCCGTCCGCCCACCTCGGGGCCGACCCGCTCGATCAGTCCGCGCTCCATGGCGCCGTGGACGTCCTCGTCCGTCGGGGCCGGGACGAAGGAGCCGGCCGCCACGTCGCGCCCGAGCTGGTCGAGACCGTCGAGCATGGTGTGCAGGTCAGCGTCGGAAAGCAGCCCTGCCTTGTTGAGCACCTTCGCGTGCGCCTTGGACGCGAGCACGTCGTAGGGTGCGAGGACCCAGTCAAAGTGGGTGGACACGGAGAGCGCGAACATCGCTTCCGAGGGGCCGCCGGAGAAGCGGCCGCCCCACAGCGCGCCTTCGTTGGTCTTGTGCTGTTCCATGGCTATTTTTCCTGCTTCTCCTGGGCGCCGGCCTCGCGGTCGCGCTTGTTGGCAATCTGGGATGACAGGCCGTGCAGGCGCACGAAGCCCTTGGCCAGGGTCTGGTCGAAGGTATCGCCGGTGTCGTAGGTGGCCAGGTTGAAGTCGTAGAGGGAGTGGTTGGAGCGGCGGCCATTGACGGTCGCCTTGCCCGCGTGCAGCTCCATGCGGATGTCGCCGGTGACGTGCTCCTGGGTGGAGTCGATGAAGGCGTCGAGCGAGCGCTTCAGCGGGCCGAACCAGAGGCCGTCGTAGACCTCCTCGGACCAGCGGGCGTCGATCAGGCGCTTGTAGCGCGCAAGCTCACGCTCAACGGTGACGTCTTCAAGCGCCTTGTGCGCGGTGATCAGCGCAACCGCGCCCGGTGCCTCGTAGACCTCGCGGGACTTGATGCCCACCAGGCGGTCCTCCACCATGTCCAGGCGGCCGATGCCCTGCGCGCCGGCGCGACGGTTGAGCTCCTCGATGGCCTCGAGCACGGTGACCTTACGGCCGTCGATTGCAACGGGCTTGCCGCCCTCGAAGGAGATGATGACCTCGTCCGGCGCGTTGCCCATCGCCGGATCCTCGGTGTATGCGTAGAGATCCTTTGTCGGCGGGTTCCACAGGTCCTCGAGGAAGCCGGTCTCAACGGCGCGGCCCCACACGTTCTGGTCGATGGAGAACGGGGACGCAGCTGACTGCTCGATCGGCAGGTCCTTGCCCTCGGCGTACTCGATTGCCTTATCGCGCGTCCAGGCGAAGTCGCGAGCCGGGGCCACAATCTCCAACTCGGGGTCTTGGTTGAGGAAACCGACCTCGAAGCGGACCTGGTCGTTGCCCTTGCCCGTGCAGCCGTGGGCGACGTGGGTGCCGCCGTGCTCCTGGGCGGCCTTCACCAGGTGCTTGACAATCAGCGGGCGCGAAATCGCAGAAACCAGCGGGTACTCGCCCTGGTACATACCGTTCGCTTTGATGGTGGGCAGGCAGTAGTCCTCAGCGAACTCGTCCTTCGCGTCGACGACGATGGACTCGACGGCGCCGCAGTCCAGGGCGCGCTGGCGGACGGACTCCATGTCCTCGCCGCCCTGGCCCAGGTCGAGGGCGACGGCGACGACGTCGGCATCAAGCATTTCGCCCAGGTAGGAAATGGCGACGGAGGTGTCCAGACCGCCGGAGTATGCGAGTACGACGCGATTGCTCATGAGAAGTAGCTCCTTCAATAGTGTTCGAGGTTGTTCAAGTTGTGACACACCCGGTTACTGAGGTTACCCGGGGATGTGTGTTTCCTGTGACCCGCTGCTGCGGAACACGCTATTCGTTGGCGGGGTGCGCGTGGCCGAAGATCTTTTCGCCCAGTTCCTTACCGCTGAGCGGCTCCCGAGCCAGGACAAAGATCGTGTCGTCGCCCGCGATGCAACCCACGACTTCGTCGAGGCCGACGCGGTCGATGTAGCTGGCCAAGTACTGCGCGGCGCCGGGAGGCGTGCGCAGGACCGTGGTGTTGCCGGTGTAGTCCACCGAGACGACGAGTTCCTCGATCATGCGGCGCAGCTTGTCCCGCGGCCCGGTCTGCACGACGGAGAGCGACCCCGTGTCCGAGGTCACCGTGTAATACGCACGGCCGCCTCCAAGGGGACGGATCTTTTTCGCCCCAAGCTCATCCAGGTCGCGCGACAGCGTCGCCTGGGTGATGTCGATGCCGTCGGCCTGCAAGAATTCGGAGAGTTGCGCCTGCGAAGACACCCGTGTGCTCCCGATGATCTCAAGGATGCGGGCCTGTCGCGCCGTGCGCGATACGGGTTGGGTCATACCTGGTGTTCCTCCTCATCTTGGTGTTCCATGAGCCACGCCAGCAATGCTTTCTGGGCGTGCAGCCGGCTTTCCGCCTCGTCGAACACGCGCGATTGCGCGCCGTCGATCACCTCCGCCGTGACCTCGTTGCCACGGTACGCAGGTAAGCAGTGCAAGAATACGGCATCCTCCGACGCGCGTGCCATGACCTCTGCGTTGACCTGGTAGGGCAAAAACGGGGTCCGACGATCCAACCCGTCGTCCTCCATGCCCATGGACACCCACGTGTCCGTGATGACCACGTCCACGCCGTCCACCGCGGCCAGGTCGGCGCTCACCGTGACCGTCGCGCCGGTCTGTTCGGCGCGCTCACGCGCCCGCTGCACAAACTGCTCCTTGGGCTGGAACCCCTCGGGCGCGACGATGGCAATGTCCACCCCCGCGGTGGCGAACCCGAGCATGTAGGAATTCGCCATGTTGTTGTCGCCGTCGCCCAGGTACGCGGCGCGCAGCCCCTTGAGGCGGCCGAAGTTTTCCTGGATAGTCTGCAGGTCCGCGAGGATCTGGCAGGGGTGCAGGTCATCCGACAGCGCGTTGACCAGCGGGACCGTCGCGGTCTCGGCCATCGCGTGGAAGTTGTCATGCGCGTAGGTACGCCACACGATCGCGTCAACGAACCGCGACAGCACCGCCGCCGTGTCCTGCAGCGTCTCCCCCTTCCCCATCTGGGAGTTGGACGTGTCCGTGATAATCGCGTTCCCGCCCATCTGGTGAATGCCCACGTCGAAGGAGAAGCGGGTCCGCGTGGACGTCTTGTCAAAGAGCACGGCCACAGACCTCGGCCCCTCGAGCGGGCGCTTCGCGTACGGGTCGCGCTTCATCTCAGCGGCGAGCGCGAGCACCTCGGCCTGCTCGTCCGGCGTCAGATCGTCATCAGCCAAAAAGTGCCTGGTCATGAGTCGTTCCTTTCGTTCTCGGTGGCGTCGGCAAGCGCGAGCGCGATGCGCTCAACGGCCGCATCAATGTCATTGTCCGTGATGATGAGGGGCGGCGTGAGTCGCACCACGCTTGTCGACGGAGCGTTCACAATCACTCCCCGCTCCAGCCCCTTCGCCACCACGTCCTTGGCCACGGGCCGGTCGAGCACCACCCCGAGCATAAGGCCGCGACCGCGCACCTCCTGCACGCCGGCCAACGCCGCGACCGACGCAGCAAGTTTCTCCCCCTTGCGGCGCACCTCCGCGAGGAATGCGTCATCAACAGTGTCCAGCACCGCGTTCGCCGCAGCGCAGGCGACGGGGTTGCCGCCGAAGGTCGTGCCGTGCGAGCCCGGGGTGAACAGCTCCGCGGCCTTCCCGCGCGCGAGGACCGCGCCGATGGGCAGGCCGGCACCGAGCCCCTTCGCCATGGTCACCACGTCCGGGACGACGCCTTCGTGCTGGAACGCAAAGAATTCTCCGGTGCGTCCGATGCCGGTTTGGACTTCGTCGATAAGCATGAGCGCCCCGGACTCGTCGCACAGTTGGCGGACCTGGGTGAGGAAATGCTCGGGAGCGGGGATGACGCCGGTTTCGCCCTGGATCGGCTCGAGGATGATCGCCGCGGTGTCACCCGGGTTTACGGCCACGAGTTTGCGCAGGTAGTCGATGTCGCCGTAGGGGTAGAACTCCACGCCGGGGGGCAGGGGCTCGAACGGCGCGCGCTTCTCGGGCTGGCCGGTAAGCGCGAGCGAACCCATCGTGCGGCCGTGGAAACCGTTCACCGCGGCAAGGACGCGCGAGCGCCCAGTCAAGCGAGCAAGCTTGAACGCTGCCTCGTTCGCCTCGCCGCCCGAGTTGCAGAAAAACAGTCGCGCAGAATCGTCGCCACACCGCGCCTTGAGCTTCTGTGCGGCCTGCACCACCGGCTCGGAGGCGAAGAGGTTAGAGACGTGGCCCAGCTTGCCAATCTGTTCGGTGACGGCGTCGATCACCGCCGGGTGGGCGTGGCCCAGGGAGTTGACCGCGATGCCAGCCAACATGTCGATGAACTCGGCGCCCTGCGGGCCAAAGACCCGCGCGCCCTCGCCGCGGGCGAGCTCCACGGGCGGCGTGCCGTAGGTGTTCATGAGCGTGTCGCCCCAGGCCGCGAGCGCTGGTTGCGCGGAGTGCGTCTGCTCGGTCATGCGTTTTCATCCTTCCTGAACACAGTGGTGGCCGTGCCCTCCGGGTAGTTGTTTACGTCAAAAGCGTCCGGGAACACCATGGTGCCGATACCGCCCTCGGTGAGCAGCTCCAGCAGCACGGAGTGGGCAATGCGGCCGTCAATCACGTGCGCGGCGCGCACTCCCCCTTTCACCGCCGTCAGGCAGGCCCCCATCTTGGGGATCATGCCGGAATCCAGGTCTGGCTTCATGCGCTCAAGCTCCCGGACCTGGATCTTGGACAGGAGCGAGTCCTTGTCCGGCCAGTCGGTGTAGAGGCCCTCCACGTTGGTGAGCACAACCAGGCGCTCCGCGCCGATCGCCTTGGCCAGCGCGCCGGCAGCCTCGTCGGCATTGATGTTGTACACGTCGCCGCCCTCGCCTGGCGCGATGCCGGAGACGACGGGGATCCGGCCGGCCTCGATGATGTCCATCACTGCCGAGGGGTTCACGTCCGTGATCGTGCCGACCAGGCCGATGTCGGTGGGTTGCCCGTCGACGTCGACAAGCCTGCGCTTCGCGGTAAACAGCCCGGCATCCTCGCCGGAGGTCCCCACCGCGTAGGGGCCGTGCGAGTTGATCTTGCCCAGCAGGTCGCGGCCGACTTGGCCGAACAGGACCATGCGGACCACGTCGAGGATCTCCGGCGTGGTGACGCGAAAGCCCCCAACAAACTCCCCGCCATCGAGGCCCAGCCGCTTCAGCATCGCCGAAATCTGCGGCCCGCCACCGTGCACGACGACGGGTTTTGCGCCCACCGTGCGCAGAAACACCATGTCTGCGGCGAACGCGGCCTTCAGCTGCTCATCAATCATGGCGTTGCCGCCGTACTTGACCACGACGATCTTGTCCCGGTAGTGCTGCAGCCACGGGAGGGCCTCCGCGAGAACGTGCGCGCGGTCCTCGCTGCTGAGATGCTTCAAGGGTTTCAGCGGCTGCGCCGGAGTTGGTTCGCTCATTGTGCTCGGTGCCCTTCCTGCTAGGAGCTGTACGCGGAGTTGATCTCCACGTAGTCATGGGACAAGTCGGTGGTGTGGACCGTCGCGGTGCCCGGCCCCCCGGTCCCCAGGTCCACGCGGACGTCGATGTCCACGCCGGAGAGGTCGACGTCGCGCGCGCCGGGCGTTCCGGTGGAGCGCTCGCACACCGGCTGCCCGTTGAAGTACACGGAGATGTTCTCGGGGTCCATCGCTGCGTCCGCCATGCCGACCGCCGCGAGGGTGCGGCCCCAGTTCGGGTCGGAGCCGAACATGGCGCACTTGAACAGGCTGTCGCGGCCCAGCGTGCGGGCGGCGTTGAGTGCGTCGTCATCGCTCGCGGTGCCGGTCACCGTGATGTTGACGCGCTTGGTCACGCCTTCGGCGTCGGCCTGCATCTGGCGCGCCAGCGAATCGCACACCGCGTGGATCGCGCGATCCAGCTCGTCCTGGCTCGGGGTGACCCCGCTCGCGCCGTTGGCCATCACGATGACCGTGTCGTTGGTGGAGGTCGAGCCGTCAATATCGACGGTGTCAAACGTCACCTTCGTCGCCTTGCGCAGCGCGGCGTCCAGCGCCTGGGGTGTCGCGGCAGCGTCCGTAGTAATGCACACCAGCATCGTGGCGAGCGAGGGCGCCATCATACCCACGCCCTTGCCCATCGCCCCGACCGTCCAGCCTTCGCCGCGGTAGCCAGCCTCTTTCCGCACAAGGTCCGTCGTCAAAATCGCGTCAGCCGCCGCCTCGCCCTGCGCCTCGTCGTCGCCGAGCAGGGGCAGCAGCTTTTCGACGCCACCACGCACCTTCCCCATGTCCAGCAGCTCCCCAATTAGCCCGGTCGAGCACACGGCCACCTCCGAGGGCTCGACACCGAGCGCCGCTGCGGCGAGCGCCTGGGATTCGCGCGCGTCCGCGTCGCCCTGCGCACCGTTGCACGCGTTTGCGTTCCCGGAGTTGTACAGCACCGCGCGCAACGCGCCGTCTGCCAGCGCCGCCTGTGACAGCTTGACCGGCGACGCCTTCACGCGATTGCGCGTAAACACCGCGGCCGCAGCGTCATTCGGTCCGTCGTTGACCACGAGTGCCATGTCCGACTTCCCCGACGGCTTGATGCCCGCCGCAGTCGCCGCAGCGCGGAACCCCCGGGGGGCGGTCACACTCAGTCGGGGCGCTTCGGCGGTGTCGTGGGTACTCGGTGAGGGGTGTGGGGTTTCCATGGTGTCTCGCTTTCTGTGTAAAGGTCGCCGCGCGGGTGGCGTTGTAGGGATGATCTTCCGGGTGTGCCCGGGCTAGGGGGCGACGCCCTGCCGTGGCAGGCCGGCCGTCTCGTCCAGTCCGAGAGCGAGGTTCATGCACTGCACTGCCGCGCCGCCGGTGCCCTTGGTCAGGTTGTCTATGGCGGATGTGGCAAGCAGTACTCCGGCGCCCTCGTCGACCTCAACCTGGAGGTGGCACATATTTGCACCCACGACGTGCTGCGTCTGCGGGTGCGCGCCTTCCGGGAGGACGTGCACGAACGGTTCGTCGCCGTACGCCGACTCGTACGCCGCGCGAGCGGTGGCGGCGTCGACCCCGCTCCGCAGCGGCATGGTCACGGTGGTGAGAATGCCGCGCGGAAGCGGTGCCAGGACCGGGGTGAAGCTCACGGTGACGTCCTCATCCGTGGCCTCGGCGATGTTCTGCGCGATCTCCGGGTTGTGCCGGTGCGCACCTGCGGTCTTGTACGTCTTGAGCGAGCCCATCGTCTCTGCGCCGAGCATGGCGACGGACGCCTTCTTGCCGCCGCCCGAGACCCCGGTGATAGCCACAACGCGGAGATCGGGTGCCGCCAACCCCGCTGCAACGGCCGGGTAGGCAGCGAGGGTCGCGCCGGTTGGAAAACAGCCGGGGACGGCCACGCGGGTCGCACCGCGCAGCTGGTCGCGGTGACCGGGCATCTCCGGTATGCCGTAAGGCCAGCTGCCCGCGTGCGCGGAGCCGTAGTAGCGCTGCCACGCGGCGGCATCACGGAGACGGAAATCCGCCGCGCAATCGATCACGATCGTCGTGTCCGGCAGCTTCGCGCCAATTTCGGCCGAGAATCCATGCGGCAACCCGAGAAAGACGACGTCGTGCCCGCCGAGCACCTCAACCGAGGTCGGCTCAATGACTCGGTCCGCCAGCTGCGGGAGGTGCGGCATCAGCTCCGCAACGGACTGCCCCGCCGTGGAGTTTCCGGTCAGTGCGCCAATGGTAAGGTCGCCCGACTCGTACAGGGGGTGGCGCAGGAGCAGACGGAGGATCTCTCCGCCCGCGTACCCCGTCGCTCCGGCGACTGCTACGTTGAGTGTCATACAGACACCCTACGCTTTTATGCAGTCGACTGCAAATTATTCACTCTTTGCTTAGCCGCGCATCTCAGCGCCAAAGCGAGACTTGGCCGCCTCCGCTGCCGCGAGGCGGGCCTCGGAGGCCTCGTCCTCGGTCAGCGTACGGTCCGGCGCGCGGAACACCAGGCCGAACGCCAGGGACTTCTTGGCTTCGCCGAGCTGTTCGGAGCGGTAGACGTCGAAAAGCGTGACACCCTCGAGCAGCTCACCTGCCCCCTCTTCGAGGACCCTGCGGACCTCCTCGGCCGGCACTGCCTCGTCGACGACGAGCGCGATGTCCTGGTGCAGCGCCGGGTAGACGGACAGGATGGGGGCCGGGAGGACCTCCGCGAACGGCAGCGCGGAGAGGTCGAGCTCCATCGCGCACACGCGCGGCGGCAACTCGAGTGCCTCCAGGATCTGCGGGTGGAGCTCGCCGGCGTGCCCCACGACGGTCTCTCCGACGCGCAGCTCGGCACAGCGGCCCGGGTGCCACGGCAAGTACTCCGCAGCAGCAACCGTGAGCTCAACGCCTGCGGCGCGGGCCACGACCTGCGCCGACTCGAGTGCGTCTGCCCAGGTGTAGGCGCGAGCCTGTCCGAACGGGCCTGCCTCCTCGGCGTTGCCCAGCGCGACGGTTGCCACATGCAGCGGCTGATGCGGCACCGAATCCAGGATGCCGGAGATCGTCGGCTCGTCGGGGCGAGCTTCCACGCTGGGCAACGGCGAGGCTTCCGCGCGCTTGAACGCCGTTTGCGCCACCGAGTAGATCGCGACATCAGCGCGACCGCGTGCCACGTTCTTCCCCACGGCCTCGAGCATCGCCGACAGCAGCGTCGTGGCGAGCACTCCGTAGTCCGTATCCAGCGGGTTCTGCACCTTTACGGTGTTGCGGCGCGGGTCGTCCTCGTCCAGGCCCCAGGTGTCGAAGGTGCCGTTTGCCATGAACGGGGTGGGGATAACCTCGGCGTAACCGGCGTAGGCCAGCGCGTGCGTCACGGCGCGGCGGCGCTGCTGCGCCGGGGTCAGACCGCGGCCACCGCGCGGGGTGGGCAGGATGGACGGGATGTCGTCCAGCCCTTCCAGGCGCACGATTTCCTCGATCAGCTCGACCGGGACGGTGAGGTCGCCGCGCCAGGTGGGCGGGGTGACAGCCAGGACGCCCTCGGCCGCTTTCTCCACGGCGCAGCCGACCTCCTCCAAGCGACGCACGACCGTCTCCTCGGCGTACTCGACGCCGATGAGCTTGGACGGCGCGGCCGGCGGCAGTTCGATGGACTCGCGATGCGGGACCGCGCCGACGAGGGTGCGGCCAGACGTGATCTCGCCGCCTGCGATGCTGGTCAGCAGTGCGCACGCAACGTCCAGGGCTACCTCCACGATGGCCGGGTCGACGCCACGCTCGAATCGGCGCGACGCCTCCGAGCTCAGCTTGTGGTGGCGCGCGGTCTTCGCCACCGTGAGCTCGTCCCAGCTGGCGGCCTCGAAGTACACGTTTGCCGTCTCGTCCGAAATCTCAGAGGTGACGCCGCCCATCACGCCCGCGAGGGACTGGATGCCCGCGTCGTCGGTGATGACCACGTCGGAGTCCAGCAGGGTGCGCTTCGTGTGGTCCAGCGTCTCAAACTCCTCGCCCACCAACGCGTTGCGCACGTGCAGGTTGCCGGAGATCTTGTCCGCGTCAAAGGCGTGCATCGGCTGGCCGAGGAGCAGCATGACGTAGTTGGTCACGTCGGTCGCAGCGTTGACGGAGCGGATGCCGGAGAGCATGAGCTCGCGCTGCATCCAGAACGGGGCTTTCGCTGCCGGGTCAATGCCCTCGACCTTGGCCAGCCCGAAACGGCGAGCGCGGGTGGAGTCGTCCAGGGTGACGTCGATAAGCGCACCCTGCACTGCGGGGACCTGCGAGGTGTCCACGGCTGCAACCTGCGGGTCCGCGGCGGGATCGGTAAACGCGAGGTTGAACGCGGAAGCGATCTCGCGGGTCAGCCCGCGCGCGGAAAGCGCGTAACCGCGGTCCGGGGTGATGTTGACGTCAAAGATCGTGTCATCGAGCTGGAGGATCTCGCGGGCATCATCGCCCGGCTTGCCCATGCCCTCGGGCAGGGTAATGATGCCGTCACTCTTCGTGGTCATGCCGAGCTCCGCGGCGGACGCCATCATGCCGTTGGAGTTGTGGTCATAGGTCTTGCGCGCGGAGATGGCAAAGCCACCCGGCAGGACCGCGCCCGGCAGCGCTACCACGACGTAGTCGCCAAGCGCGAAATTCCGCGCACCGCAGATGATGCCCTGCAGTTCGCCGGTGCCGTTCGCATCTCCCACGTCAACCTGGCAGTATCGGATCGGCTTCTTAAACCCGGTGAGCTCTTCGATCTCGGCGACGCGCCCCAGCACGAGCGGGCCGGTGGTTTCTTCGATCGGCGCGTAGCCCTCCGTTTCGAAGCCAACGCGGACGAAGCCTGCGTCCAGCTCCTCGTCGGTGACGGTCCAGCCCTCGTTGCCCGCGTTGCGCAGCAGGCGAGTGATCCAGTTTTTGGAAATCAGCATGTTGTCCTTGTCCCTTCTCTCCTATTGCCTGCTTACGCCTGCACGCCGAACGGCAGGGTGAAGCGCACGTCGCCCTCGACCATGTCGCGCATGTCCGTCAGCCCGTTGCGGAACTGCAGGGTGCGCTCCAGGCCCATGCCGAAGGCGAAGCCCTGGTACTCTCCCGGATCCACGCCGACAGCGCGCAGCACGTTCGGGTTGACCATGCCGCAGCCGCCCCACTCGATCCAGCCTGCGCCGCCCTTCTTGTTTTCAAACCACACGTCCACCTCAGCGCTCGGCTCCGTGAACGGGAAGTAGTTCGTACGCATGCGGGTTTTCGCCGCCGGCCCGAACAGCGTCTTGGCCAGGTGGTCCAGGGTGCCGCGGAGGTGCGCCATGGTCAGCCCCTTATCCACGGCCAGGCCCTCAATCTGGTGGAACACCGGAGTGTGTGTGGCGTCAAGCTCGTCGGTGCGGAAGACGCGACCCGGGCACGCGATGTACAGCGGAACGTCACGGTCCAGCATGGAGCGCACCTGCACCGGCGAGGTGTGCGTACGCATGACCTGTTTGGAGCCCGGCTCACCAATGTAGAAGGTGTCCTGCAGGGTGCGCGCGGGGTGATCCGGGATGAAGTTGAGCGCGTCGAAGTTGAAGAATTCCGCCTCAACCTCCGGCCCCTCGGCGATTTCCCAGCCCATGCCGACAAAGATGTCCGCGATCTGCTCGCTCAGCGTGGTGATCGGGTGCATCGCCCCGACCTGCCCGCGAGTCGTCGGCAGAGTGACATCCACCGCTTCTTCCTTGAGCTGCTGCGCACGGTACTCGGCCTCGCGCAGCTCGCGCAGCTGCGCGAAGCGCTTCTCGACGCGCCCGCGCGCCATATTCACCATCCGACCAGCGTCCTTGCGCTGGTCCTTCGGAAGGGTGCCCAGGGCCCGCCGCGCCCGCGGGATAAAGGCCTTCTCCCCCAGATGCTGCCTATGCGCCTCTTCCAGCGCCGGCAAGTCTGCCGCGTTCTCAAACGCTTCGATCGCCGCCGCGGCAGCGCTGTCTAGCGCCTCCTCGGTCAGTTGAATCTCCGGGGTCTCGGACACGCTCGTCCCTTCCACTTGTCTGGTGATATTTCAGCGCACACAAGCATACCCGCGCATACACTTCAATTGTCCGACGCCTGCAGAGACAACTTCGAGGGCGCGCACCGCCCTGCGCGTCTTCTAGTCCTGGCCGAGCACCTTGGAGGACTCCCACATGCACATTGCTGCAGCTGTGGCGAGGTTCAACGACTCCGCGCTTCCTTTGATTGGAATTGCCACCCGGTGGTCAGCCAGTTCCAGGATCTCGTCGGGGAGCCCGTGCGCTTCGTTGCCGAAGAGCCACGCAGTCGGTTTCGCGAGCACCTCCCCCGCTGCGTCGAGGGAGACTTCACCGTCCATGGCGGTCGCGACGATCTGCAAGCCTTTGGCGCGCAACTGACCCAGGACGTCCTTGATGTTTCGTTCGCGTGCGACGGGGAGGTGGAACAGCGAACCGGCGGAGGAACGCACGACCTTGGAAGATTCCGGGTCGACCGTCTCGCCGGCAAAGATCACGGCATTCGCTCCAGTCGCATCGGCAATGCGGATGATGGTGCCCGCGTTGCCTGGGTCGTTCGTTTCCACTCCTACGGCGACGAACTCTGGGGTCCCGCGCAGCGCCGCGCCGACAGTCCACAGCGACGGCTTGCACACGGCGAAGAGCCCGGTGGTGTGGACCGTATCAGACATGTGCTTCGCTGCCTGATCAGTGATGGCGTGGGTGAACACGTCCATGTAGTCCGCCGTGGTGATGATGTCCGCGAACTCGTCTGCGGCACGCTCTGTGGCAAAGAGATCGGTGGCCGCGCCCGTCGCCACAGCCGCCTCAACTGAGTTTGCGCCCTCCACCAAGAAGCGGTTCGCCTTCTTTCGGGCCTGCGCCCGGTGCAGCTTCGCCGCGTTGACTACTCGGGGGGTGCGCTCAGTAAAGGGTTGCGTGAAATCAAGGCTCATGGCCTTGCATTCTACCGGCGTGCTACCGCAGCAACGGCACGCCGTCCGCGTCTGCGGAGTAAAACCCGCTGCGCGTGAAAATTCGGACGAGGTCGCACAGTACCCAGATACCCAGCACCCCCAACACGACAAAGCCCACCAAGAAGAACATCGTAAACCAGCCGAAGATGTGGAGCCCCAACTGGACGAGCCCCCGCTTGGTGTAGCCCAGGTAAAAGTTGTGCGCGCCGAAAAGCCCAAAGAAAAGGCACAGCAGGACAGCAAGGGGCCACGCGCGGGGCTGCCTCACAGGCTGCACGGGTCCGTTTGACGTGCGAAGTTTTTCGTAGTGATCCGACAGCGCGGGAGCGCCCGGCCTGCCGCCGTAGAACTGCCTGGTGCGCGCCCACTCGTTGGCAGCCGCGCCCTGCTCGTCCCAATACCAGTCGTCTGCACCTTTGCCGTGTGCGCTGGGGTACCCGCTCCCGTAGGGGCCGTTGTTGTTGCTGCCGTTGTCGTAGGGGTTCGTCATGTCCCACACCTTACTCAGGCACCCGAACACACTCGGACATGCGAAACGCCCACCCCGACCCGTTCGCAAGTGCGAGGGTGAGGTGGGCGTCGATAAGCGAAGGGTGCTTACGCGGCCTTCGGAGCGTTCACGTCCTCCGGGAGGGCGTTCTTGGCAATCTCGCAGATCGCGGAGAACGCAGCGAAGTCGTTGACGGCAAGCTCGGCGAGGATCTTGCGGTCGACCTCGACCTCGGCCAGCTTCAGGCCGTGGATGAGGCGGTTGTAGGTGATGTCGTTCAGACGAGCAGCGGCGTTGATGCGCTGGATCCACAGCTTGCGGAACTCACCCTTGCGCTTACGACGATCGCGGTAAGCGTAGGTCTGGGAGTGCAGCCACTGCTCCTTGGCCTTGCGGTACAGGCGGGAGCGCTGGCCGCGGTAGCCCTTCGCGGACTTGAGGATTGCGCGGCGCTTCTTCTTGGCGTTGACTGAACGCTTCACACGTGCCATGAGTCAAACTTCCTTTACTTATTCGGTATTTGTGCTGGTTACAGGGCGCTGGTTGAACTATGCGCGGCCAAGAAGGCGCTTCATGCGCTTCTGATCTGCCCGTGCGACGTCAGTGGTGCCGGACAGCTTGCGGCGACGCTTGGAGGACAGCGACTCGTTGAGGTGGCGCTTGCCGGCCTGTTCGCGGCGCAGCTTGCCCTTGCCGTTGACCTTGATGCGCTTTGCGGTGCCCTTGTGGGTCTTCTGCTTCATGGTAAAAGCCCTTCAGAGTTGAAAATGTGTGCTACTTCTTGCCCTTGCGAGCCGGCCCGAAGACCATCGTCATGTTGCGACCGTCCTGCTTCGGACGAGACTCGACCACGCCCAGCTCACCGATGTCATCTGCAAGACGCTCGAGGAGGCGGTAGCCGAGTTCCGGACGCGACTGCTCGCGGCCACGGAACATGATGGTCACCTTGACCTTGTTGCCCTTCTCCAGGAAGCGCTCGACATTGCCCTTCTTCGTCTGGTAGTCGTGCTCATCGATCTTCGGGCGGAACTTCTGTTCCTTCACCACGGTCTGCTGCTGGTTCTTGCGAGCCTCGCGGGCCTTCTGATCCTGCTCGTACTTGTACTTGCCGTAATCCATGATCTTGGCCACGGGCGGCTTGGCCTTCGGCGCGACCTCGACCAGGTCGAGGTCCGCGTCGTACGCCAACTTGCGGGCATCATCCGTGCGGACAATGCCCACCTGCTCGCCGGACGGGCCGACGAGGCGAACTTCCGGTACGCGGATTCGTTCGTTGATCCGAGCTTCAGCGCTGATGAGAACTCCTAAAGACGAGAATGACAATGTGATCGCTACCAAGCCCCAAGCGACGTCATCCCACGCGAAAAACCCGCTAGCGTTTACGCCAGCGGGAGTTCATCCGTTCAGCATGGCAGACTTCCTGCGTGTGCCATACCGTTGACCCGTATCCTGCGCTCCAGCGCGGCGTGGGGTGGGAGTAACTCCACTTGCGGCCCGTACACCTGAATCAGGAGCACTGGGCGGTAGTGGTACTTACATTAGCAACCATTGCGGGAGAACCCAAATCGCACGCCGAGACGGGCTGCTTCGATTCTCCGCACCCCCACCCAGGCAGCTAGTGCAGGACCTTGTGCAGGTACTCGCCCGTAAACGATCCTTCCACCGCTGCCACGTCCTCGGGTGTTCCCTGCGCAACCACGGTGCCGCCGCCGGATCCGCCCTCCGGGCCCATGTCGATGATCCAGTCGGCGGACTTGACCACGTCGAGATTGTGCTCGATAACCAGGACGGTGTTGCCCTTCTCCACCAGGCCATTGAGCACGAGCATCAGCTTGCGGATGTCCTCGAAGTGCAGGCCGGTCGTCGGCTCGTCCAGGATATAGATGGTCCGGCCGTTGGAGCGCTTTTGCAGCTCGGTTGCCAGCTTCACGCGCTGCGCCTCGCCACCGGACAGGGTCGTCGCGGACTGTCCCAGGCGGACGTAGCCGAGGCCGACGTCGACAAGCGTGGCGAGATACCGGTGAATGGAAGAAATCGGTTCGAAGAACTCGGCGGCCTCGGAGATCGGCATCTCCAGCACCTCCGCGATCGTCTTTCCCTTGTAACGGACCTCGAGGGTCTCCCTGTTGTAGCGCGCGCCGCCACACACCTCGCAGGGCACGTACACATCGGGCAGGAAGTTCATCTCGATTTTGATGGTGCCGTCGCCGCGGCAGGCCTCACACCGGCCACCCTTGACATTGAAGGAGAAACGCCCCGCCTTGTACCCGCGCACCTTCGCCTCCTGTGTTTCGGCAAAAAGGTTGCGAACTTTGTCAAAGACGCCCGTGTACGTCGCCGGGTTCGAGCGCGGCGTGCGCCCGATCGGGCTCTGATCTACCTGGACCAGCTTGTCCAACGAGTCCAGCCCCTCCACGCGTTTGACGCGGCCGGGAACCTGGCGGGCGCCGTTCAGCTCGTTCTGCAGGGTCTTCGCCAGGATCTCGTTGACCAGGGTGGACTTGCCGGAGCCGGACACGCCCGTCACCGCGACGAGCAGGCCGAGCGGAATCTCCACGCTGACGTTATTCAGGTTGTTCTCGCGGGCCCCAACCACCTTGATCTTCCGGTCCTTATCCAGCGGTCGCCGCTGCGCAGGCACCTCGATCTTCTTGCGGCCGGCGATGTAGTCGCCGGTGAGCGAGCCTTCCGCCTCGACGAGTCCGTCGGGCTCGCCCTGGTAGACCACCTCGCCGCCGTACTCACCGGCGCGCGGGCCGATGTCAATGAGCCAATCCGCCTCGCGGATCGTGTCCTCGTCGTGCTCCACCACCACGAGTGTGTTGCCCAGGTCGCGCAGCTTCTTCAGCGTGGCGATTAGCCTGTTGTTGTCGCGCTGGTGCAGGCCGATGGAGGGTTCATCCAGCACGTACAGCACGCCAGCAAGTCCTGAGCCGATCTGCGTGGCCAGGCGGATACGCTGCGCCTCGCCGCCGGAAAGCGTCCCGGCGGAACGCGACAGCGTGAGGTAGTTCAGGCCCACGTCCAGCAGGAAGTGGAGCCTTGCCTGGATCTCGCGCAGCACGGCACCGGCGATCATCTCCTCGCGGTACCCCAGCACCAGGTTGTCCAGGTATTCCGACGCGTCCTCGATGGACAGCTCGGTCAGCCCGGCAATCGAGCGCTCGCCGTGCGTTGTGGAGTCCAAGCGCACCGCCAGGATCTCCGGCTTCAGGCGCGCCCCCTTACACGTCGGGCACGGGACCTCACGGGTGTAGGCGAGCAGGCGCTCCTTCTGCGTGTCCGTCTCCGCCTGCTCGAGCTTCCGCTCCAGGTAGCCAATCACGCCTTCGTACGCGGCGCTGAAGGAGCGCTGCCTGCCGTAGCGATTCTTGTACCGCACGCTCACCTTGGTCTTCGAGCCGTTGACCAGGTGCTTCTGCTGCGTCTTGGTCAGCGAGGAGAACGGCACGTGCGCGTCGAAGCCCTCCTCCTTGGCCAGCGCCTCGATCAGCCGCTCGAAGTACTTCTTGTTCGGGCTCGAGTTCCACGGCTGGAACGCGTCGACCGCCGGCGCGTCCGGGTCCGGGATGACCAGATCGGTGTCAATCTCCTTGCGCATCCCCAAACCGTCGCAGGCAGGGCACGCGCCGAACGGGGAGTTGAAGGAGAACGCGCGGGGCTCGTACTCCTCCACGTCCAGCTTGTGGCCGTTCGGGCAGGCCATCTTCTCCGAGAAGATCTGTACGCGGTCCGGGTCGTCCGCGTCCAGGCCGACGAACTCGAAGCCGACGAGCCCGTCGGCAAGTTTCAGCGCGGTCTCGACGGAGTCAGTAAGGCGCTGCTTCTGGCTCTCCTTCACCTGCAGGCGGTCCACGACGACGTCGATCGTGTGCTTGATCTGCTTCTCCAGCTTCGGCGGCTCGGAGAGCTGATAGGTCTCCCCGTCCACGTTCACGCGGGAATAGCCCTGGGAGGCCAGGTCTGCGAACAGGTCCTGGAATTCGCCCTTGCGCTTGCGCACGATCGGCGCGAGCACCTGGAACTTTGTGCGCTCCTCGTACTCAAGGACCTGGTCGACGATCTGCTGCGGCGTCTGCCGCTGGATCACTGCGTCGCACACCGGGCAGTGCGGCGTCCCCGCGCGCGAGTACAGCAGACGCAGGTAGTCATAGATTTCCGTGATCGTGCCCACGGTCGAGCGCGGGTTGCGGTTCGTGGACTTTTGATCGATGGACACCGCGGGGCTGAGCCCGTCGATGTAGTCCACGTCAGGCTTGTCCATCTGCCCCAGAAACATGCGGGCGTACGAGGACAGGGACTCCACGTACCGGCGCTGGCCTTCCGCAAAGATCGTGTCGAACGCCAGGGAAGACTTGCCCGAGCCGGAGAGCCCGGTAAACACGGCCATCTTGTCTCGCGGTAGCGAAATGTCGACGCCCTTGAGGTTGTGTTCGCGCGCGCCGCGCACAGTCAGCCATTCGGCCACGTCACCACGTCCCTTCCCTAGCGGTTCTCTGTGGGGTTCAGTCCTAGAAACTACCAACTCGGGCCTCCCCCGAGCTATTCCCGCCCGGCTACGCTGGTCGCCATGACGCTTTCATTGCACCAGATTTCCGTCTCAGAGTTGGACAACAACTGCTACCTCCTCGCTTCCCAGGGCAAGGGGCTGCTTATCGACGCCGCCGCCGACCCCGCCGCACTCCTCTCCCTCGCCAGCGACGCAGGCGTGGAGATCACCGACGTGCTCACCACGCACCGCCACCACGACCACGTCCGCGCGCTCAAGGAGGTCCTCGACGCGACCGGCGCGACGCACTGGGCACCGTTCCTGGACGCGCCCGCGCTGCCGGCGCCGGTGGACCGCGAGCTCAAGGACGGCGACACCCTCGAGTTCGACGGTCAGGAGTTCCCCGTCATGATCCTGCGCGGCCACACCCCCGGCGGCGCGGCGCTCGCGGCGGAGATCAACGGCGCGATGAACCTCTTCGTCGGCGACTCTCTCTTCCCCGGCGGCCTGGGCAAGACGGCCTCCGAGGGCGATTTTGTCCGCCTGTTCAACGAGGTGAAAACCAAGCTGTTCGACGCCTACGCGGACGACGCCATCGTCCGCCCCGGCCACGGGAAGCCGACGACCCTGGGCGAGGAACGACCCCACCTGGATGAGTGGTGGCAGCGTCGCTGGTAGCCGAGCGTTTTTCGCCGAGTCTCCCCCCGTAAGGCCGGAACACAAGTACAGTTGTGCCCAGAAGAGTCCCGCTGTGGGCTCCAGAATGAACCTGAATAAACCACGATCAAATGAGAAGGACTGGTTTGCAAGATGATTCGTAAGATCGCTCGCCCGATGTTGGCGTCCGTATACATCATTGACGGCGTTGAGACCGCGCTGAACCCGGCGTCGCACAAGGACGCTGCGGACTCCGCGCTGAAGAAGGTCCGCTCCGTACTGCCGCGTCAGTACCGCGGCTTCCTGCCGAAGGACCCGGAGACCGCTGCCCAGATCGTGGGTGGCGTCAAGGCCGGCGCCGGCAGCCTCTTCGCCATCGGCAAGATGCCGCGTACCTCCGCGTCCCTGCTCGCTCTCTCCACCGTCCCGTCCCTGATCGGACGCAACGCGTTCTGGGAGGCAGACGATGAGGACGACAAGGCCCGCCGCCGCACCGGCGCGCTGACCGATGTCGCACTCGCAGGCGGCGTCCTGCTGGCTACCGTCGACACGGCCGGCAAGCCGGGCCTCCAGTGGCGCGCGCAGAACGCCGCCAAGGTTGCGCGCAAGAACGTCCAGCAGGCGCTGCCCACTCAGTCCGAGACCGAGAAGACCATGGGCAAGGCCAGCGACTGGCTGTCCGACACCACCGACCAGGTCACCAGCCAGGTTTCCAGCTACGTCGATGACAATAAGGACGACTGGAAGAAGGCCGCGTCCCACGCCACCGAGGTAGCCGGCGACTGGTTCGAGGACGCAAAGAAGCAGACCTCGAAGTTCCTCGCGGAGACCTCCGACCGCGCGCAGGACGCGTACAAGGACTTCGACGCGGAAAAACTGATCGAGCAGGCTACTCCGTCCAAGCTCGAGAAGTTCCAGGCCAAGCGCAAGGTCCACGGCGTTGTCGGCGACCTGCAGGGCTCCATCGATGACCTTCGCCCGAGCCCCCTGGAGAAGCTCTCCGCAAAGCACAAGGTGAAGAAGAACCATGCGAAGCTGGAAAAGAAGGCGCAGGGTTCCGTCGATAAGCTGCAGGCTGCGTTCGACAAACTCGACGCCGACCCGTCTTGGATTCAGAAGCTGAAGTGGAAGCGCAAGGCGAAGAAGGCCGAGAAGCGCGCCAAGAAGTCGGTGAAGAAGCTGCAGAAGAAGCTGGGCTAATCCCCGCTTTCGCGCACCGCGGCCCCGCCAATCCGGAATATTCCGGGCGGCGGGGCCGTTTGTTGCTTACACGGCGCGGTTTGACCGCGGAGAATCGTGAGGAGGTACACGCGGGTGAGAAATCCCCAACACATTGCATCCGAGCAGGCTTACGTTGATGAGCTCTTCCGGCACCTGGATGCGGAAGTCACCGCAGCCCAGGAGAAGCTGGCCGCGGTGCAGCGCGACGTCGACCCGGACAACCCGGACTCGGACGCACTCGTGCGCCGCGAAACTGAGTACCACGGGCTCAACGCCAAGCTCGATGCACTCAACATCGCCGAGGTGGGCCTGGTCTTCGGCCGCATCGACGTGGCCGACACGGACGTCGAGAATCCGGTCCCGGGGCGTCCTGGGCTCGAGCGGCGGTACATCGGGCGCATGGGGATGGACGATCGCGCGGACAACTACCGCACCCTCCTGCTGGACTGGCGCGCGCCGCTGGCGCGGCCGTTCTACCTGGCAACCACGGCGCACCCCGAGGGCGTGGAACAGCGCCGCAACATCCGCATGCGCGGCCGCAAGGTGACGGCGGTGGATGACGAGGTCCTGTCTGGAGACAGCACCGACGCCGATCAGCCTGGCGCCGCGGAGCCAGCGACCGACGGCGGCAACGTCGGCTCCGAGGCCGCGCTGCGCCGCGCCATGAACACCGCGCGCACCGGCCACATGCAGTCCATCGTGGAGACGATCCAGCGCGAGCAAGACGAGATTATCCGCGACGCCACACGCGGCGTCATGGTCGTCCAGGGCGGCCCCGGCACCGGCAAGACCGCGGTCGCGCTGCACCGCGTGGCCTACTTGCTTTACACCTGGCGCGAGCAGCTTTCGCGCACCGGCGTGCTCATCATCGGCCCGAACCCGACGTTTCTGGAGTACATCTCCCGCGTCTTGCCCGAGTTGGGCGAAACCGGCGTGGTCCTGTCCACCATCGAGGACCTCGTCCCCGGGTTCACGCCGACGCATGACGCGGAGCCGCTGGCGGCGCGCGAGGTCAAGGGCTCGGAGGAGATGGTCACGGTACTCAAACGCGCCGTGCAGGCCTTTGAGACGGTGCCCGAGCGCCCCGTCACCTTGAAGATCGACTCCGTCGACATCGAGGCCACCCCGGCGATGGTGAAGGCGGCGCGCACCCGCGCCCGGCGTTCGCGCAAACCGCACAACCAGGCCCGCGAGTACTTTGCTGAGCACCTCACGCAGTCGCTCGCGGAGGCCCTGGCGGAGAAGATCGGCGCGGACCCGCTCGGCGGCCGCAACCTCCTCTCCGCCGCGGACGTGGACCAGCTGCACGACGACCTCGCCGACGACCCGCAGGTGATCGCGCTGGTGGACGAGCACTTCCCGGAGCTCGACCCCGCCGAGGTCCTCGACGTCACGCTCACGGACCGCACGCGCATCGCAGAGGTCGCCGGGGACTACGACGCCTACACCCAAGACGCGCTCTACCGCGCGCCGGGTTCGGGGTTCTTCGCGTCGGACACTGCGCTTATCGACGAACTGTCCGTCCTCATCGGCGTCGTCGCGCCCGAGGACCAGCGCGCGAAGGAGGACGCGCAGTGGCGCCAGCAGGTCGAGGAGGCCGCCGACGCCCTTGACGTGCTCGCGTCCTCCGAGTCCACGGACAACGACGACGACCAGTTCGAAGCGGAAATCCTTTCTGCTGCCGACGTCATCGACGCGGAGACTTTGGCGAGCCGACAGCGCGTCACCGACATCCGCTCCACCGCGCAGCGCGCGCGGGCGGATCACACCTGGGCCTACGGCCACGTGATCGTCGACGAAGCGCAGGAGCTCTCCCCCATGGAGTGGCGGATGGTGTTCCGCCGGTGCCCGTCAAGGTGGATGACGCTGGTGGGCGACCCCGCGCAGACGTCAGCGCCCGCCGGCACGGACGACTGGGCCGCGTCACTCGCGCCGTTCGTCGGCGAGCGGTTTGTCACCCACGAGCTCACGGTGAACTACCGCACCCCCGCGGAAATCATGGAGTACGCGGGCGACGTCCTGGCGCAGATCGACCCGGAGGCGCAGGCCTCTGTGGCAATCCGCCAGACCGGTGTTCCGGTGCGGCACCTGCCCGCCGGTACGGACCCCGAAGGCGTGCGCGGGCAGCTGCACCACGATGATGGCGCGGATCGAGGGGAACAACGCACCGTTGCCGTGATCGATGCCGCCAACGTGGCACAGATGAAGGGGTTGGAGTTCGACCACGTCATCGTGGTCGATCCGGACAAAATAGTAGAGGCCTCACCACAGGGGTGGCAAGACCTCTACGTTGCCGCTACGCGAGCGACTCAGAGCCTGACGGTGATCGGCTAAGCGCCACCGTCGGCGCCGTTACTTGACGGTGTGGACGATCATCACGTCGCAGTCGGACTGACGTGCAACGTCAGCCGGCACGGAGCCCAGCAGGCGGCCGGTGAGCGAGTTGATGCCGCGGTTGCCCACAACCAGCAGCTCAGCCTTGTTGTCGTTCACGATCGCCATGAGCGCCTCGACCGGGGTGCCCGGGCGGGTCGCGGTCTGCACGTCCTCGACGCCGAAGGAGCGAGCGTGCTCAGCGGCCTCCTCGAGGTTTTTCAGCGCCTGCTCGTCGCCCAGAATGGTCACCGAGTCCTGGCGCAATGCCTTGGAGGCGTCCTCTTGGGTGCGGTAGTACGCCGTGCCGATGACCAGCGTTGCCCCGAAGGCCGCTGCCATCCGTGCCGCCCGCTCCACTGCGAGGAGGGAGGACTTGGAGCCGTCGGAGCCGACGACGATGGTGTTGTAGTACTCAGCCATAGTGTCTGGGTGACCTTTCATCGAGTTTAGGAATCTGTGGACATGGTACTCCGGGTGCTCCGGGGAGGTTAGTTATGCCCCTCGGCCCTGGTATCTACCAGCATAACGTCCACCGGAGCCTTCTTTGCCACGCTCCCGGGGATGTTGCCAAATACCCGGCCAGCCAGCGAGCGCATCCCCTTATTGCCCACTACGAGCAGGTCGACCTCGTAATCCGCAACGGACTCAAGCAGCACGTTCGCCGGCTGCCCGGCCTTAGACACAACGTTGACCTTCGGAGCCTGCTCCTCCTCTGCGATCGTGCGGGCGCGGGTCAGGATCTCCTGGGCACCGGTCTCGGTCACGATGTCGATCTTGCTCAGCTCGGCGTTCGTGGAGTTCAGCATGGAACCGGACGCGGTGTAGTGCGCGCAGATGACGGTGAGCTGGGCGTCGTACACGCGGGCCAAGCTGGCTGCGGCGCGGACGGCCACCAGGGAGGTCGGCGAACCGTCGGTGCCCACGGCGATGGATGTGTAAGTGTGCATGATGGGTATTGCGCCCTTTCTCGTTCTAGTTTCCTGTGTCTTTCATACCACGGAGTTCCTTGCGCAGATCTGCAATCTCATCGCGGAGTCTGCCGGCGAGCTCAAACTTCAGCTCGCGGGCCGCGTCGCCCATCTGCTTCGTAAGGTCGTCGATAAGCTTCTGCACCTCGTCGGAGGCCATGGTGGTCACGTCCGGCTTCTCTGCCACTGCGGCGTCCGAGCTCAGGCTCGCCTGCTCCTCGGCATCGCCGTTCTCGTAGACCTGGTCGAGGATGTCGGCGATCTTCTTGCGCAGCGGCTGCGGGTCGATGCCGTGCTCCTTGTTGTAGGCCAGCTGCTTCTCGCGGCGGCGCTCGGTCTCATCGATCGCCTCCTGCATCGACTCGGTGATTGTGTCGGCGTACATGATGACCTCGCCGGAGACGTTTCGAGCTGCACGTCCGATGGTCTGAATGAGCGACTTCGTTGAGCGCAGGAATCCTTCCTTGTCCGCATCAAGAATCGCCACCAATGACACCTCTGGGAGGTCAAGGCCCTCGCGCAGGAGGTTGATGCCCACGAGCACGTCGAACTCGCCAAGCCGGAGCTGGCGCAGCAGCTCGACGCGCTGCAGCGTATCGATGTCGGAGTGCAGGTAGCGCACCTTAATGCCGTGGTCGAGCAGGTAGTCGGTGAGATCCTCGGCCATGCGCTTGGTCAGCGTGGTCACGAGCACGCGCTCCTGCTTGTCCACGCGCTGGCGCACCTCGTCGATGAGGTCGTCGATCTGCCCCTTCGTCGGTTTGACGGTCACCTTCGGGTCCACCAGACCGGTCGGGCGGATCACCTGCTCGACGTATTCGCCCTGCGCGGCCTCGAGCTCGTAGTCGCCCGGGGTCGCCGACATGTACACGGTCTGCCCCACGCGCGACTCGAACTCATCGAAGGTCAGGGGCCGATTATCGACAGCACTGGGCAGGCGGAACCCGAACTCCACGAGGTTTCGCTTGCGCGACATGTCGCCCTCAAACATGCCGCCGATCTGGGGCACGGTCACGTGGGACTCATCAATGATGGTGAGGAAGTCCTCCGGGAAGTAGTCAATGAGCGTGGCCGGCGCGGAGCCGGGGCCGCGGCCGTCCATGTGCCGCGAGTAGTTCTCAATACCGGAGCAGAACCCCACCTGCTGGATCATCTCCAGGTCGTACTCGGTGCGCATCCGCAGGCGCTGCGCCTCGAGGAGCTTGCCCTTGCTCTCCAGTTCCTCGAGCCGGTCGGCGAGCTCCTCCTTGATCGCCTGGATCGCCTTTTCCATGCGTTCCTCGGTGGCCACGTAGTGGGTGGCCGGGAAGATGCGCACCTCGTCCTCCTGGCTGAGTACGTCGCCCGTGAGCGGATGGATGTAGTAGAGCGAGTCGACCTCGTCGCCGAAGAACTCGACGCGCACGGCCACCTCCTCGTAGGCGGGGATGATGTCGACGGTGTCGCCCTTGACGCGGAAGGTGCCGCGCTTGAAGTCAATGTCGTTGCGCTCGTACTGGACGTCCACGAGCAGGCGCAAGAACCGGTCGCGCTCGACCTCCTCGTCCACGCGCAGCACGATCGAGCGGTCCAGGTAAGACTGCGGTGTGCCCAGGCCGTAGATGCAGGACACGGAGGAGACGACCACCACGTCGCGGCGGCTCAGCAGCGCGGAGGTTGCGGAGTGGCGCAGACGCTCCACGTCATCGTTGATGGACGAGTCCTTTTCAATGTAGGTATCGGTCTGCGCGATGTACGCCTCCGGCTGGTAGTAGTCGTAGTAGGAGACGAAATACTCGACGGCGTTGTTGGGCAGGAGCTGCCGCAGCTCGTTCGCCAGCTGCGCGGCCAGCGTCTTGTTCGGCGCCATCACCAGCGTGGGCCGCTGCTGCTGCTCAATCAGCCACGCCGCCGTCGCAGACTTACCCGTACCCGTCGCGCCCATGAGCACCACGTCTTCTTCGCCGCGGCGCAGCCGCTCGTCCAGTTCCGCGATTGCGGCAGGCTGATCGCCGGACGGTTCGAACTCGGAGACCACCTCAAACGGCTTTTCGCGCCGCTCAATCTCGCCGACGGGGCGGAACTCGGAGTGCGCAAGGACTGGGTGTTCTGCAGCGAAAGCCATGGCTGCCAGCATACTCGCCGCCCCCCAACTGCTCCGCTGCCGCCGTGCCAGAATGGGGCACATGCTTTCTACGTTGATCCCCCACGGTTTCCAGATCCGCGAGCACGTCATCCGCGTCCCCTGGGACCGCGCTGACGCGTCGCTAGGCACCCTCGAGCTTTTCGCGCGCGAGCTGTACACCGACCCGGAAGCGCCGCCCCTCGCCTACTTCCAGGGCGGCCCCGGCAACCCCGGCCCGCGCATGCTCATGGGTTGGATCCCCGAGGCACTCAAGCACTACCGCGTCTTCCTCATCGACGAGCGAGGCACCGGCCGCTCCACCAGGATCGACGCGACGCAGCGCACGCTTCTCGACGCCGCGCATCTCTCCCGCCTCCGCCCACCCGACATCGCTGCCGACGCCGAGGACCTGCGCCGCCACCTGGGCTTTAACACCTGGGACATCCTGGGCAACTCATTTGGCGGGATCTGTGTCGGCGCCTACCTCTCCTACTTTCCGGAGGGCATTGGGCGCGCGATGATGACTGGCGTGGTCCCGCCGTTCGGGACCACACCGGAGGAGTTCAACCGCCAATCGGTGACGCTCATGGCCCAACGCGTTGAGCGCTTCTACGCCGCGGTGCCGTGGGCCGAAGGGCGTGTCCGGGAGGTATGCGCGCACCTGGCGGACACCGAGGAGTTTCTGCCCACCGGCGAGCGGCTCACCCCGGAGCGCTTCCGCTTCGTGGGCGTGCGGCTCGGCGAGGAAACTGGCGCGGACACGCTTGCCATGCTGCTCGAAGCACCGTTCCACCGCGGCGCGCACAAGCGGCTGCGCACCGACTTCCTCGCTGCGGTGGGCGCGATGCTCAGCCTGGCGCCCAATCCCTTGTGGGCCGTAGTCCACGACCAGATATTTGCCGGCCTGACCCCGCGTCCCACGGACTGGCCCGGCGCCCGGACATACGAGGAGGCCGAAGGGTTCTCGGTCCACGCAGACCCACGGAGCGACGCCCCCTTCTACCTGCTGGGCAACGCCTTCTTCCCGTTTCACTTCGACCAAGACCCCGCGCTCCGCCCGTTCCGCGAGGTGGTCGAGGATATTGCGCAACGCACGGGTCAACGGCCCAGCGTGGACGCCGACGCGCTGCGCGCGAACGATACACCCGCCTCCGTCCTGCTCTACGAGGATGACCTTTTCGTCCCCTTTGACTACGCCAGCGCCCAGGCGGCGCAGATTCCCAACCTGTCCGTCACCACGCACCCGACGTACCAGCACGACGGCATCTACCTCCACGGCGACGAGATATTCCGCCAGGTGCACGCCGCGTTGCCCCCGGATAGGGCGTAATTGCGAGCGTTCCCCTGACTCTGCATCAGGGAGTTGCGACTCCTGCCAGCTATTTATACGGTCGTTGTTATGACTCCAGCCCACCCATATGACGCGGCGCGCGCCGCCATCGCCGCCTCCGGCTTGCGGCAGCGCGACGTCGCTCAGCACTTGGGTATTGACGCAAGCAAGCTGTCGAAGTCGCTCTCCGGGGTGCGGCGCTTCACCGCAACGGAGCTGGCCCTCCTGGCCGACCTCACCGGCGTCCCCGCCCGGGAGCTCGCCGTCCGCGGCGAGCCACGCCCACCGCGCCAGCACGACGCACGGCGCGACCAGGCGCGATCAAGCCGCCGGCACGCTATTGTCAGCGCCGCGTGGCCGCTGTTTGCGGCGCACGGGTACCAGCCAGTGACCGTGGCCGACATCGCCGCCGCCGCGGGCATGTCCGCCTCCGCCGTGCACTACTACTTCCCCACCAAGAACGAGATCTTCCTGGCTACCTTGGATGCCTGTTCGCTGCAGGGCATTGCGCGCCGGGCATCAGCGCACGCGGTCGCAGACCCGGTCGACCGACTCAACGCGCTCTTCGCCGTCCAACTCGACGGCTCGCCGGAGGCGCATCGCGAGTGGGCAACCTGGGCGCAGTTCTGGTCCTCCTCCGCCATGTTCACCGATGCGCACGACGCCACCGAGATTGCGTACTCGCGCTGGCAGCGGGAGCTCCTGCCTGTCGTGGAAGAGGGCATGGACAACGGCACCTTCCGGGCCGGGGACCCCCAGACCATGGTCACGGCGCTGACCGCGCTCATCGACGGCCTGGGGATCCGCATGCTCGCGGGCGACCTCAGCCCGGCCGACGTCCACGCGGTGGTCACCGGCAGCATCCGCGGCTGGATCACGCACAGCGATAGCGGCGGCGCAGGCCGCGAGCCAGCAGGCTCGCCTCCAGACGTAGCCCCCGCCCGAGATTCCCAAGCACACGAAAGCAAGGTGTGAACGACATGCTGCAATTGAGCCGCAGGCAGCTGCTGCAGGCCACGGTGATGGGAGGCGCGACACTCGCGCTCGCGTCCTGTTCCACCGCACCCGTCGAAAACATTGATACCTCCGGCCCGCCCAAGCAGGGCGGCACGCTGCGCATCGGACTCGTCGGCGGCTCGTCCACGGATACCGTGGACGCGCACGTGCCCACCAGTACGAGCGACGCCGCGCGCGTGATCAATTTGTACGACGCGCTGGCGCGCCGCGACGACGACTACAACCTGGAGTACCGCCTCGCGGAGGCGATCGAGCCGAACGCGGACGCCACCGAATGGACGATCACGCTGCGCGAGGGCGCACAGTTCTCCGACGGCCGACCCGTCCGGCCCGAGGACGTCATGTTCTCCTACGACCGCATCCGCGACCCGCAGGACCCGAAGTCTGGCGCGGCGTCGATCTCCCACATCGACAGCATGGAGGTGCTCGACAACCGGCGGCTGCTCATTCGGCTCGCGGTCGCGGACGCCGCGTTGGTCGATTCGCTCGCGGAGTACCAGATGGGCATCGTCCCCGAAGACTACGACCCGGAACACCCAATCGGCGCCGGCCCGTTCACGCTCGAGGACTTTACTGCGGGCCAGTCCACCACACTCGTGCGCAATGACAATTACTGGGCCGGACCCGCGCACCTGGACGCGGTGCGCATCATCGACTTCCAGGAGGAGGACGCCATGCTCAACGCGCTGCTGTCTTCCCAGGTGGATGCGATCGGCAGCCTCAACCACGCGCTCGCCCGCGTCATCGATGAAGACCCGCGCCTGAGCACGCTCATCTCTGAAACCGGCATGTGGCTGCCGCTGACCATGCGCGTCGACGTCGCTCCGTTCGATGACGTCCGCGTGCGCCAGGCGATGCGCCTCGCGGTGAACCGGCAGCAGATGGTCGACCAGGTCTACTCCGGCCAGGGCCAGCTGGGCAACGACATGTTCGCGCTCTACGACGAGGCCTACCCCCGCGACTTCCCGCAGCGAGAACAGGACGTGCAGAAGGCGAAGAATCTGCTCGCGGAGGCCGGCTACCCGGACGGCATCGAGGTGGACCTGGTCACCTCCGAGATCCAGTCTGGCGCCGTGCGCACCGCCCAGGTCTTCGCCGAGCAGGCCCGCGAGGCAGGCATCACCGTCAACATTCAGCAGGTGGATTCCTCCACGTTCTACGCGTCCGGAAACTACCTAGAGTACCCGCTCGCGCAGTCGTTCTGGTACACGCGCAACTTCCTTCAGCAGGTCAACCAGTGCGCCACGGCGGACTCCCCGTTCAACGAGACGCATTGGGTGCGCGAAGACTTCACCCAACGGGTGCATGAGGCGCGCGCGATCGTCGAAAAGCCCGAGCGCGAGGCACGCATCCGAGAACTACAGCAAGAGCTTTACGACGAAGGCGGCTACATCATCTGGGGCTTTGCCAATCAGGTCGACGCTTACCACAACTACGTGGTCGGGCTCACGCCGCACCCGAGCGGTGTGCCGCTGTCGCAAGCAATGTTCCACAAAATCTGGCTCGCGGAGGCATAACATCATGGGCAAATTCATTCTGCGCCGACTCGCGGTGAGCATCTTCATCCTCATCGCCGTGTCCATCATCATCTTCTGTGCCACGCTGCTGCTGCCGGGCTCCCCCGCCACGGCGATCCTCGGCCAGCAAGCCACGCCAGAGCGCATCGCCGCGCTGGAGGCCGAGATGAACCTGGACAAGCCCCCGCTGCAGCGCTACTTCATGTGGCTCGGCGGCATCTTCACCGGGGACCTGGGGACCTCGACGTCTACCGGCGGCCCGGTCACGGACTTGCTCGGCGAGCCGCTGGCCAACTCGCTCGTGCTCATGGTGCTCGCGGCCGTCGTGGCCATCCCAGTTGGTATCCTGGTTGGCATCTACGCCGCCTGGTGGCGCGGCACCAAGCGCGACCAGGCGATCACGTGGGTGACGCTGATCCTCGCCGCCATGCCGGAGTTTGTCATCGGTATCGCGCTGATCACGCTGTTTGCCACCTCCGTGTTCAAGGTGCTTCCGGCGGTCACGATGTCCCCTCCCGGCAGCCACGTCTGGGAGTTCCCGTCCCAGCTCATCCTGCCCACGATCACGCTCGCGCTGGTGGTCAGCCCGTACATCGCGCGCATGACCCGCGCGACGATGGTGGAGACGCTGGACTCCGGCTACGTCGAGATGGCGCGTCTGAAGGGTGTGCCCGAGCGGCGCGTCATCTTCCGTCACGCGCTGCCACACGCGGTCGGGCCGATCGCGCAGGTGGTGGCCATCCAGCTTGCGTGGCTCGCCGGCGGCATCGTCGTCGTAGAGTACCTGTTCCGCTACCCCGGCTTGGGCGTCGCGCTCATTGACGCCGTGAATTACCGCGACGTCCAAGTCGTGCAAGCCGTGTCCCTCCTGATCGCCGCCGTCTACGTCGTGGTGAACCTCATCGCGGACATCGTCAGCATTACGGCCAACCCGAAACTGAGGAGCTAGCAATGACCACACCGAATACCACCGGTGCCCACAGCACCGCAGGCAACGAGCCCGCTGACGAGTTCGAGACGCTCAAGGAATCCGCGTCCAAGCCCGCGCCGGTGCTCGCCCGCATCTGGGCAATCCCCGAGGGCAAGGTCGGGCTCGTCCTCACCTCCCTCATCGTCGTGTGCACCGTCATCGGCTACCTCTTCGCGGAGCAGCTCACCGGCTACTCCACCACCGAGTTCCTCGGGCTGCCGTTCACCGGCGAGGGCGCATTCGGCACCGACAACCTCGGCCGTTCGGTCTTCTCCCGGTTCATCGCCGGCGGCTTGGTCCTGCTAGTCACCGCGTTTTTGGCCACCGCGCTCGGCATGCTCGTCGGCACGCTCATCGGCATGGTCGCCGGCTACGCGGGCGGTTGGGTCGACGCGGTCCTCATGCGCATCAACGACGTCGTGCTCGCCTTCCCGCAGCTCATCTTCGCCATGCTGGCGATCGTCATCTTCGGACCCTCCGCCACCGTCCTCGTGCTGGTGATCGGGCTCACCCACGCGCCACGCATCGCCCGCGTCGCCCGCGCGTCCACAATGTCGGTGACCAACGAGGACTACATCCGCGCCGCCCAGATGTACTCCATGCCTCACTGGCGCATCCTTCTCCGCGAGATCCTGCCCAACATCACCGGCCCCCTCGCCGTCGAAGCCGGCCTGCGACTCACCTACTCCATCGGCTCCATCGCCTCGCTGTCCTTCCTCGGTCTAGGCATCCAACCGCCCGCCGCGGACTGGGGCTTGATGATCAACGAGAACCGCATCGCACTCTCGCTCCAGCCCTGGGGCGTCATCTTGCCGGTCGCGGCCATCGCGCTGCTCACCATCGGCACCAACATGCTTGCCGACGCCACCGCGCGCGCCACCGCGTCCACCGCCATGCCCGCACGCCCCACGCCCGAGCAGCTCGACGCCGCGCGGAGGCCGAAGAACGAGCCCATCCGCCACGACGCACCTACCGCCACCGAGTCCGAGGAGGCCCAACGATGACCACCGCGATCACCACCCCCGCCGACGCCGCCGGCACCGTACTGAGCGTCCGCGACCTGCGCATCCGCGCCAACGACGGCACCGAGATCTTGCACGGCATTGACTTTGAGCTCCATCGCGGCGAGATTGTCGGCCTGGTCGGCGAATCCGGCTCCGGCAAGACCACGGCGGGTCTCGCCGCGCTCGGCCACTGCCGCGAGGGCCTTTCGCTTACCGACGGCACCGTCACCCTCCACACCCGCAACGGCGACACCGTCGACGTCCTCGGGCTCGGCGAGGACGACTTGCGCCAGCTGCGCGGAGCCCGAGTCGCCTACGTGCCCCAAGACCCCGCGTTGAGCCTCAACCCCACCATGCGGATCGGCGAGCAGATCTCCGAGGTGCTGGACCAGCACAACTACGACGGGGACGCCGCCGCGCGCGTCCGCGAAGTCATGCGGGACGTCGACCTGCCCGACGACGACGCGTACCTCGCGCGCTGGCCCCACCAGCTCTCCGGCGGCCAGCAGCAGCGCGTCGGCATCGCGATGGCGTTCGCGATGCACCCCGACGTGCTCGTCCTCGACGAGCCCACCACCGGCCTCGACGTCTCAACCCAGGCGCACGTGTTGGAAACGATCCGCAAGATGACCGTCCGCCACGCCGTCGCCTCGCTCTACATCACGCACGACCTCGCCGTCGTCGCGGAGCTGGTTGACCGCGTCATCGTCATGCTTCGCGGCGACATCGTGGAGGAAGGCCCCGTCCAATCGGTCCTGTACTCCCCGCAGCACCGCTACACCCAGCGGCTGCTCGCCTCCATCCCGGACCTCGCGGGGAAGAAGAACCTCGCCGGGCGCGAGGCGGGCGGCGCGGGCAAGGGTGGCGCGGGGGCGTCGATAAGCAAGGGCCCGGCCCCGCTCCTGCAGGTCCGCAACCTGGAGATGTCCTACGGCGACAACAAGGTGCTCCACGGCATCGACCTCGAGCTCAACGAGGGCGACTCGATCCTGCTGCTTGGCGAGTCCGGGTCGGGCAAAACCACCCTCGCGCGCTCCATCGCGGGGCTGAATCCCGGGTACACCGGCACGGTCGCGCTCGGTGGCGAGGAACTCGCGCACGGTAGCCGCCAGCGCACACTGGACCAGCGCCAGGCGGTGCAGTACATCTTCCAGTCCCCGTTCTCCTCGTTGAACCCGCGGCGCACGATCGGCGAGTCGCTGAGCGTGCCGATGCAGCTGTCGAAGCGCCTGCCCAAGCGCGAGCAGCGCGACGTGGTGTACGAGGTACTCGAGGCCGTGCAGCTCGACCCCAGCTTCTACGACCGCCGGCCCGGCGACCTCTCCGGCGGCGAGCGCCAGCGCGCGGCGATCGGCCGCGCCCTGGTCAACGCCCCGTCCGTGCTCGTGTGCGACGAGGTGACCTCCGCACTCGACGTTTCCGTGCAGGCCTCCATCCTGCGCCTGCTGGCCAAGCTGCGCCGCGAGCGGGGCCTGTCCATGCTCTTTGTCACCCACAACATCGCGCTTGCCCGCCACGTGGCCACGCGGATCGCGGTGCTGAACAAGGGCGTGATCGTGGATGCCGGCACCGTCGACGAGGTCCTGGAGAACCCGCAGCACGACTACACCAAGCACCTGCTCGCGGACGTCCCCTCGCTGTAGCGGCCCGCTAGGCTGGTGGATGATCTGACCCCAGCCTAGGAAGTGAGCCGCCGTGCACTCCTTGCCAGTCCACCCCGCCACCGTCGACCTCAAGCCGCTGCCCCTGCCGCCGCTCGGGCAGACACTCGGGGCATACCGCACCGCACTCTCCGCGGTACTCAGCGAGGAGGATCTCGCCCACGCCACTCGCGTCATCGAGGATTTCGCGCAGGGCGATGGGCCGCTTCTCGACGCCACCCTGCGCGACCGTGCCGCCGCCCGCGAGAAGGAAGGCACGAACTGGCTGCACGACGAGTGGTACGAGGGGTACCTGGAAAACCGGGAGCCACTGCAGCTGAGCACGAACGTCGGGTTCCAGCTCGCGCCCTTCGGCGACGGCACAGGCACGAGCCGGGTTGCCAGCGCCGTGCAACGCATCGCCACTGTGCACCTGCAGGCCGCGGCGCAACAGGTTCCCGAAGACGTTGACGCGCGCGACAACCGCATCACCATGAACCAGTGGTTTGTCTACAACGGCGGCGTCCGCCACCCGAACGTCGACGTGGACGACGTCAATGTATGCGATCGCGACGTCGCGGATCGGGAAATCGGCGTGTTCGTGCGCGGTCGCCTCTTCGCCCTGCCAATCAGCGACTCTGACGGCAACGTCGCGCCGCTTGACCAACTCTCCGCGGCGTTCGACGAGCTGCTGTCCACCGATGAGGCCGCCGACTTCAACGCAGACTTCAACGCTGCGTCGCTGATCGGGTCCGGCCCGCTTGGCGACGCCCTCTCGGGCCTCTTCACGCAGAACCCCGGCACCTACGCGCGCCTCCGCGACCTGTTGTTCACCGTGGACCTCGTGGAGGCCGCGGGCCGCAGCGACGCCGCGCTCCTGGCGGACCTAACGTTCCGCCCGCGCGGCGCTTGGACCTACAAACCACTGAGCTACCAGTTCGGGGTGGACAGCCCGTGGACCGCAGTCCACGTCGAGCACAGCTGCCAGGACGGGGCGACACTGGTCACGGCGCTTACGCGGATGCACGACGTCGACGTCACCGAGTCCGCGTCGATGACCGCGCGTGCCCCGCAGGAGCTGCGCTGGGAGTTAGACAGCAACATCTCGGACATTGCGCGCGAGGTGCGCTCGTACACCAACATCACCGGTGACGACGCGCAACCGTACACCGCCGAGATCGTCCCCGTAGACATCAACCAACCGGACGACCTACCGTTGAAGTTCAGCCGCGACGCGAGCGCACAGCTCATCCTGTCCATCGCGCAGCAGCTCACCTACGGCCGCGTGCGTGCGGTGTACGAGGCCGTTGACATGCGCGAGTTCCGCGCCGGCCGCACCGAGTGCCTGCGTGCGGCGACCCCCGAGGCCGTCGCCTTCGCCCGCCACCTGGTGGACGGCGATGCCACCCAGGAGCAGCTCGTGGCCGCTGTCGACGCCCACCGCGCGTGGGTGAAGCGTGGCAAGTCCGGTAACGGGTTTGACCGCCACATTCAGATGCTCGAGCGCCTCGACGAACGGTTGCCCCCGGCGGAGTTCTTCACCGACGAGACCACCATCGCGGCGCGCCAGGACTTCCTCTCAACCACCTCGATCGGCGGCGCGGACCAGATCGTGCGGTACGCCTTCGCGCCGACGCTGCCCGAGGGCTTCGGCGTGGCCTACACGCCGCTGCCGAAGGCCACCGAGTACTGCGTGTCCTTCAACGCGGACACCGCGGAACGGCCCGAGAAGTTACTGCGTAACCTCGCGCGCGCGGCCGAGCTGCTCTGGGAGTTCTGCGCGGACCTCTAGCGGGGCCGCTCGCCGGCTAGGCGCCGGCGAAACCCGTAAACCCCGTGGCGCGGCGCGTCGCCGCCAGCCACTGCTCGAGCTCGCCGGCGTCGAGCCATTGCTCGTACAAGTCGGAGTCGGGCGAGGACATCAGCTCACGGACCTGGTGCTCCAGCCAGCATCGGTCGCGGAACGAAAATTCAAACGCCAGAGCCTCGTGGAACTCTTCGGAGGGCAGGTTGCCGTTCATCACGGCAACGAGGGCGACGACGACCTCGGCCTGGCCCGAATCAAGGGGCAGCTCGCGGCAGGCGAAGCGGAACTTATCCATGCGGAACGTGCCATTGGCAAGCTGACGCACGGCGTCGCGCGCGTGGTCATTATCAAACGGCCCATAGTTCCACGTTCCCATGGCCAGTTAGCTTAAGACCGGCTGGTTGCAGGTTGCTTTCCGTAAAGCGAACAATACTTAAACGTCAAGCAATATGTTGGTAATCCGGTTTGCCAACGTGTCTACCTGCTGTGCAAGTTTGTCCTCCGTGCCGTTATTATCCAGCACCACGTCTGCCGCTGCGCGGCGCTCGACGTCCGGGATTTGCCGCGCGATGCGGTTGCGCGCGTCGGCCTCGTCCAGCCCGCGGTGCGCCACCAGGCGCCGCACGCGTTCCTCCGGATTCACGTCGACCACGACGGTCATGTCCATGTCCTGGTCCATGCCGAGCTCCACGAGCAGCGGCATGTCGTATACCGCTGCCCGCTCCCCAGCGGCCTCCAGCGCGGCGAACCTGCGGGCGGATTCCGCGCGGATCGCTGGGTGGGTAATGGCGTTGAGTCGCTGCGTCGCCTCCTCCGAGGCGAATGCGCGGCGGGCCAGTTCCGCCCGGTCCAGCGCGCCGTCCGGTCCCAGCAGGTCGGCGCCGAACTCCTCCGCCACTGCGGCGAGGACGGGCGAGCCGGGTTCCATGTTGTCGCGGGCCACCTGGTCGGCGTCAACGACGGGAAAGCCACGCTGGCGCATAAGCGCCGCGACCGTGGACTTGCCGCTGCCGATGCCGCCGGTCAATCCGATCATGTACATGGGCACCGATGATAGAGCAAAGCGGCCCGCGCCCCGTCGATAAGCGACTGGGTGCGGGCCGCCGTGCGACCTCACATGGAGGATTTAGTTGCCGGTGAGCTTGTCGCGCAGTGCGGCGAGCTGCTCATCCGAAGCCAGGGAGCCCATGGACGACTCTGCCGGCTCCGCTGCCGGAGCTGCAGCGTTGGAGTCGGAAGAGTAGTTTGCCTGGTCTGCTGCCTGGTCGGCGGCCTCTGCGGCTGCGGCGCGGTGACGCTCCACCTGACCGGCGTGCGCCTGGTGGCGACGCTCTGCCTCGGCGTAGCGTGCCTCCCACTCCTGGCGAGCCTCGTCGTAGCCTTCCATCCACTCGTTGGTCTCCGGGTCGAAGCCCTCCGGGAAGATGTAGTTGCCCTGCTCGTCGTAGGAGTCGGCCATGCCGTAGCGGGACGGATCGAACTCCTCGGTGAAGTCCTCGTCAGCCTGCTTGAGGGACAGGGAGATGCGGCGACGGTCCAGGTCGATGTCGATGACCTTGACCATGACCTCTTCGCCCACGTTGACAACCTGGTCCGGCACCTCGACGTGGCGCTGAGCCAGCTCGGAGATGTGGACGAGGCCCTCGATGCCCTCGTCGACGCGGACGAACGCACCGAACGGGACGAGCTTGGTGACCTTGCCCGGGACGATCTGGCCCACGGCGTGGGTGCGTGCGAACACGCGCCACGGATCCTCCTGGGTTGCCTTCAGCGACAGGGACACGCGCTCGCGGTCCAGGTCCACGTCGAGCACCTCGACGGTGACCTCGTCGCCCACGGTGACAACCTCGGACGGGTGGTCGATGTGCTTCCAGGACAGCTCGGACACGTGGACCAGGCCGTCGACGCCGCCGAGATCGACGAAGGCGCCGAAGTTGACGATGGAGGACACAACGCCCTTGCGGACCTGGCCCTTCTGCAGCTGGTGCAGGAAGTCGGAGCGGACCGCGGACTGGGTCTCCTCCAGGTAGGCGCGGCGGGACAGCACGACGTTGTTGCGGTGCTTGTCCAGCTCGATGATCTTCGCCTCGAGCTCCTGGCCGATGTACGGCTCCAGGTCGCGGACGCGACGCATCTCAACCAGCGATGCCGGCAGGAAGCCGCGCAGGCCGATGTCCAGGATGAGGCCGCCCTTGACAACCTCGATGACCGTACCGGTAACCGGCTGGTCGTTGTTCTGCAGCTCCTCGATGGTGCCCCAAGCACGCTCGTACTGAGCGCGCTTCTTGGACAGAATCAGGCGACCTTCCTTGTCCTCCTTGGTCAGGACAAGCGCGTCGATCTCGTCGCCGACCTCGACAACCTCGTCCGGGTCGACGTCGTGCTTGATGGACAGCTCGCGCGTCGGGATGACGCCCTCGGTCTTGTAGCCGATGTCAAGGAGGACCTCGTCGTGGTCAACCTTGACAACCTTGCCGCTGACGATGTCACCGTCGTTGAAGTACTTGATGGTGGCGTCGACTGCAGCGAGAAATTCCTCAGGGCCACCGATGTCATTGATAGCAACCTGGGGTGCGTTAGTAGTGCGCATAAGTATATGTGCTCCGAAATGAATAGGAGATCGAAATTGGACAGGGGCGCATCTCTCCACCCAGTTCACCATCCATTGGGGGCTTGACGTGGGAAAGATCTCGCGCGAGGATCGACCCAGGCCCTCCTATTACGGCCGGTGTCGCCCCGATACGTCGATGCGCCCCTGCAAGGGTAGTCCGTTTCACCTGCTTAAGCAAATAATATCCGTCATGCACAATTCCGATCATTCGCTTATCGACGCCACCGTCACCCCCTCCGCGGCAAACCGCCAATTCTGGGACGATGACGCGGCACGCTACCACGCCGATCACGCGGCGTACCTGTCAAGTTTCTACTGGTGCCCGGAGATGCTCCACGAGTCGGAGGCACGCCTCCTCGGCGACCTCACCGGGCGCAGCGTGCTGGAGATCGGGTGCGGCTCCGCCCCGTGCAGCGCGTGGCTCGCACACACTGCGCAGGACGCCGAACTGGTCACGGGATTCGACATTTCCGCGGGCATGTTGCACCGCGCGCCCACCGGACTCCCCCTCGCGCAAGCGGACGTGCTCGCGTTGCCGTACCGCGACGCCGCCTTCGACGTCGCATTTTCCGTCTTCGGCGCGCTGCCTTTCGTCGCCGACCTCGGCGTGGCCCTCTCCGAGATCCGCCGCGTCCTGCGCCCCGGCGCCCGCTTCGTCTTCAGCGTCACGCACCCCATGCGCTGGGTCTTCCCCGACGACCCCGCCTCCACCACCGCTGAGATCAGCTACTTCGACCGCGCCTACGAGGAGCGCGACGCCGAGGGCCTACTGACCTACGCGGAATACCACCGCACGTTCGGCGACTGGGTCCGCGCCCTCCGTGCAGCGGGGCTGTCGCTTCTTGACGTCACCGAGCCAACCTGGCCACCCACCCTCACAGAAACCTGGGGGCAGTGGTCACCGGAGCGCGGCGCGCTCTTCCCGGGCACAGCCATCTTCACTACCCAAGCGGTCTAAGCTTCACTTCCCGCACTCTCAGCTTCCCCCGAGCCCGACACCCCCATATAGGGGCACTTTCACCGCTCTTTGAAGTGAGATGACCATTTGCCGCCCTTCCGGGAAAATCGACCCATACACAGCCAACTTGCAGGTCAAGATATTTCCACATCGTGAGACTCGTCATAAAATATAAATGCTTCTTCATGCCTGAGTTTCACGTAAGGCGAACCCGGCAATTCGCTCACAACATGTTAAACTCGCTCTTGGTTTTCGAAGCTCGCCCCTCTGGTAAGGGAAGACCACTGAGGCGGGAGAAACATCGAAAACCCTTCCCCGCTCACAGGGGGTTTAAGTGAAAAGGGAAGCACAGCGTGGTGGAGGGGGTTCGCCACGCGATCGG
>NZ_VMHH01000012.1:0-52795 GCF_007559235.1 Corynebacterium gottingense | reverse complement strand
TTCCTTACACACCCCGCCACGCACCCCGCCCCGGAAACCCGTACCGACCCTCGCCCCGCCTTCCGCCTCGACAACCGAACCGAACCCCGCCTCGGAAACCCCGCCCCGAGGAAGTCTCCTTCCTTGGGCAACGACTACCGCGTTTTACAGACCCGTTCCGGCCCTCGTCCCGAAAGATCTGAACCGCCTCTCGCACCGCGCCCACAGCCTCGGAACCCCGAAGCGCACCCCGCAACGGAAACCTCGTATCGAGCCCCGCCGCGACTTCCGAACCGGACCCCTCAACGCGCCTCGCTACGGAACTCGTACCGAACCTCGCTACGGGAACCCCGAAGCGGACCTCGCACCGGAACCTCGGGGCGAGACCCGAACCGCTAACCGTCACGTTCTGCGTCACGCTTACCGCCTCGAAAACCCGCAGCGCCTACCGACTCCCGCCCCGAGGTGCGTCTCGGTGCCCCGCGGGTTTCGCTTCGGATCTCGTTGCGGTTTTCGACCCGAGTGTCGTTGCGGGTGCGTATGTCGCTTCGGGGGGCGACACGTTAGCCGGAGCGGTTGCCGACGCGGGGCGGAGTACGGGGCGGGGGACGTTGAACGCGCTGCGTGACCGTTGCTTGTGAGACCGGACCGCCGAAACCGCTTCGTACAATGACACCTATGTTCACCGCTTTGCACTCCGCCCTTGGAATAGCGCCCACCGACGAATTCACAAATGAGATGCTCGACCGACTGGTCGAGGAGCGTATTGCGGAGCGGCAAGACCTCGACTTCAAGGAGAAGATCGACAGCAAGCCGACTCGGCCTGAAAGCGACGTGAAGAAAGACCTGTGCGCTATGGCGAACAGCGGCGGCGGAGTCATTGTCTACGGCGTGGGCGAACGGCCCGACATGAAAGACCACGCCGGCGAGCGAGTCAAGGCCGGCGACTATTCCCCAGGCTTGGAGCAGGCCTACCGCTCTGTTGCCACTGCGTACATTTCACCGCCATTGCGGGGCGTGGAGTTCCACCGGGTCGAGCACCCCGAACACGAAGCATTCGTCGTCGTAGTGCCGGCGAGTCAGCAAGTGCCGCATATGTACTTCACCGAAAAGAAAAACGCCACGGTGCTCGCTGCGCCCACTCGTAACGGGAGCCACTCCGAGTGGTTGAGCGAGCCTGAAATTGCGAACCTGTACCGGCTGCGTTTTCAACGGGAGGAAGCCTCGTCTCGTGAGGTAGACGAGGTATATAGCAAGGTGGCCGCGAAGCGGTCTAGTGACGGCTTTTGGGGTGTCGGTGTCGCGGTGCCGACGTACCCGGCAAGAAACGGCGACGTTACTGAGCGTGACGCGACTATGGCAAGGTTTTCCGCTTATGAAGACCCGCTGCGCGAGGGGTACAAAGGGTCGGTGTCTCCGGCGACTGCCTCGAATTACCGCAAGGGTTTGAAGTGCTGGACGTTTTCGGGAAAGCAGTACGACACGCAAGAACTTTTGGCGTATGTCGAGCTGCACGAAAACGGGGTCGTCACCGTCCTGTCGCGGCTGGACAAGGTGACATACTCGACGGAAGACCAGCTAGTGTCGACGCATGCGTTTGCGTGCTTGGTGGGCGACCTCTTGGCGCTCATTCGCCACTACGGAGGTGTCACGGGCAACACCGACTACACCGTGCGCTGCAACGTTGAGTGGGACCAAGACAAACCGCTGGTGTTGTGGCAGCCGAAAGATCCGAGGTACTTCTCCGAAGACCCGCTGCCGCTAGAGTCCTTTAGCCCGGTCGAGGCGGAGGTAAGCGTTACCGCGAATGCCCCGCTCATTGACACCGCGAGGTCGCTGGTACGGGACTGCTTAAACCAGGCTGGCGTGGAGCAGCTTCCGGTGTGGAGAAAGTAGTAAGGCTTGAGCGCCGGCCGTGCCGTCCTACTAGAACTGCGGGTTCTTCTTCCTCTGGTAGGCGGCAGTGTCCACCGTTTCGAGCACCGAGCCGTCTGCCGTCACGACGCGCAATTCGGTAACCATTTCGCGCAGGTAGACGGACTGCTTATTCGTCCAGCCGAGCTCCGTGGCGTAGAAGTCGCCGAGCGAGTCGGAGTAGCCCTCGTTCAGTGAGTTCCAAGCGTTTAAGTCAACGAACTTCTCCGGCTCGATGGTCACCGTCAGCACCCCGTCGCTGTAGGCGACGTCGGTGACGACCTTGGCGCGGACAACGCCTGCTTCGGCACGCTCGTTCAGCCCCAATCCCCCCGGGTGTCTGTGGCGAAGGAACAGCGTTCGCGACAAGCGCCTGCAGTGATCAGAATTGCAGAGAAGAGTCTGATCCCGGCAGGATCCCGGATCGACTTTGATCCTTCGACCAGGGTGAACAAGGAAAGTGTGGCTACCGTGCAGGCGTGGTTAGATGAAGATCCGACCCGGCGGGAGTTCACGTGGGATCCGCATCTTCGGGAGCCTCTGCGTTGGGGTGTGGAGCCGGATAAGCGATGGGGGCCGACGGCTCTGCGAGACGAGCTTTTTGAGCGGGCGGGGGCACCGGAAGCGAACTTTGCGGCGACTGAGGCGTTCTTCTTTGAAGGGGAGCACCTGGCGGTCGTGGCAGGCCGGGAAGCATCTGACGGAAACGGATCAAGTGAAGTTGTGTGAGTCGTAGCATTGATCGGCGGGGCAGATTCTTTGGGTGAGTAGCGGATGTTTGAAGGCGCCTGCGAAAGAAGAAGTAAATGGGACTAACCCGGATTTTTCACGGGTCCTGTTGCTGAGTCCTCAGCACGGGGGTGACCGACTGCAGGGTCGGCGGAGTCCCGGCGGGTACTGGGCCGGGAAACCAGGGTCCGGTATGAGATCGTAGGGGAACTTCAGGACTGCAGTGACGAAAGCGTGCGGCTGGATGGGGCCAGGATCAGACGATCCGTCTGATCCTGGCCAGCCCATGCTCCAGTAACTCCCGGTGGGGCGCGGCGGCATCGAACCGCAGGATGACCCGCCTAGCGTGACGCACCACGATCGCGGCGATCGACAACATCCTCGCCCGCAGCGTCTTGGGTTCCCATACCCACCACCGCGATCGCCGTTGCTGTGCCGCGGTACTGCCGGCAGCGGTAACCAACCCCGCCCAGGTGACGAGGCTCATTGCCAGGACCGCCACATGACACCACGCCTGATTCATCCGGAAACCCTCGTGCGGGAGTTTCCCCAACCCGCAGTCTTTCAGGTCCCGGATCCGTTGCTCGCACCTGCCCCTGCCGCGGTGCAGGACGTCGAGCCGGTTGGCATGGCCGGGGCGGTTGGTGACAAGGGCCTGGACCCGGCGGCCATCGACATCGGTGATGCGCAGCTGCGCCCCGGACGCGGGGTGTTCCACCCGGATGATGATCCGCATATCGTCGGGGTAGTTGTCCAGGTCGGTGCCCAGGGGTTCCCCGGCCCAGGACCGCATCCGGGAGGTGATATCGGCAACGTAGCCGTCACCCGGGTCGGTGACGGTGCCGTCGGGGCGGATGATGCCCTGCTTGACGGGGTCCCCCAGGGTCGAGGCGATCTCCCCGATCTGCCAGGTCACCGGGAACCCGATGGAATAGGCCAGGCCCTGGTCGTTGAGGTGGTTGAGAAAGGATTGGGAACCACCGGCGGCATCGGTACGCACCAGCAGGCGTGTGTCCCACTCGTGTCCGTCGGCGTGCTCGGGCAGAGCACTCACCGCCTGGTCCGGCACGGTGATGTGGTCGGCGGCGGTGTTGGATCCGGCGTTGCCGGGGCGCAGGAGCACGGCTGCGGGTTCCCCGGTCAGCCCGTCGCCGTGGTCGATGATCGCTGCCAGGGGGTGGAATCCGAAGTGTTTCTTCCATGTCGGGGTGGCATGCTCTTTGTCGGAGTGGGAGAGGATTTCGGTGGCGTCCAGGTCGATGACCAGTGGATTGTCGGTGGTGGCCCGGGCTGCGGGGTTGCGGGTGCCGCAGGCAGCCCAGGCGGCTCGACGGGCCGATTTCATCCCCGCCAGGATCGCCGTGGTGCCGTCAGAACCCAGGCCGGCGAGTTCTGCGTGGCGGCGATGCACCGTGGAGTCTGAGGGCACCTGGTCGACCAGGCCGGTGGCCACCAACGGGCCCAGGAGATCAACATCGCCTGCGTCGTCCCCGCTGAGGGCCAGTGCCAGGGCCAGTGCGGTCATGGTGTGCAGCAGGTTCGGGTTCTGTCACTCGGCCAGTTCCACGTCGATGGCATCGGCGACTTTGACGGCGTCGGCGGTGGCGGCCAATAACATGAGTCCGGCGTTCGAGCACAGTTGAGCAGGAGCGGGGTACCGACATGGAAGCTGGTAGTCTTCACCCTGTAGGTGATCCCTTCGAGCAGGCAAATTGTGACATCAACAACTACTAATTTGCCTGGTCAATGGTCACTTTCCTTGGATCTTCACCACGTGTCAGTCGGCTTCCCGTGAAAACACCGGGTTACCTTCTCGAATATGTTGACCGACAGTGAACGACTCCTCATTTTTTAACGCAGAAGTTGACGTGACCACCCGAGGTATTGCGGACTTTTGTCCGGAACGTCCTCTTCCGCCCCCTGAATGGGGCTGACCCGCACTAATACTACTTTTGGGGGATCGACGTGAGCGTTGGCCCGGGTGATGGGGTCCGCTCAGCGCCACTCCGACATCGCGTCATCGCGCAGGAAACGGCCCGTGGCCGCCACCGCCGGTCCCGAGGACTCCGCCCCGGCGACGAAGGTGCAGAACGCCAGGTCACCCTTGATGCCGGCGAACCAGCCGTGGGCGGGCCGGTTGCCCCCGACCTCCGCGGTCCCGGTCTTGCCGCCGAGACCGTGGATGTCGCTCAGGCTGGCGGCGGTCCCGGAGTCCACCGTCTCCGCCATCATCGCGCGCAGGGCCCGCACTGTCGCCGGGTCGAGCGGCTCGGGGTCCTGATCGGCGGTGGTCTCCTCACCCTGGATCAGGGTCGGCAGCACCATCCGGCCGTTGTTGCCCAGGGAGGCCTCCATGACGGCCAGCCCGAAGGGGGAGGAGAGGACCTCGCCCTGGCCGATGGCGGCCTCCACCCGGGCCGCGCCGGGCTCGGTGACGGGGACGGAGCCGGTCACCGAGTTCATGCCGGGCGCGGTGAAGTCCACGCCCAGTCCGAGACGCGCCGCCGTGTTCCTCATGTCGTCCGGCTCCAGATCCTGGGAGATGAAACCCTGGGTGGTGTTGCAGGACTGGGCGAAGGCCTGCGTCATGGAGACGTCCCCGAGGGCGAAGTTGCCGTCGTTGGGGATGACGCGGCCATCGATCTCCGCGGTGGCGGGGCAGGCGACGGTGGAGTCGGGTACCACGGTGCCGCGTTCGAGGGCGGCGGCGGTGGTCACCGTCTTGAAGGTGGAGCCGGGCGGGTACAGCCCGCTCAGCGAGACGGGGCCGAGGGCGTCGGCGGCGTCGTTCTGCGCGACGGCGATAACCCCGCCGGTGGAGGCGCTGAGGGCGACGATCGTCGCGGGCTGCTCGATCGGCTCCAGGGCCCGCTTCGCGGCCGTCTGCACCCCGAGGTCCATCGTGGTGCGCACGGGTTCGCTCTCCGCCGGTTCCACCTGCCCCAGGATGGTCGTGCCGGTGGGGGAGGTGGCCTGGAGGGTCCAGCCGGCGTCGGCCGTGATCTTCTCCGACCAGTAGTCGCGCAGGCCGCCGTCCACCGGGGAGGCAGTGTCCCGGGTGGGGCCGAGCATGCGGCCCTCCTCCCGCAGGTCCAGTCCCTTGATCGCCCGCAGGGCGTCCCCTATCACGGCGAAGTCCCGCTCTCGGAGGGTGAACAGCCCCACCGGGGAGCCGTCCCCGGACTCGATCTGGGCGGTGACGGATTCGGCGGTGGAGGTCGGCACGACCGGGCGGACGGCGGCGGCGATCTCCCCGGCCCGCGGGATCAGCTCCGGGCCCGCGGAGACGACGGTGACAGGTGTCCAGGACAGGATGTCGGTGCCGTTGCGGTCGGTCACCGGCAGAGTGAAGGTCTTGTCGTCGGAGTAGAGGAAGCGGCTGTCCCCGTTCAGCTCCGTGGAGAAGATCCGCTTGTCCCAGGTGATGAGGTCGCTGTCCTGTTCGGAGAGGGTGATCGTCCCGGTGGTAGTGGACTCATCGCCATTCGGGACGGTCCAGGTGGCGGTGATCTCGGTGGCGCCGTCCTCCTCGCCGCCGGCGTCCAGTTCCACGCTGGTCCCGCCGATGCCCGCGCGCAGCTGCTCCAGGTCGGCTGCGGCCCGGGCGGGATCGTCGCTGAGTGTGGCGGCACCGGCGTCGTCACCGGCGTTGAAGGCGGCGACGAACTCGTCCACCGCGTCCCGGAACCAGGGCACGGTGCAGGAGGAGAGCGCGAGCGCCGTAGCGGCGAGCAGGGCGGAGACACGGACAGTGGTGCGGGTGGTCATGCCGGATGAGATTAGGCCCACGGGCTCACCGCTACCACGTTCCCGCACGACTTCCGGCCAGTCGGGAGACGAATATCGCCTGTTCGGCGGGGTGTTCTCCGGTGGGAAATCTCAGCGCGACATGCGCAGTTCATCGACGAGTAACCGGGCGATGCGGCCGATCGCGGCGTCCGCGGCCGCGAGGTTCGGGCCGCTGCGGGCTGAACGGGTGATCACGGCGACGACGATGGGTGCCTCCTCGTCGACGGCCACCACGGAAACCTCGCCGCGCACGGGGCCGATCGTCCCGGTCTTGCCGTGGAAGCGCACGCCCCCGGCGGGGAAGCCGGAGGGGATCCGGTGGCCCCACACCTGCTGCCCGAGCACGGTCCGGGCGAAGGCACGGGAGACCCCGGTGAGATCCGGGCCCGTCCAGATCCAGTCCAGCAGGCGGCACAGCTGGCGTGGGGTGCTCACCGAGCGGTAGGTGGCCGGATCCTGGTGGACCCGGGGGTAGGAGACCAGCAGCCGGATCGCCTCGCTGGCCGCGGAGCCGTCCTCTGGAAGGGCCGGGAGTTCGGACTCGGTGGTGCCCGGGGCGACGATCGTGGTGTCCTCGAGATTCGCCAGGGAGACGACCTCCCCGACCAGGCCCGGTGGGAGACGCCGCTGCAGCACCCGGGCGGCGATGCTGTCGGAGAGCACCACCATCTGACGCACCAGATCCCGCAGGCTCATCGTCACGGGATCGGCGAACAGCCCCACTCCCGGGGTCCCGACCGGGCCGTCATCCGTGCTGAGCGTCACCGCGTCGAGCGGATTCAGCAGCCCGCGGTCCACGGCTAGGCAGAAGGCGGCCAGGAGGTGGACCTTGTACATCGACGAGATGCTGGTCTGACTGTCGGCGCCGACCCCGACGCCGGCCGCCTCCTCGCCGACCGGGTGCGCCCAGCACCAACCGTCACAGCCCGCGGCGACCAATTCGGTGCCGATCCGGGCCCGCAGGCTCCTGGTCATCCGGTCTCCCCCAGACGCCCGAGGGAGCGCCGCAGGGCACGGTCCACGACGTCGCGCAGATCCCGCTTTCCGACGGCCCCGCCCCGTTGCGGCGGCACCACACACCGCAGCCGCAGGTGGAAGGCCGCCGGCATCGGGAACGCGGGCAGGCCCCCGAGTTGATCGGGGGTGAGCAGCACCATCGCGCCTCCGGCACCGAGCCGCGCGGCCAGGACCGTCCGGTCCGGCCACAGCTCGGTCTCCGGGTGCAAGCCGATGGTGAAGAAGGCGTCGGCCAGGCGTCCGGCGGCCGCCGGGCTGACGGCGGCGGTGTTGTCCAGCAGGGTGTGTCCCCGCAACGCCGCCCAGGTCGCGGGCTTTTCGGCGGGCCCGGCGAGCAGCCGGGGAACCTCGTGCAGCTGCCCGCGAGACAACTCACCCGTCGGCGCCGGGTCCTCGATGACGGCACAGTCCAGACGGCCCTCGCCCACCCGGGTGACCAGCTGCGACACCTCGGCCGTGTGCACACTGACCCGGCCGACGTCCCGCAACGCGGAGGTGAGGTCGAAGGCGATGCCCGGCGGTACCGAGGGGGCCAGCCCCACGCGGACCTCGGCCCCGGCGTCGGCGATGGCGTGGGCCATGCTCTGCAGTTCCGTGGCGTCCCGGACCAGAATCCGGGCCTGCGGGAGCAGGGACCGGCCCGCCTCGGTGAGGGTGGCACCGGTGGCGGAGCGGCGGATCAGGTCGAGGCCGAGATTCGACTCCAGACGTTTCAGCCCCTGGGACACGGGGGACTGGGTCAGCCCCAGCCGCTCCGCGGCACCGGTGACGCTGCCCTCCTCGGCCACGGCGACGAAGTACTCCCAGTGCCGGAGGGATTCCGGTCGAGTTGTCATGTGCCCCGAGCCTAGTGGCGGGGACCTGACCCCTTGATGGTGGACACGCTGAAACCAGCATTTCGCTGGGGAAGTGAGGTACCTTTCCACCATGCCACGCAAGACCTACACCGAGCAGTTCAAGCGTGACGCAGTGGCGTTGTACGAATCGACTCCCGGAGCCACGGTCAACGCGATCGCCTCCGATCTCGGAGTCAACCGCAACTCCCTGCGCACCTGGCTCGACTCCTTCGGCACCGGTACCAAAACCAACGCCAACGGCGAGAAAGTCGCCAGCCCCGTCGCCGCCGCCAACAGCGCACGCACCCCGGCTGAAGGACTCTCCGATACCGAGCGCATCCGCGTGTTGGAACGCGAAAACGCCAAACTCCGCGAGGAACGAGAAATCCTACGCAAGGCGGCTAAATATTTCGCGGAAGAGACGAATTGGTGAACCGCTTCCGATTTGTTGACGACCACCGAGACTTCTACGAGGTCAAGCGGTTATGTGAGGTTCTGAAGATCAACCGGTCCTCGTACTACGCCTGGAAATCGGCTGCCCCTGCCCGCCAGCAACGCCTCGTCGCCGACGCGGTGCTGGGAGCGCAGATCAAGACCACCTTCAACGCCGAGAACGGCTGCTACGGGGCGAAACGTGTGACTGCGAGCATCAACGCCAGCGACGGCAACTCCGCCGGCGGCGTTGCTGTGCAGCGGGTCAATCACAAGCGCACGGCCCGGCTGATGCGGCAGATGGGTCTGTTCGGTTACACGAAAAAACGCCGCGTGAAAACCACCGTGTCTGCGAAACGGGTTCCGACGTTCCCGGACCTGTTGAAACGTCGGTTCACCGCAGCCAAGCCGAACACGGTCTACGTCGGCGATATCACGTACCTGCCGATCGCGGACGGGTCGAATATGTACCTGGCCACCGTTATTGATTGCTATTCGCGGCAGTTGACCGGTTTCGCGATCGCCGACCACATGCGCACCGAACTGGTCGAAGAAGCCCTGACGATGGCCCGGAAGGTACGAGGAGACCTGAATGGGGCGATTTTCCACTCGGATCACGGCAGTGTTTATACCTCTGAGCAGTACCGGAGGTTGTGTGAGCAGTTCGGCGTCACCCAGTCGATGGGAGCGATCGGGACGAGTGCGGACAACTCGTTGGCGGAGTCGTTCAACGCCTCGTTGAAGCGGGAAGTCCTTCAGGATGAGTCTATTTTCGCTAGTCAGTTGGCCTGCCGCCGGGATGTGTTTCGGTGGTGCACCCGGTACAACACCAAACGATTGCATTCATGGTGCGGTTACCGCTCACCGAACGCCTTCGAAGCCGCCGGGTTAGCTACACTTACTATCGCATCGTGATTAAATCCCCGTGTCCACTTTCCGGGGTTCGGGCCCAGTCTCGAACAATGGTGTCGGGGGCGGGAAAAGACATTCTGTGCTCCTTGGTTCGGTTGTGTCGAAAGGGGTAACACCGAGGGTAGCGACGGGTCCGACATGGGTGCGGAAGTATCGACTACATGTTCTACTCGCTGGTCGGTCACCGACAGGGGTGGTTAGTAGAAAATTGCCACGGTGAACCTTTCGCCCACCGTGGCGGGTTTCTCTCTGCATTTCTACACGGGGTAGACCGTACGAATTGTCTTACTCAACTGCGCCAGCACACCCTCATCCCGGAATGACTGGGTAATGCGACGAGCCGAGCTCGAACTAAGCGTTCCGGTGGATGGAAAGACCGTCACCGTAGTCAGAGTCGCATAAGGACTTTCCGCACCTGCTGGATGAGCAGAAAGAGCGCTTGGCGGGGAGAAAACCGTTTCGGACGGGATGCGTGTACTGGGAAATCAAACTTGCTTACAGACCCTCCTACAAGATGACTAGCTGGGTTGAAGCTCACTTGCGCAGTGAGCCATTCAAGTGGGTCAACAGTGGATGGCGGGTTGTCGACGGCAAGTGGAACAAATGGTGGAATTGAGTTGAAGGAATCGGCAATTCCTTGAACTTCTTCTTCAGAAAGATCACGACCCAATCTTTGTTTTTCCTGAATGACGTGTTCCAAAAACCACTTGTCTCTGAATAACGGTGCTGCCCACATGAGCTGGCGTTTCGGCTCGTAGATTGGTGACCGCGTGCCACGAGAGATGCTCTCTTGTGACGCCGGGCGGTAGGGAGGGGCGTAGTATCCCACCAAGCACCCGATGAAACCGTCTTCGATTATCGTAAAGAATGCGCTGGGTTCATTGGTGTTTTCGAGTAACTCTCCACTTCCTTGGCTCGTCCTGCTGGCGAAAGGGTCGGAAAGAATGCCGTCACTTGTCACTTCGTCGGGTCCGTAGTCTCGGTATATGATGACACCGAGCGGAGATTCAGCGTCTAAATCATCGAGGAATGTAACTAACTGTTTTGGCACGTCTGCACCACTGTCAACGATTCGGCAGCACATGTTTTTGACGTAATAACGCGCAAGGTGTCGGTTGTCGTAGTTCGTCTCTGCGAAAACTTCAGACCAGTCTATGTGCGTGACAGTTCGAAGCCGTTCGCGGTTGGCCTTAGTCCAGCCCACAAAATGGTCGTAGGCTGCGTCGAACGGTTGCGACCTCGTTGAGTTGCAACGCTGGCACAGTGTCTTCCCGAACTTCACTGCCTGCGCATCTGTACTTCGGAGAGTAGTTGGTCGAAACCCTGCGGCGAAGTACGTCAAGGGCCCTCCGCTGGAAGTCTCCGCTTCCAAACGTGAACGTTTAATTCGGTGCTCGCGTGATGAAGCGGGGTTAATACCGCACCACCAACAAATCTTTACATCTAGCCCGCCCAATAGCTTCCCTTCCCTGGCCGCCACAAGAAGGCGCATCGCCACGCCTCTGCTTCATCGTTTACTAGAGTCTCGGCATCCGCTCCGTCACCGAACCGGCAACCAAGTCGGCCCACGAGTCGGAAGAGGCAATGTCATCCTCGTAAGCAATGAGGTAGCCCCAGGTCTGGTCCTCGTACTCCGGCATGCCCACGAGCTGACGCACTACGCGCTCGGCGGCTGCTCGCTTGGCCTGGACGCGCTCGTCGTCACGGCCGCGGTTCTCCTTGGCCTCGACAATCCAGTGAGTGCCATCTTTGTCGTAGACCACGAAGTCCGGTACGTAGGAGTTGTGCGGAGTGTACGCCACCCGTGCGCCCTCGTGGGAGTAGATCCGCTTCCACCACACCACGTTCGGGTCCAGGTCGAGTAGCGCCGCCAGGCGGTACTCGCCAGTAAATGAGTCGAAGCGTGCCGCTTCGAACAGCCCCTTCTTCCAGGTGCCGTAGTATTCCGCGCTGCTAAAACCTGCCTTGCCTGCGCTCTTTTCCTGCCGGTCGAGCAGGTCGAGGATCTTCTTGTCGAGCGCCAAGGCAAACGAGTCGTCAACCGGGAGGGCAACCGGGCGGATCGATACCGTGGTCCCAGTCTGGGCGTTCGCCTTCCTGGACTCTTCAATAACGAGCTCGCGCAAGTGCCGGGCTGCGGACTCCTTGGCCTTCTCCGTCCACTGCTCGATCTTCGTCGCCTCCATGAATGCCGGCACAATGCGGCGCTTCAGTTGGCTCGTGTTCTCTGTCGTTGCGGCAACCGTACCGGAACCCATGACGCGGCGGATGAGTTCCGCGGCGACCTGGGAAGGAGTCTGTTTGAAACTCGGCACCGCGGAGCGGTCGTCGTTGTCGAGTTCGATTTTGTTGCCCTCGTCTGCCACACCGATCTTCGTGCGCGCCAAGTACTCGTCGGTGTTGGTGACCTTGTCAGCCCGCTCAACAATGATGGAGTTCGGAATATCAACCAGCTCGAACTGTTTCTTTGTCTTTGTCATAGCCGAAGACGGGAAGGCGAAGGTGGTGCCAGCGAACTTCTCGTTGAAGTGGACAACGACTGGCGTGAACACCTCAACGCTTTTCGCAACGTCGTCTTCGTCGGTGAGTGCTCGTGTGCCGACGGTGCGGTCAACTGGGGTGTCAGGTACGTCTACGAGGGTGTCTGAGCCCTCGCCAGGCTGCACCGTGGCGACAGTCTCGGCGGTGTCGGTAGAGGGGGCGCCCGCAGCGCCGGAGCCGCCTCCAGGCCCGGCGCCAACCTGCGGCGGATTAGTCGTGCCAGGCGGGGTAATGATCTTCTTGTTGTCGCCTTCTCGCACCGCGTTCTCGATACCGAACTGCTTGAGCACGTTCTCACTTTCCAGCAGTTTGACGAAGGACTCGTGCGACAAAATGTCCAGCTCGTCAATGGCCGGCACTTTAGTCAGCGCCCCGAACGGCAGGCGAAGGCCTCGCCCCATGACCTGCTGGGTGAGCACCTCAGAGCCCATTGTGCGAAGCGTACACATCACCGCAATGCGCTTCGTGTCCCAGCCTTCACGCAGCTTGTTGACCGAGACGATCACCCGAACCGGGGAATTGTTCGTGTCGAGGTCGCGCAAATAGGACTGGGTGGCGTTGTTGTTGTGCTCGTTGTCCACCTGGAGCACCGCAAGCGGGTCCCCAACGAAGCCTGGTCCGCGCAGACGTTCGGCGATCTTGGTGGCATGCGACACGTCAGAGCAGACCACGAACAGTAGCGGTTTGGTCTGCTTGCCGCCTCTGTGTGCGGCCCTATAGTTCGCGTACGCCTCCTCCTTGATAGCCAGCAGTGACAATGCGTCTTGGAGCTGGCGGTCTTCCGAGGCGTAGCCCGACTCGCGGTAGACCAACACCGGTTGTTTGACGTAGCCGTCCTGAATAGCCCGCCACAGCGGGTAGTGGTAGACAATGTCGTCGCCCTTGTCCGGCGAGGCGGTCAGCCCCACAGTCACGGCGGGTTTCAGCGAAGTCAGCGACTTGCGGAACGTTTTCGCGGTGGAGCCGAACAGGTGGGACTCGTCGGCAATGATGACCAAGTCTTCCGTGTCGATCAACCGTTGCGCCAGCGCGCCGGAGTCCTCCTGGAATTTCCACGTTTTGCGGCGTGCCGCTTCGTCTCCCGTTGCGACGTTTCTGCCGCCGTCCTTCGGCGGGAAAAGTTGCTGAACATTGAAAACGTACAGCGTAGAGGCACCTTCGCCCACAAACAGGTCGGACGAGACGTTATCGACTCGAAGGTTCGACACGTCACCCGGTGTGACAAGCCGAGGCGGAACGTCGAAGCCGCCAATGTAGCGGTGCGAGCCTTCGGTGAAGTCGAGAACGGTCTTGTCCTGCACGACCTTCGTCGGCGTGACCACCATGACGTTGGGGTGGCCCTGGCGGCGCAGGTACTCGATAAACGCGGCCATGACGTAGGTCTTGCCAGCACCCGTTGCGAGGTTGAGTACCAGCGGCTCTAAAGCGGCGTAGTCACCTTTTTCGATTCGTTTCACCAACTCGGCAAGCGCTTCGGCGTTCGGTGCGCGGAGGTCGAACTTGTTCGAGAGTTCTGCAACCAGGTTTTCGTCGTAGGAGAGGTTCAATTTCTGTGCCATGGTTACTTCTCCTCTTCGGCAGCGTCGGAATACGGGAAGACCTCAAGCGGGACGTGAACGACTCGCGAGCCGTTCTTGAACGAGCGGACATGTTCTCGGGCGAAGTCGTCGACCACGGTCGCGGCAAATAGGACGGAGTGTCCTTCGGGGAGGTGCGCCATGGTTTCGTCAATCTTCTCCTCGTCCAAAACACCTTCGACGACGACCAAGTGCTCGCGGCCGCGCTTGCCGTCGAAGTGCAGGTCGTTAGGCGTGAGCGCAAAGCGGAGTTGTGCGGCCACGGAGCGCACGAGCAGGTCGCCGGTGGCGTGCTCGGTCAGGGTAGTCAGAGCCACCTCGGGGTCGTAGTCGAAACAGGCCGGCTCAAGGTGGGCTACCTGGAAGCCTCCACCGCCTCGCCAGTTAACCACGCCCTTAACCGGCTTGGTCTTGGTCATTGCCTTGAGTTGTTTCACCGCGGGGTTCTTCTTGAGCTCGTCGGAGTTCTTGATGGTCTTGTTCAGCAATGAGGTGAACTTTTGCGCCTCCTCCGGGGTAAGACCCTCGGGCAGACCGTCCTCGGTAGCGTCGGCGCGCTCTTCTTTCTGGAGCGTGATACCGCCCTGGTCCTCGTTGTTGACAACCTTCTCTAGGCGCGGCCGAGTGAAGCGGTTGAACGTGTCCTCCACGAGTTCGCAGGTCACCCAACGGCGTCCCATCTTCTGGGCGACGGCAGCGGTGGTTCCCGAACCGGCGAACACGTCGAGGACAACGTCACCGGGGTTCGTGGCGATGTGGATGATGCGCTCAAGGAGGCGTTCGGGTTTCGGGGTGGAGAAGGAATTTTGGCCTGGGAATAGCGCCTGAACTTCCTTTTTTGCACTATCAGTGTGACCTACTTCCCGGTGGGGAAGCAGGTTAACCGGAGTCCTACCAGGCATGTCAGCAAGGTACATCTTGGAACCGAACTTAGAACCTGGTTTCAGTGAGATTGTGTAGTTGGGCCAAGGGCCTGTCTCGTACACCCTTCGTGCGCGGTCCGCGTCCTCCTCGCTCCAGTTAGGGATAACGAGCGGGGGAACCTTCTGATACTTTTTTGCGATTTCGCCACCGAAGACACGCTCCCGTTCCTTGATCTCCTGGGGGGTAACTTCTCCTAACTCGTACCGCCCCCATCCGCGCATAATCTCCAGCATGGTCCCTTGATTGAACCGCCACGTACGACCGAAAGCCGGGTACACCATCTCCCCTGTGAGCGGGTGCTGTATGCCATACAAGAAGATTTGCTGGTTTACCTGCGCCCCCGGAGCATTTGCGTCACCTTTCTTCCAAGCCCCGCGCGGGTCGCCGTCCGGGTTGGAGTATCGAGCGTCCATCTCCGCGGTTCTTGCTAAGCGGTGGGGGGAGAACAACTCCGTCTTTCGGTATCCCAGTATCACGTCGGTGACTGCGGGAACCGTCGTTGAGTCGTTACGCGGGGAATACGTCTTCTCCCAGACCATCTCTGCGACGAAATTCTCTGCCCCGAACACCTCATCGAGCAGCACCCTCATCCTGTGGTTCTCCACATCATCCAGGTGGACCCAGATCGACCCATCCTCACTCAACAGGTCGCGCAGGTGCAGCAGCCGGTCACGCATCATCGTCAGCCAAACCGAGTGCTCCAGGTTGTCCTCGTAGTTGGTGAAGGTCTGCGATGTGTTGAACGGCGGGTCAATGTAGATGCACTTGACCTTGCCGACGTACTTCTCGGACCACTCTGGCATCCGCGTGAGCGCTTCAAGCACGTCGCCCGACTCACCCAGAATAAGCAGGTTATCCGACTGCGGCTCCAGGTCTGCGCGTTCGGAGTAGGTCGTGCCCTCCTCCTTTTCAGACCTCGTTCCGGCCACCGTCTCGTCAACCGTCAATACCCTCGTCTCGCAATACCGCGGGTCGCGTGGGTCAACCCAGGTGTAGCCGTAACGGCCTTGTTCTGTGGGAATGAGTGCCTTGTCCTTGTTCGTCCAGGTCAGCTCAAGGCGTTGTTGTCTGCCCAACTATGTCTCCTTCGCGCTAGTCGGGTGTGTTTTCGTCGCTTCTCAGAGTAGCCGGGAGCGCGACGCTGGCCCGACAAAACGGCCTATACGGCGAACCTGTTTCTACATCAAAAAGTTCGTGCCGTCGTCACATGAGCGAAACCGCATAGCACCCCCGGAATGGGTCAATCAAATACCCGCGGACGGGGTAATCCGCGCGTGCAAACATGCACACACTTGCACCGTTGCCGTCGACGTCGTTCCGGCCTCCCGCGTCGACACATCGAATCGGAGCGACTTGCGCCTGCCAGGGGGTGTACTGTGCCCCAGAGTGCCCCAGAGAGTGCCCCAGAGAGGAATCGAACCTCCGACACCGGCTTTAGGAGAGCCGTGCTCTATCCACTGAGCTACTAGGGCAATAGTGCGAGCGTACCGCACCCGCGCGCGGCACAGAAAATCAGCTACGCGCCGGCCAGCTCGGCCTGCTTCTCGCGCACGGCGGATGCGGGCGGGTTCGTCGCGTGGGTGCCGTCGGAGTAGAGCACGGTCGGCACTACGCGGTTGCCGTCGTTGACGGACTCCACCCATGCGGCCGCGTCCTCGTTGCCGGCGGCCTCGACGTCTACCACGTCGTAGGGCGTCTCGGTGCGGTCCAGGTTCTCGCGCAGTTTGCGGCAGAACGGGCACCAGCTGGTGGCGAAGACGGTCACGTGAGCGTTGGTTTCGGGGGTCGCAGTCATGCTACGAGTCGGTCCTTTCAAATCGTTGGTGCTTAAAGCGGGTGCCGGTTCGGGAGATATTCCACTCGCCGTCGCGTACCAGAGCAAATTCGGCGCCGAGGCGGGGTGCATAGACCGGGTGGGGGAGGGAATCGGCCACGCGGACGTCGATAAGCGTGAGCTCAACAACGTCGACCTCGTCGAGCGTGGCTTCGTAGATCTGGCCGCCGCCGATGATCCACGCGTCCGTCTTCAGGTCGGGAAGGTCGGGAGACACGAACGCCCCGTCCGACCACGCGCCCGGTTCGCGCGAGCTGAGCACATGGTTCGGGCGGCCCGGCAGCGGTTTCTTCGGCAACGACTCCCACGTCTTGCGCCCCATGATGACCGGGTGGCCCATGGTGACCTCTTTGAAGAACTTGAGATCCTCCGGCACACCCCACGGCATATCGGTGCCGGTGCCAATGACCCCATCGAGAGACTGCGCCCAGATCGCGCCCAGCACTACACCGACACCTGCGCTTTGATCGTGGGGTGCGGGTCGTAGCCGACGACCTCGATGTCCTCGAAGGTGTAGTCGAAGATGCTCTCTGCCTTGCGCAGTTTCAGCTGCGGGTACGGGCGCGCATCGCGGGAGAGCTGCTCGCGGACCTGCTCGACGTGGTCGTTATAGATGTGGCAGTCGCCGCCCGTCCAAATCAGCTCGCCGACCTTGAGGCCCGCCTGCTGCGCAAACATGTGCGTGAGCAGGGCGTAGGAGGCAATGTTGAAGGGCACGCCGAGGAACATGTCTGCCGATCGCTGGTAGACCTGCATGCTCAGGGTGCCGTCCACCACATAGAGCTGGAAGAGCAGGTGGCAGGGTAGAAGCGCCATCTTGTCCAGCTCGGAGACGTTCCAGGCAGAGACGATGTTGCGGCGTGAATTCGGGTTCTCTTTCAGCGTGCGTAGCGCTTCCGCGATCTGGTCCACGTGCTGGCCGTCCGGCGTGGGCCAAGAGCGCCACTGCACGCCGTAGACGGGGCCGAGCTCGCCGTTGTCGTCGGCCCACTCGTTCCAAATGCGAATGCCGTTGTCCTTGAGCCAGGCGATGTTGGACTCGCCACGCAAAAACCAGAGCAGCTCGCCGACGACACCTTTGAAAAAGACCTTCTTGGTGGTCAGTAGCGGAAAGGACTCAGCCAGGTTGTAGCGAAGCTGGCGCCCAAACAGGCTTACCGTGCCCGTTCCAGTGCGATCGCCCTTGGCTTTGCCGTGCTCCGAGATCTCGCGGAGGAGATCCTCGTAGGGGGTCGGAGGGGTAGCCGTCACTTAGAGGCAACCCCCTCGAAGCTGCCGTGCTCCTCGTAGTACTTCGCACACGCAGCGAGGACGTCGTCGGCGATCTCCGGGCGGCAGATCACCATGTCGGGCACGTAGGTGTCCTCGTTGTTGAAGCGCATCGGGGAGCCGTCGAGGCGTGAGCAGTGCAGGCCCGCGGCCAGCGAGACGCCGACCGGGGCTGCCTGGTCCCACTCGTACTGGCCGCCGGCATGCACGTAGGCGTCATAATCGCCGAGCAGCACGTGCATGGCCTTCGCGCCGGCGGAGCCAACCTTTGCCGTTTCAAAGCCCAACGCGTCGGCGACGGCCTCAGCCACAGCCGGCGGACGGTTGCGCGAAATCGCAACTTTGCCAGCGAAGGGGCCGGTGACATGGCGCACGTCGGACGACTTAAACACCACGCCGAGGTCCGGCAGACCGACGGCTGCGTGGGTGGGCACACCATCTTCTACCAGCGCGATGTGCACGGCCCAGTCCTGCCGACCGGTGGCAAATTCCTTGGTGCCGTCGAGCGGATCGACGATCCAGACGCGCTTGTTGTCCAACCGCGAATGGTCGTCCGCCGCCTCCTCGGAGAGGAATCCATCGCCCGGGCGGTGCTGCTCCAGCACGCGCGCGATCCAGTTCTGGGCGAGGTCATCGCCTGCCTCGCCAAGCTCGCGTCCTCGCAGCAGGCCGACACCGCGGATCCCTTTGAGGATCTCGCCGGTGCCTTGGGCGATGAGGTTGGTCAACCGGGAGTCAGAATACTGCGCACTCATAGTTCAAACACTACCGCAGGACCCCGGGCGCGGTGTGCTGTGTTTTCCGCCCGTGTGCGCGGTGGCTATCCTTGCTGCCATGAGCACGGCGATCCTCGAGCGTTTCCACCCCCAGGTCTCCACCTGGTTTAGCGAGGTCTTCGCCGAGCCCACCCCGGTCCAGGCGGGCGCCTGGGAAGCGATTGCAAACGGTGAAAACGCGCTCGTGGTCGCCCCCACCGGCTCGGGTAAAACGCTCGCGGCCTTCCTCTGGTCGCTCAATTCGCTCGTGGAGCGCGCCGGGCAGCAGGCAATGCCTATCGACGGCGCGCAGTCCTCAACCCACGGTGGCGTCCGCGTCCTCTACATCTCCCCCTTGAAAGCGCTGGGCGTGGACGTGGAAAACAACCTGCGCGCGCCGCTCGGCGGCATCGCGCGCGTCGCGCAGCGGATGGGGCGCGATATGCCGGACATCTCCGTTGGCGTGCGCTCGGGCGATACGCCGCAGGCGGAGCGCAACCGCCAGCTGCGAAAACCGCCGGACATTCTTATCACCACCCCGGAGTCGCTCTACCTCATGCTCACCGCCAAGGCGGCGGGCATCCTCAGGACCGTGGACACGGTGATTGTCGACGAGATCCATGCGCTCGCGGGCACCAAGCGCGGCGTGCACCTTGCGCTGTCTCTCGAGCGCCTTCGCCGCCTGGCCGGGAACTTCCAGCGCATCGGACTTTCCGCGACAGTGCGCCCGCTGGAATCGGTGGCGAACTTCCTGGGTGAGAAAACCACGATAACTAATCCGCCCGCGCAGAAACGCTGGCAGCTCGATGTACACGTGCCGGTCGAAGACATGTCGGATCTCCCGGTGCCTGAGGATGCCTCGACGATTGGCGAGGCGGTGATTGAGGGCGACGTCGATACGCTTGTGCTTGACGACGCCACCGAGCCCGCGCCGCCGGGCGCATCGAAATCGATTTGGCCGCACATCGAGCGAGCAGTCTACGACGAAGTGATGGCGCACCGCTCGACCATCGTCTTTGTCAACTCCCGACGCACCGCGGAGCGACTGACCAGCCAGCTCAACGAGCTCTGGGCGAAGGAGCACGACCCGGATGCGCTGTCACCGGAGACTCGCCGCCCGCCGGCGCAGTTGATGAAGTCGGTGGACACGGCGGGCCACGCCACCCAGGTCATTGCGCGTGCCCACCACGGCAGCGTGTCCAAAGACGAGCGCTTGCAGACCGAGACCATGCTGAAGGAGGGCTCGCTACGCGCGGTGATCGCCACCTCGTCTTTGGAGCTTGGCATTGACATGGGTGCGGTGGATCTGGTCATCCAGGTGGAATCGGCACCGTCGGTGGCCTCAGGCCTGCAGCGCGTCGGACGCGCCGGGCACACAGTCGGGGCGATTTCGCAGGGCAGTTTCTACCCCAAGCACCGCTCCGACCTGGTGCAAACCGCGGTGACGGTGCCGCGGATGCGAGATGGCGCGATCGAGGAGTTGCACACCCCGCGCAGCCCCCTGGACGTGCTCGCGCAGCAGACCGTTGCGGCGGTCGCGTTCGAGGACCTGGACGTGGACGAGTGGTTCGACACCGTGCGCCGCGCCTGGCCCTACCGGGACCTGGCGCGCGAGGTGTTCGATTCCGTGATCGACCTGGTCACCGGGGTCTACCCGTCGACTGACTTCGCGGAGCTGCGCCCGCGCGCCATCTTGGAAGGTACGACGCTGAAGGCTCGGCCGGGCGCGCAGCGCGTGGCGGTGACGAACGCGGGCACGATCCCCGACCGCGGCATGTTCGGCGTGTTCTTGCTCGGCGCGGACGACAAAGCTCCCCGCCGCGTCGGCGAGCTTGACGAGGAGATGGTCTACGAGTCTCGCGTGGGCGATGTGTTCACGTTGGGTGCGACGAGCTGGCGCATCGAGAACATCACCCGCGACCAGGTGCAGGTCACGCCCGCGCCTGGGCACACGGGCCGCCTCCCGTTCTGGAATGGCGACGGCTTGGGCCGCCCCTACGAGCTGGGCAAGGCGCTCGGCGGGTTCCGTCGGAAAGCGCGCTCGGGCGAGGGCATCGACCCGGCGCTCGACGAGTTCGCCCGCACCAACCTCGTCGCCTACCTGCAGGAACAGGAGGAGGCCACGGGCGTGCTGCCGGACGAGCAGACGCTGGTGCTCGAGCGCTTCACCGACGAGCTGGGCGATTGGCGAGTGGTCCTGCACACCCCCTTTGGCAAGGGCGTGAACGCCGCCTGGGCGCTGGCCACCGGCTGGCGCGTGGCGCAGGAGACCGGCATGGACGCCCAAGCCGTCGCGGGCGACGACGGCATCGTCCTACGCCTGCCGCAGGGGGAGAAGGAGCCGGACGGGGCGCTCTTCCAGTTCGACGCCGACGAGATCGCCGACATCGTCACCGAGCAGGTGGGCAACTCCGCCCTGTTCGCGGCCCGCTTCCGCGAGTGCGCCGCCCGCGCCCTGCTCCTGCCGCGCCGCAACCCGGGCAAGCGCGCGCCACTGTGGCAGCAGCGCCAGCGCGCGGAGCAGCTGCTCGACGTCGCGCGCAACTACCCGTCGTTCCCCATCATCTTGGAGACGGTCCGCGAGTGCCTCCAGGACGTCTACGACCTGCCCGCGCTCCAGGAGGTCGTGCGCGAGCTGTCCACGCGCCGCATCCGCATCGCGGAGGTGACCACGGACCAGCCGAGCCCGTTCGCCTCCTCGCTGCTGTTCAACTACACCGGCGCCTTCATGTACGAGGGCGACACCCCGCTCGCCGAAAAGCGCGCCGCCGCCCTCTCGCTCGACCCGTCGCTGCTGGCCAAGCTCTTGGGCACCGTGGAGCTGCGCGAGCTTCTCGACGCCGACGTGATCGCCGAAACCGACGCGAAACTCCGCCGCCTGGGCCGCGCGACAACCAGCGAGCAGTTCGCCGACACACTGCGGATGGTGGGGCCAGTCGCCGTGGACGCGCTCTCGGACTACACCGACGTTCCCCTGGCCACACTGGAGGAGAGCCTGCACGGCCGGGTGATGCGGGTGCGCATCGGCGGGCGCGAACACATCGCGCAAACGCTCGACGCCCCGCTGCTTCGCGACGGCCTGGGCATCCCCGTCCCGCCCGGAGTCCCCGCACAGGTGGACACCATCCCGGACGCGCTGCAGCAGCTGGTCGGGCGCTGGGTGCGCACGCGCGGCCCGTTCACCCTGCGCGACCTGGCCGACGCGTTTGGCCTCGCGGTTGGCGCGGCGCACGAGCCGCTGACCCGACTGGTGGACCAGGACAAGGTGATCCCGGGGCGCTACCGGCAGGGCGTGGACGAGGAAGAATACGTCGCCGCCGAAGTCTTGCGCATCATCCGCTCGCGCTCGCTGGCAGTCGCCCGCGCGCAGACCCAGCCGGTGACGCAGTCCGCCTACGGGCGTTTCTTGCCGGCCTGGCACAGCATCGCCCCGGCGGGCGTGCGCCCAGCGTTGCGCGGCGCGGACGGCGTGTACACCGTGCTCGAGCAGCTTGCCGGGGTGCGCCTGCCCGCCAGCGCGTGGGAGTCGCACATCCTGCCCGCGCGCGTGGGCGACTACTCGCCGGTGATGCTCGACGAGCTCACCGCTGGCGGCGAGATCCTCATCGTCGGCGCGGGCAAGGCCGGCGCGCGCGACCCGTGGATCATGCTGCTGCCCGCCGACTACGCCGAACAGTTCACGCCTCAGGTAGAAGAACCGCAGCTTAGCCTCACGCAGACGCAGGTGATGGAGCGCATCCGCAGTGGCGGCGGCTACCTGTTCGCGGACCTGCTCGGCCCCGTCACCGAGCGCACCACGACCACCGAGGAGCTGCGCGAAGCCATGTGGGACCTGGTCGAAGCCGGCTGCGTTTCACCCGACTCCTTCGCGCCCATCCGCGCCCGCCTCGCCGGCGGCAAAGGCAAGTCGGCGCACCGCACGCGGCGCCGCCCGCAACGCAGCCGCATCCGCTCCGGGCGAACCACCTTCGCCAACACCACGCCGCCGGACATGGTGGGGCGCTGGGCCGCGACACCCCGCGCGGACACCGACGCCACACGCCGCTCCGTCGCGCTGGGGGAGAGCCTGCTCGACCGCTACGGCGTGGTCACCCGCGGCTCCGTTGTTGCCGAGGACATCCTCGGCGGCTTCGCGCTGGCCTACAAGACGTTGTCCGGCTTCGAATCCTCCGGCAAGGCGTTGCGCGGCTACCTCATCGAGGGCCTCGGCGCGGCGCAGTTTTCCACCCCGGCCACCATCGACCGGCTGCGCGGGCACGCGGACTCCGACGACATCATCGGTTGGCCATCCGGAACCCGCGAGCCGCATGTCCACGTGCTCGCCGCCACCGACCCCGCCAACCCCTACGGAGCCGCACTCCCGTGGCCCGTGCAGGGCCCGACCAGGGCCGCAGGGGCCATCGTCGTGCTTATCGACGGCCTCCTCGCCGCCCACGTCACCCGCGGCGGCAAAACCATGACCACGTTCTTCGATGGCTTCCCGGATGGGCTCGACGATCCGCTTTCGCTGGTCATCGAGGCGTTGGATGAGGCGGTGCGCGCCGGGCGGATGCAACCACTGGGCGTCGAAAAGCTCAATGGAGGCCCCGCGTTTGGCCTGCGCGATTACGGGGCGCGGGTGACGCACAAGGGCGTCAAGATCGGCGCGAAAGCGGTCGCCCCTCCGAAGCGGCGCGGCCGGAGCGTGGCCGAGGCGATCGGCGAGATGGAAGCGGCGCGCGGGCCCGCCGAGGGGCTCAGCTTCGACGATTAGCTCTCCGAAAACTGCAAAATATCAAGTACGATGTCTGCAAAACATAAAGTATAAAACCTGCAATATGTAAAATAGGGGGAGTTTTGGACACACAACAGTTGGCTGGCCGTCGATACCGTCCGCGAATCGTCGATAAGCGGCTTGAGTTTCTGCTCGAGGCGAGCGGTGCAGTGATTATTGAAGGGCCTCGCGGGTGCGGGAAGACGATGACAGGGCTCCACCACTGTGCGTCGTATGCGCTCATCGATGACCCTGCGACAAACCAAGTTGCGAAACTCGCGCCGGCCGCTGTGATAGACGGTCCTCGACCGCGGCTTCTCGATGAGTGGCAAACTGCCCCCGATCTGTTCAATCTCGCCCGACGAGAAGTGGACCTAGCAGCAGAACCTGGACAATTTATTTTAGCCGGATCAGCGGTTCCTGCGGATAGCATTACTAGACATACCGGTGCGGCTCGATTTCTTCGGCTTCGGCAACGCACACTCACGCTGTGTGAGAAGGCAGATTACGCCCCCGTCGTATCGCTGGCTGGACTCCTACAAGGGGAGCCGTTCACCCCCGACGCTGGTCAGATTTCCTACACCCAAGTCATCCAAAATCTGCTCACTCCGGGGTTTCCGGGATTCCAAACCGGAAATGAGCAGATCGTGTTGGCCCAGTTACGCGGATACCTGTCGGAGGCAGCGCGTTCGGACATGCACCGCGTGGCGGACTTGCGCGTGACTCCACTTGCTACAGAGCGGCTGATTGCGGCAATCGCAAGGTCCGTTTCTGGGGAAGTTTCCGTCTCCACACTGCGAAAGGATTTGGATACGGTAAGTCCAGGAATCTCGCTACCGACGGTGACGAAACTCCTCGACAGTCTGCAGCGGATCTTTGTCGTGGAGGCCGTCTCCGCATGGGCCCCGCGGCTTCGCTCGAAAGCAAGGTTGCGTGTCTCGCCCAAGTATCACCTGGCCGATCCCGGGTTAGCCATTGCGGCACTCGGAGCAACATCCGCCTCATTGACCGCGGATCCTGAGACAGTGGGGCTTCTCTTCGAATCGGCCGTGATCCACGACCTCGCAGTCATGATCGAAGCAATGGGAGGTTCCATCTACCACTACCGGGACTCAAACGGCAACGAGATCGATGCGGTGCTCACACTGCCTGATGGGCGCTGGGGTGCTGTCGAAGTGAAAACTGGGTTCAGTGGGGTTGAGCGAGGCGTGGCCTCGCTGAAAAAGGCGATCGCCTCGATAGATCACGAATCCGGACCTCCAACGTTTAGCGCGGTGATCACGGGCACAGGCATCACAGCTCCGCTCGACGACGGGATTGTCACCTTCCCGCTGCACCAACTCCGTACCTAACCCGCGACTAGCGCCCCCGGGGCCTAGAATCGCACCATGCCTGAAGGGGATTCCGTCTACCAGCTGTCCAAGCGCCTGCAGTGGATGACCGGCCGGGAGGTCACGCGCACGAGCCTGCGCGTGCCCCGCTACGCCACGGTCGACTTCACCGGCATGACCTGCGAGCGCGTGTGGCCCTACGGCAAGCACCTGTTTATGCAGTTCGGCGCGCCCGGCCACACGGCGCAGATCCTGCACACACACCTGAAGATGGAGGGCACCTGGGCCTTCCACCGGGCGGGCCAGCGGTGGCGCAAGCCCGGCCACGCCGCCCGCGTCGTGCTCTCGTTTGCCGACGCCCCCGCCCCCGACATCGAGCTCGTCGGGTTTTGGATCGGACTTGTCCGGGTCTTCCCGGCCCGCGAGTACCCCCAGGAGATGGGGTATTTGGGCCCGGACCTGCTTGCCGATGACTTCGACGCCGCCGAGGCGATCCGCCGCATCGAGGCGGACCCGGACATGGAGATCGGGCGCGCGCTGTTGGATCAGCGCAACCTCGCCGGGATCGGCAACGAGTACCGCGCCGAGATCAACTTTCTGGCGGGGACCCACCCGGCGTTGAAGGTGGGGGACGTGGACGTCGCAAAGCATGTGGCCCTTGCGCGCCGGCTGATGTGGGCAAACAAAGACTCGCCCGTGCGCGTGACCACCGGGATCAAGCGTGCGGGCGAGACGAGCTACGTGTTTGGGCGGAACCGGAAACCGTGCAGGCGCTGCGGCACGCTCATTACCAAGGGGTTTCTCGGAGGCGAGGGTGACCTGGAGCGCGTGATCTGGTGGTGCCCGCGGTGCCAGCCCGCGCCGTGAGCCGCTACTGGGCGGGGGCGCCTTCCTTGCGCTCCTTCATGGCGCGGCGGATGAAGAAGGCGAGGAAGCCGACGATGATCAGGATGAGAATGACGTAGATGACCTTGGAATACGCATCGACGTACCCGGTGACCTCCTCCCACCGGTCGCCGAGCGCGTAGCCGAGGGAGACCAGGATGGTGTTCCAGATCGCGGAGCCGAGCGTGGTCCAGATACCAAACGTGAGCAGGCTCATGCGGTCCAGGCCGGCGGGGATGGAGATCAGGGAACGGATGCCCGGGATGAGGCGGCCGATGAACACGGAGGTCCTGCCGTACTTGTCAAAGAATTTCAGCGACGCATCCACGTCGGAGGCTTTGACCAGCCACATCCAGTCCGCGATCTTGCGCAGGCGGGCGGCACCCAGCCAGGCGCCGATGCCGTAGAGGAGGTACGCGCCGACGACGGAGCCGACGATGGACCAGATGAGCACGGAGGCGAAGGACAGGGAGCCCTGCGCCACGGTGAAGCCGCCGAGCGGGAGGACCACCTCAGATGGGATTGGCGGGAAGAGGTTTTCTAGCAGGATGGCGATGCCAACGCCCGGGCCGCCGAGGATCTCCATGAGGTGGATGATCCAGTCGATGATTCCTTGCACGGCTACTCCTTGTATTCCATTTGGGCCGAAGCTAAACGCTTATTGTGCCCTACGAGACCTCCAAGGACCAAGTGTGCACAGGCGCGCCGGACTGCTGGTTTGCTACGTATTGCCTGAGCACGCGGGCGAGCGCGTCGCCGCGCTCCTTGGTGGCCGGCCGCGACTGCGGGGCGATGGAGTTGAGCGCGTTGAGCTGCCACATCGCCCCGTTTTGGCGCGTGCGGGCTCGGCCCTCGATGATGCCGAGGTATTCGTCGGCGAGGTGGGGTGCGACGTCGAGAAGCTCCAAACCCTCGTGGGCGAGGGGCAGCAGGTGCTTTGCGACGAGCTTCGTGACGTCAATACTGCCCAGCGTCGGCCAGGTCATCTGCGCGGTGAGCCCGTGGCGCGCGCCCTCGTGGAAGTTGCGCTCGGCGTCCTCGAAGCTGAGGCGCGACCAGACGGGGCGGGTCTGCTCGCTGAGCGCCTTGACCATGCCGTAGTAGAAGGCGGCGTCCGCGATGATGTCCTTGACAGTGGGGCCTGCGGGCAGGAGGCGGTTTTCCACGCGGATGTGGGAGAGCTCCGTGTTCGGGTCGTAGATGGCGCGGTTCCAGCGCCAGATCGTGCCGTTGTGCAGGTTGAGGTAGTGCAGCCCGGGGCTGTCGCCCTTCATAAACGGGGCGCCGGCCTGCATGCGGCCCTCCGGGAGCAGCGGGGAGAAGTACCGGACGTTCTCCTCGAACAGATCGAAGACGCTGGTGATCCAGCGCTCGCCGAACCAGACGCGCGGGCGCACGCCCTGGTTGATCAGCTCCTGGGTGCGCGTATCGATGGACTGCTGGAACACGGGGATGCGCGATTCGTGCCAGACCCGGTGCCCCATAAAGAGCGGGGAGTTCGCGGACAGTGCGGCTTGCACGCCAGCGATCGCCTGGGACGCGTTCCAAGCGTTAGCGAAGCGCGCGGGGGAAACCTGCAGGTGGAGCTGGATGGACGTGCAGGTGGATTCGGTGGCGATGTCCTCGAAGTTGTGGCGGTAGCGCTCCTCGCGCCACAGGTTGAGGTGGACGAGCTCACCGCGGGTATCCATGATGGAGTTGTTCAGCCCCGCGTAGCGGTTCTCCGGCGTCATCCACGCCGGGTTTTTGAGGAACTTCGAGGTCATGGTGGGCAGGGTGCCGATCATCGCGACGGTGGAGCCGGCGGCCTCCGCGGCCTCGGACACCTCTTTGAGGCGCCGGCTGAGCCCCTCCTCGAGCTTGGTCAGGCCGTCGCCCGCAATGGACAGCGGCGGGTGGTTGAGCTCGACGTTGTAGGCGCCGATTTCAGACTGGAACTCGTCGCCGAGGCGCTCGAGCACGGCCTGGTTGTTGGCGTGCGGGCGCATCTCCGCGTCCACCAGGTTGAGCTCCAGCTCCAGCCCGATCGTGCCGTGGCTGACAAACTCCGCCTCCTGCAGGTGGCGGTCGAAGAGCTCGAGCTCGTCCTCCAGGCGCCTCCGGTACACTGAGCGCTGGCGCGGGGTGTAGGAATCCGCGGAGATTTGCTCGCCCATGGGTGCCTACTTCTTGCTGCGGTACCAGGAAATCAGTGCATCGGTAGAGGCATCGCCGGTGTTCGGTGCCTCCTTGCCCGCGACGGCGGCTGCGAGGTCGTTGGCCTGCTGCTTGCCCAGCTCAACGCCCCACTGGTCGAAGGAGTTGATGTCCCAGATGACGCCCTCGGTGAACACGATGTGCTCGTAGAGCGCGATGAGCGCGCCCAGGGTAAACGGGCTGAGTTCCTCGGCCAGGATCGTGGTGGTGGGGCGGTTGCCCGGCATGACCTTGTGCGGGGCCAGCTCGTTGCTCACGCCCTCCGCCTCGATGGTCTGCTGGTCCTTGCCAAACGCGAGCACCTTGGTTTGGGCGAAGAAGTTGCCCATCAGCAGGTCGTGCATGGAGCCGGTGCCGTCGGCGGTGGGGAAGTCCTCCTTCGGCGTGGCAAAACCGATGAAGTCAGCGGGCACCATCGTGGTGCCCTGGTGTAGGAGCTGGAAGAAAGCGTGCTGGCCGTTGGTGCCCGGCTCGCCCCAGAAGATCTCGCCGGTGTTGTAGGTGACCGGGGAGCCGTCGTGGCGGACCGACTTGCCGTTGGACTCCATGGTCAGCTGCTGCAGGTACGCCGGGAAGCGGGAGAGGTCCTCGGAGTAGGGGAGCACGGCGTGAGTCTGGACGTCGTAGAAGTTGCGGTACCAGACGTTGAGCAGGCCCATCAGCGCCGGGACGTTCTCGGACAGCTTGGTGGTGCGGAAGTGCTCGTCCATGGCGTGGAAGCCCTCGAGCAGGCGCATGAAGTCCATCGGGCCGATCACGGCCATGAGGCTCAGGCCGATTGCGGAGTCGACCGAGTAGCGGCCGCCAACCCAGTCCCAGAAGCCGAACATGTTGGTCGTGTCGATGCCAAACTCGGCGACCTTCTCCTTGTTCGTGGATACGGCGACGAAGTGCTTGGCAATCGCGGACTCGTCGCCGTCGAACTGCTCGAGCAGCCAGCGCTTCGCCGCGTGCGCGTTGGTCAGCGTCTCCTGCGTGGTGAACGTCTTGGAGGCGATGATGAACAGGGTCTCCTCCGCGTTGCAGCGGTCCAGCACCGCGGCCATGTCTGCCGGGTCGACGTTGGACACGAACTCCGCGGTGATACCTGCGGTGGCGTAGGCGCGCAGCGCCTTGGTCGCCATCGCGGGACCCAGGTCCGAGCCGCCGATGCCAATGTTCACGACCTTCTTGATGGTGTGGCCGGTGTGGCCGAGCCACTCGCCGGAGCGCAGGGCGGAGGCGAAGTCGCGCATGCGGCCGAGGACCTCATGGACGTCGGCGGCGACGTCCTGGCCGTCGACCTCCAGGTCCGCCTCGGCCGGCAGGCGCAGCGCGGTGTGGAGCACTGCGCGATCCTCGGTGTTGTTGATGTGGGCGCCGTCAAACATCTGGCCGATCTTGTCCTGCAGGCCCGCTTCCTCTGCGAGGGCGGTCAGGGCGTCGAGCATGGAGGCGTCGATAAGCTGCTTCGACATGTCCACGTGCAGGCCTGCCGCCTCGAAGGTGAGGTTTGTCGCGCGGTTGCTGTCCGCGGCGAAGAGGTCGCGCAGCGTGGTCTGCGACTTCTCGGCGTGCAGCTTTTCCAGGTTTTTCCAGGCAGACGTGGACGTGATGTCGGTCATTATTCCTCCCAAGGAAGTGCGAATCGTTCTCACCCCACGGTAGCCAAAAGTGCGGTGCGAGTGCCTAGCCCAGCTTCCCGCGGCCCAGGCGCAGCAGAATGTTGGCCAGGGTTGGGCCTTCCTCGCCCAGCTCGTCGCGGAACTGGTTGATGATTGCCACCTCGCGGGTGTGCACGAGCTTTGTGCCGCCGGATCCCATCCGCGTCTTGCCGATGGCGCGGGAGACCTCGGAGCGGCGCTTCACCGCGTCCAGGATCACCCGGTCCAGCCGGTCGATTTCCTTGCGGTACTGCTGAATCTCCGCGTCTGACAGCGGGTCATCGGTGCCAGAGGGCATGCGGATGTCAAATTCGCTCATGGCAGGACATTATGCCACGGCACCTGCGGAGATGGACCGTTTTATCCAGGGTGTTCGAACGGGCTCGGGGCGATGTTGGGGCGGTGGGTACTCTGAACCGCATGACTGATCTGACCCTGGGACTCAATCCGCAACAGCAGGCGGCTGTGCAGCACGAGGGCTCGCCGCTGCTCATCGTCGCCGGCGCAGGCTCCGGCAAGACCGCCGTGCTGACCCGCCGCATTGCTTACCTGTTGCAGGAGCGCGGGGTCGCGCCGTGGCAGGTGCTCGCCATCACCTTTACTAATAAGGCGGCCGCGGAAATGAAGGAGCGCGTCGCCCAGTTGGTCGGCCCGGAGTCGGAGCGCATGTGGGTGGCCACGTTCCACTCGGTCTGCGTGCGCATCCTGCGCCAGCAGGCGCAGCTCGTGCCGGGGCTGAACACCAACTTCACCATCTACGACTCGGACGATTCCCGCCGCTTGCTGTCCATGATTGCCAAGGACTTCAACCTGGACCTGAAGAAGTTCTCCGCGCGCACCCTGGCCAACGGCATCTCCAACCTCAAGAACGAGCTGGTGGACCCGGACACCGCGTTGGCGGACGCGGAGCGCACCCACAACCCGTTCGAGACCACCGTGGCCAAGGTCTTTGCGGAGTACCAGCGCCGCCTGCGCCAGTCCAACGCCCTGGACTTCGATGACCTGGTGGGGGAGGTCGTGCGCATTCTCAAGGAGCACCCGCAGGTCACGGAGTATTACCGCCGCCGCTTCCGCCATGTGCTGGTGGACGAGTACCAGGACACGAACCACGCGCAGTACGAGCTCATCCACACGCTCGTGGGCACGGGTGCGGACGCCCCGGAGCTAGCAGTGGTGGGCGACTCAGACCAGTCGATCTACGCGTTCCGCGGCGCCACGATCCGCAACATCGAGGAGTTCGAGCGCGACTACCCCAACGCGCGCACCATCCTGTTGGAGCAGAACTACCGCTCCACCCAGAACATTTTGAACGCGGCCAACTCGGTGATCGCGCAGAACGAGGGGCGCCGGCCGAAGAAGCTGTGGACCGACCACGGCGCGGGCGAGAAGATCGTCGGCTACGTCGCGGACAACGAGCACGACGAGGCCCGCTTTATCGCCTCGGAGATTGACCAGCTGTCAGACTCCGGCGTCCCGTACTCCGACATGGCGGTCATGTACCGCACCAACAACGCCTCCCGCGCGCTCGAGGACATCTTCATCCGCTCCGGCATCCCGTACAAGGTGGTCGGCGGCACGCGCTTCTACGAGCGCCGCGAGATCCGCGACATCGTCGCCTACATGAAGGTGCTGGACAACCCCGATGACACGGTGAGCCTGCGCCGCATCGTCAACGTGCCCAAGCGCGCGATCGGCGACAAGGCCCAGGCCATGGTGGCGCTCCACGCGGAGAACCAGGGGGTGAGCTTCGGGCAGGCGCTTATCGACGCCGCGTCGGGGAACGTCGACATGATCAAAGCTCGCGCCAAGAACGCGATCAGCGGGTTCGTGGAGCTCATGGACGGACTGCGCAAGGAGATGCCGGAGCTGCGCAACGAGGTCACGGGCATGCCGGACCTGGGCCAGCTTGTCTCCCGCATCCTGGACGCGACCGGGTACAAGGCGGAACTGGAGGCGTCGAACGACCCCCAGGACGCGACCCGCCTGGACAACCTCAACGAGCTCGTCTCCGTCGCGCGCGAATTCTCCTCCGAGGCGGCCAACCAGGTCGCCTACATGTCGGACGAGGAGCTCGACGCCGTGATGGTGGAGGGCGAGCCCGCGCCGGGATCGCTGCAGGCGTTCCTGGAAAAGGTTTCTCTTGTGGCGGACGCGGACCAGCTGCCGGACAATGAGCAGGGCGTGGTCACCATGATGACGCTGCACACCGCGAAGGGCCTGGAGTTTCCCACCGTCTTTGTCACCGGCTGGGAGGACGGGCAGTTCCCGCACCTGCGCGCGCTGGGGGACCCGGACGAACTGGCCGAGGAGCGCCGTCTGGCGTATGTGGGCATCACCCGCGCCAAGCAGCGGCTGTACCTCACGCGCGCGATGCTGCGCTCCTCGTGGGGGAACCCCGTGACCAATCCCGCCAGCCGCTTCCTCGCGGAAGTCCCGGAGGACCTCGTCGACTGGCGCAGGACGGAACCGAGCGGAACCGGCACGTCCGGCGCCTGGGGCTCGCCCGCGCCCCTCGGCGGCGGCCGGCGCTCGGGTTCTGGTCGGCGCTCGGGGCGCGGGGCCGGTTCCAGCGGGGTGAAGGTACAGAAGAACCTCAACCTGGCGCCGGGCGACCGGGTCAACCACGCCAAGTACGGGCTCGGCACCGTCCAGTCGGTGGACGGCGCGGGAGTCCGTGAGACCGTGACGGTGGACTTCGGCTCCTCCGGCACCGTCCGGCTCATGCTCATCGGCGGGCTGCCGATGGAGAAGATTTAGGAGATCCGGATGCCCTGCTGGGCGAACCAGGGGACGGGATCGACCTGGTTCACGCCGTCCGGCTTGATCTCAAAGTGGAGGTGGGGGCCGGTGGACTGGCCCTCAGAGCCGATCTGAGCGATCTGCTCGCCAGCCTTGACGCGCTGGCCGACGGACACGTTGTACTGCGACATGTGGCCGTACACGGATACCTCGCCGCCGTCGTGCTGGATGACGACCCAGTTGCCAAATCCCTGCGCCGGTCCAGCGTTGATCACGGTGCCGTCCATCACGGCGTAGATCGGGCTGCCCAGGCTGTTGGCGATGTCGATGCCGCGGTGCATGGTGCCCCAGCGCATGCCGAAGCCGGAGGTGAACGTACCGGTGGCCGGCGTGACCACGGTGCGGCCGTCGGCGGTGCGGCCGCGCTGCATGGTCACGCCGCCTGCGCCGTTGTCGGGGGTGAACTGGCTGCTGATCTCCTGGCCGAGCGCGCGTGGGTCGTAGACAATGCTGTAGTCGCCGACGGTGACGGTGGCGCCGGACTCCAAAATGGTGTCCGCGGCCTTGGCCAGGTGCTTGACCGCATCCTGTTGGTTTTCTACCGGGGCGCCGTTGATCTGGATGGCCGGGCCGGCAAATGCCGGGGCGGGCAGCAGGGTGAGCGAAAGCGCCGTGGCAGCGACTGCGGCAAGCAGGCGACGTTGCATGTGCGACAAACCTTTACATTGAGGGGAGCGTATACCGCGTTAAAACTTAGCGCGCCGGCACCCCGTGAGCAACGCTCTGACGTGCATTTTTGTCGAAAAGTTGTGTCATTTTCCGCCGTCCGCGCAGGTCAACGCGGGTGTTACTGGAGTGAAAATTGTTGCAAAAGTGACGCGAGTTTCGAGGGGGAGTGTGGGGATGAGGGCCGGTATGGGCAGAAGCAGCGCGGATGCTCTACGCCCGACCTGGCCAGGGGTGAAAAAGGCGCGCCCCAAACGGCCCGTCCTGCATGACGAAGACTGGATGACGAGGGTGCGACGAAAATTCCGCGCCTTCGTCATCGCGTTCTCGTCACACAGGCCAAACCGCACTCCATCGACATGCCGAGCCGGGCAGTACTGCCCCTTGATCCCTGCGAACGCCGCAGCAACGCAAAACGCCCCGGGAAAACCGGGGCGTCAAGAGGGGGAGGAAGGTCTTAGAGCGAGATGCCGCGCTCTGCCAGCCAAGCGGCCGGGTCGACGGGGGTGGTGCCGTCCGGGTGGATCTCAAAGTGCAGGTGCGAGCCGGTGGAGTTGCCCATGCTGCCCATGCCGGCGATGTTCTGGCCGGCGTGGACGCGCTCGCCGACTGCCACGTTGAGGGTCTGCATGTGGCCGTAGACGGAGACGGAGCCGTCGTCGTGGCGCAGGCGGATCCAGTTGCCGTAGCCCTGGGCCGGGCCGGAGTCGATCACGGTGCCGTCCATGACGGCGAGGATCGGGGTGCCCGGGGAGTTCGCGATGTCCACGCCGTAGTGGAAGGAGCCCCAACGCGGGCCGAACGGGGAGGTGAACGCGCCCTCTGCTGGCTTGACGGTCTGCGGTGCGCGGGCGGCCTCGTCGGCCTTTGCTACTTCGTCGGAGTGTGCAACGGCCTTGTCTAGCTGGTCGGTCAGGTTGGTGACCGGCTTGTACTCGGAGATGGCCAGCACCTGCGGGGAGGAGGCGAGGGCGTCGGCGGTGGCGACGGCGTCGTCAACAAGCTGGTTGGTATCCGCAGCCAGCTCGATGTCAACGTTGGAGGTCTGCGGGCCGTCTGCAGCCAGGGTTGCGGCGGCGGCGCCGGAGAGGCCGGCGGTGGAGACGGCGCCGGTGGTGACGGCGACCATGGCGACGCGACCCTTGTTTGGGGTCTGCTTACGGTGCTTGCCGCCCTGCTTCGATGCGTTGTACATGTGCCCTCTTTGAAGCGTTCCGTTGGTCTGTGCTCCGCAACCTTCCCGGTAGCGGATCGTAACCTTCCTGTTATCTACGAGAGGTCACTGTAACGAATCGGTCTCGGCATGGCAAGCTGGATTCTGAAATTTTCTTAATCGTTTTCAGGTTGTTGATTCGTTACATAAATGCGCTCGCACGCGAGCATGTTGTGCGTCATGCCCGGGCGGGCCCAGGACGTTGCATTTTGTTGGGAGCCGTCCGGGTATTTTACCGCCGTTGCGCGGGTACGCGGGGGAGTGTTGGACATCGGGCAGCGGCAATTCAGTGGCAAAGTTAACGACGATGAGCACCAATTCAAGCCCCCAAACAGGGCCCTCCTCGAGGCCGCAGCGGAGCCGCCCGCGCGTTACCTTGCGTGAACAGCGAGAATACAGTGAAGCAAGTGCGACGAGTGAGCCGAGTGAGCACAGTGATGCCGACGGGCGCGGGCAGGCTCGCCGGCCGCGTGGAGGCGTCGAGAAGCGTAAACGGCTGCGACAAGGCAACCGGACGCGTCGCGCGCAGCAGCTGCGCGGCCGCCCAGAAAAGGCGGATCCGGCCCCGCAGACGTGGAGCGAGCGCATCCGCCACTACCTTGGCTTCGTGCTGGTCCCCAACGCGGTACTCGGGCTCGGCGCGATCGCACTGTGCTTCGCGGTGCTGCTGATCGGTGGTTGGCCACTCTCGTACCTCCCGATGGCCATCGGCGAGACGTGGCTGGTCGGCCACGGCGTCCCGTTCGAGTTCGACGGCGTGACCCTCGGTGCGGTCCCGCTGCTGCCTGCGCTCGGCGCGATCGCCATCGTGGCTGCTCGCGTCCGCGCCGCGACCGCCCACCGGGTGAGCATCCTCGACCTGGGGGTGCTGCTCGCACTCACTCTCCTCATCCCGCTCACGCTGTCCGGCATCGCTCTGTTCATGGTGTCGGACGCCTCGGCGGTCTACCCGGTCAGCGCCCCGCCCGCCGCGTTGGCGCTGTTCCTGCCGCCAGCGCTGCACTTCATTGGCTTCTGTTTCGGCCTCCGGACCGTGCTGTGGCGTGCGCTGGCCAAGCGGGGCGGGGTGCCGGAAGTGCTTATCGACGCCGCGCTCACCGCCCTCAACGCCATCCGGAACCTCGCACTCGCCGGCGGCGTCGTTGCCTTGGTGATGTTGGCGCTGCACTACCAGCGGGTCGGCGACCTGGTCGCCGCCTACCCCAACCTCGGGGCCGCGGGTGGGCTGTGGCTGACGCTGCTGTGCCTGCTCTACCTGCCCAACGCTGCGGTGACGTCGATGGCGGTCCTGCTCGGCGGGTCCTTCGACTACGCCGGGGTGTCCACCTCGCTGTTCGCCTCCGGCAACGTCGCCCTGCCGCCGCTGCCGCTGCTGGCCGCGGTGCCGGAGAGCTTGCCTGCGTGGGCGCCGGTGTGCATGCTGATCCCGGCCGGCGTCATCCTGGCGTCGCTCTGGAAGGTCCAGCCGACGCTGGCGCAGGCGGGTGCGACAGGCGTGTGGGGCGGCGTGATCGGTCTGATCCTCGGCGTGCTCACCTCCGGCGAGGCCGGCGCCTACGGGACCGTCGGCCCCACCGCGTGGAAGCTGGGAGTTCTCCTGCTCGTGTGGCTCGCGGTGCTGAGTCTGCTGGTGTGGGCGGTTGCCGTATTCCGCAGTGCGAAGCAGGATGACTAAGCTATGGCCCGTGAGTAGCCAATCATTGTCCGTTGCTGTGCTGGTTTCCGGCACAGGCAGCCTGCTCAAGGCGATTTTGGACGACATCCAGAGCCCGTACCGCGTCGATCTCGTCGTCGCGGACCAAGTATGTCCCGGCATCGAGCGTGCGAAGAACGCCGGTGTGCGCACCGCGGTCGTGCCTGTTGGCGATGATCGCGCTGCCTGGGATAGAGAGCTCGCGGCGACCGTGGCCAAGGCACAGCCTGACGTGGTCGTTTCCGCGGGCTTTATGCGTATCTTGGGCAGCGCGTTCCTGGATGAGTTTGAAGGGCGCACAATTAACACTCACCCCTCCTTGCTGCCCGCGTTTCCGGGCGCGCACGCCGTCGAGGATGCGCTGGAGTACGGCGTGAAGGTGACCGGCTGCACCGTCCACTACGTGGATGCCGGGATGGATACCGGCGAGATCATCGCTCAGCGCGCGGTGCGCATCCAGGAGGGCGACACGAAGTCCACTCTGCACGAACGAATCAAGCAGGCGGAGCGCGAGCAGATTGTGGGTCTGCTGCGCGGCGCCACCATCTTCGACGGGAAGGTACTGTTCAATGGGAATTCAGATTAAGCGCGCGCTGATCAGCGTGTACGACAAGACTGGCGTGGAGGATCTCGCCCGCGCGCTCGGCGAGGCCGGCGTGGAGATCGTCTCCACCGGCTCGACTGCCAAGCGCATTGCCGACGCCGGCGTCAACGTCACCGAGGTCGCCGAGCTCACCGGGTTCCCCGAGGTGCTCGAGGGGCGCGTCAAGACCCTGCACCCGCGCGTGCACTCCGGCATCCTGGCGGACCTGCGCAAGGATGCCCACGCCGAGCAGCTGAAGGAGCTGGGCATCGAGCCGTTCCAGCTTGTCGTGGTGAACCTCTACCCGTTTGAGGAGACCGTCGCCTCCGGGGCGGATTTTGACGCCTGCGTGGAGCAGATCGACATCGGCGGTCCCTCGATGGTGCGCGCCGCCGCGAAGAACCACCCGTCCGTCGCCGTCGTGACCAACCCGTCCCGCTACGCGGACGTCATTGATGCCGTGAAGGGCGACGGCTTCGAGTTGGAGGACCGCAAGCGCCTCGCGCTCGAGGCGTTCACGCACACCGCGCAGTACGACGCCGCCGTCTCCTCCTGGTTCGCCGAACAGCTCGGCGCCGAGGGGGCTGCCGAGGGCGACGCACTGCGCTACGGCGAGAACCCTCACCAGGCAGCCCGCCTGGTCAACGAGGGCTGGGGCATTGCCAACGCCACCCAGTTCGGTGGCAAGGAGATGAGCTACAACAACTACCAGGACGCCGACGCCGCGTGGCGCGCGGCTTGGGACCACGAGCGCCCCTGCGTGGCCATCATTAAGCACGCGAACCCGTGCGGTGTCGCGGTGTCGGACGATTCTATTGCCGACGCGCACGCGAAGGCGCACGCCTGCGACCCGGTCTCCGCGTACGGCGGCGTTGTCGCCGCGAACCGTGAGGTCACCGTCGAGATGGCGGAGCAGGTCAAGCCGATCTTCACCGAGGTCATCTTGGCTCCGTCCTACGAGGAGGGTGCGATCGAGGTGCTCAAGGAAAAGAAGAACCTGCGCATCCTGCAGGTAGAGCCGAAGCAGGCTGGCGAGGAGCGGAAGCAGATCTCCGGCGGCTGGCTGGTGCAGGACCGCGACGCCTACCAGGCTGAAGGGGACGCCACCTCGAACTGGAAGCTGGTCGCCGGCGAGGCCGCCGACGAGCAGACCCTGGCCGACCTGGAGTTTGCCTGGCGCAGTGTGCGTTGCGTGAAGTCCAATGCGATTTTGATTGCGGCCCAGGGGGCGTCGGTAGGCATTGGCATGGGCCAGGTCAACCGCGTCGACTCGGCGAAGCTCGCCGTCGATCGTGCGAACACCCTGGACGAGGGTAAGAACCGCACCAACGGGGCCGTGGCAGCCTCCGACGCGTTCTTCCCCTTCGCCGACGGTTTCCAGCTGCTCGCCGACTCGGGCGTGAAGGCCGTGGTGCAGCCGGGTGGCTCCATCCGCGATGAGGAAGTCATCGCCGCCGCCAAGGAGGCCGGTGTGACGATGTACCTGACGGGGACTCGCCACTTCGCTCACTAGACGGCGGGGCACAGAATGGTATCTTACGTATACTTTTAAGGTCAGCCGTAAATAAACGGCAGCAACGTGACGTAGGGAGCGCAGATTCGTGTCCTCGCAACTATCTTCGCAGCCGTGGGCGAAGCAAATTACCGCGGCGCTGATGGCCATGGGGATCTCCCTGCCGGTGATGCCGGCGGTGGAGGATCTCCCTGTCATCGGCGATGCGTACGTGCAGGCCTACAACGGCCTGCCCGACAACATCAAGCAACAGGTCCCGCCGCAGCTGCGGCCGAAGCAGCCCGGCCAGGAGGGGCAGCCGTCCCACGCGCCGGGCACCGCCGCGCAGCCCGCCGTCGACCACCAGGCGGCCCTGGATGGGTTGGTACGCGCGGTGGAGGGGCACCACAACGGCCGCGTCGCCGTCTCGGTCGCGGGCAATGGCGCGCAGATCACCGCCGGAGACAACGCCGCGTACCCGGCGTTTTCCACCATGAAGGTGCCGCTGGCCATCGCCGCCCTGCGCCAGAGCCCGGGTTTTGCCAACGATGCCCGCCTTGCCATTACCGTTTCCGACAACGACGCCGCCTACCGCATGTACAACCAGGTCCCTGGCGCCGAGTCCGTCAAGGTGATCCAGCAGGCGGGTTCCGCCACGACGACCTCCGCCGCGTACGGGATGGATACCCTTTGGAGCACCTCCGGCCAGGCGCAGTTTGCCTCCGGGCTGCGCTGCGTCGCGGGCCACGAGCCGGTGCTGGACCTCATGGGGCAGATCACCCCGGATCAGCGCTGGGGCCTTGGCCAGATCGGCGGGGCCCGCTTCAAGGGCGGCTGGAACACGCACGAGGACGGCTACGTGGCCCGGCAATTCGGCCTGGTCCCGGGCCCGAACGGCGATGTCGCCGTGGCGATCACCGCGTTCAGCCACGGCGGCTACGCGGAGAGCACCCAAATGCTCAGCGAACTCGCACGCGGCCTTGACGGGATGCGCGGGACCCTGCCCACCGCGCGCTGCTAACCTCTTGTGAAACCTGCACACTCTGCAGGCCGAAATAAGAAAGGCGGTAGTGCGTGGTCGACCGACAACGCGAGTACGAGCGTGACCAGGAGGTTGACCCGCCTACCCAGGTCCTTCCCGCGCAGCAGGTCGATGAATATCAGGACGAGACTCAGGACGACGACCGCCGCGGGGCGGTTGGTACCTGGCTCGTCGGCGGTCTGGTCGGGGCGGCCGCGCTCATCATGGGGGCGCTCTTTTACACCTCGGTGAGTGGCCTCGCGCAGGGCGCGAAGCAACCCGAGAGTGTTACCAGCACCATGGTCGTGACGTCAACGCAGGTCACGGAGGTGACGACGACGAGGGTGGCGCCGGCTCCCGCGCCGACGAGCACGGCGGCGCCAAAGACGTCGAAGACACCGAAAGCCTCAAAGACGTCGAAGAAGTCCTCGGCTGTGGCGTCGTCGAAGGCGGGCACGGGGGCGTCGACAAGCACTGCAACGGCGAGCAAGACGAAGAAGCCACAAGCCTCGAAGACGACCAAGACCAGCCCGACGACGAGCCGGTAGCGCACCCAGCTGGCGGTGAGGGAAATGCACGGTGAATTTCAACATTTTGGCAGATGTTGATTTATCATTTCCCAGAACCCCCAATTTGCATACATGACCCTCGGCGCGCCCCCGCGCCTCGGGAAAGGCGCGACAATGAGCAGTAAGTACGGCCAAGGCGACGTGAACCCCAGCACGGAGCAGTGGGCCGCCGCGGACACCGAGACGGTACAGTTCTCGGGCCAGTACCCGCAGCAGCCCCAGCAGCAATACGCACCGCAGCAATATCCACCACAGCAATACGGTCCGGCGTACGGCCAGGGGCAGTACCCGTACCACGAGGAGAATCGCCGAAACTGGACCCCGTGGCTCATCGCCATCATTGGGGTCCTGCTCGCCGCGATAGTGGGCGTGCTTGCGTACCTGTTTGGTTCCGGGGCGTTCAGCGGCTCGAGCGAGCCGGTGACCATTACGGATGTGGAGACCCAGACGCTCCAGCAGGAGGCGCCCGCCCAGCAGCAGGCCGAGGAGCCCGCCCCGGCAGCACCGGCGCCCTCGCGTCACACGTACTCGCATTACGCGGCCGATACCGGGGTGACCACCGGGCCGTTTGCCGCGAACGTGTACAGCGAGTTCGTCGACGCGTACAACAGTTCGGGCAGCACGAACGTCACGATCTCTGCGTACAGCCCGCGGACGGGATACACCTACACCATGTCGTGCAGCGGCGGCAGCACCGTGTACTGCTCCGGCGGCAATAACGCCAGGGTCCGGATTTGGTAGTCCCTCGCGGCCGTGCGAGAGCCTCCGCGGCGTTTGCTGTGTTCGCCTGCGCCTTGTCGTCCTGTACCGTGCCGACTGGGACGCAGCAGGAACCATCGACAGTCGTGGTGAAGTCCACCGAGTTTGTCACGCCTCCGCTCGCACCCGCACCTGCCCCGTCCACGACTGAGCACAGCGCAGCGACCCCTGACGCGCAGTCGCTTCTCGACGCCACCGTGCAGGCCGCCTCCGCCTGGGGCACCGCCGGCGCCGCCGTCGCCGGGCCGAACGGAGTAGTGGCCTCAGGGGAGCAGGGGGCGACCGCGGCGTGGTCGACGATTAAGGTGCCCATCGCGATCGCCGCGCTCCGCGCCGATCCCGCTGCCTCCGGCGACGTCGCCGCCGCCATCACCGCCTCGGACAACGCCGCTGCGGAACGGCTCTACGCCACCGCAGGTGCCGACGCGGTGGATGCGGTGCTCAGCGAGTCCGGCCTTACCGTGCCTGTAAATACGGCGAAGACCCGTCCGGAGTTCTCCACGTTCGGCCAGACCGCCCTCTCGGTCAGCGATGAAGCACAGCTCGCCGACTCGCTCGCGTGCATTGCTGGCGCCGGGCAGGTACTCCAGCTCATGGGGCAGGTCGACCCGGGCCAGTCCTACGGGCTGGGGACGCTTGGGGCCCTGTTCAAGGGCGGGTGGGGCCCGGACACAGCAGGCATGTATCAGGTGCGACAGTTCGGCCTCGTGCCGCGCGCGGACGGGAGCTACGTGCCCGTGGCACTCACCGCGCTCCCCGCGGACGGCGCGTACGAGACAGGGCAGCAGATGCTCAACGCGATGGCGCAGCGGTTGGGGGAGGGAACCGAGTTACTGCCGGTGGCGCGCTGCCAGCCGTGAGCCCCGCTGCTACTCCGGGTTCCCCGACACCTTCGCCACCAGTTCCAGGGTGCGCTCGCCACGGCAAGAGGGAAGCTCGGCGTGGAGCACGTCGAGCACCGCATCGGCGATCGTGACGGAGGGGGCGGGCAGAGCATCGTCGACAAGCGGGTAGGGCGCCACACCGGTGTTGTCGCGCATCTCAATCGCGGCGAGCGTCATGTGGAACGGAAGCTCGATGCGTGGGTCGTCATCGCCGACGATTTGCGCCGCGAGGTCGCGATAGATGCCCTCGAGCTTTGCGCGCGCCTCGTGGTACTCCTCGAACTCCTCCGATTCCAGCGTCGGCAGCTGGTAGAGGCGACCGATGTTCCAATTGGAAGACAGCAGGATGCGCGTCTCGGCGGCGCACAGCGCCCACAGCTTCAGCGCGGGCGACGCGTCCGACTCCGCCAGGTCCGAGGCGAGGTCCAACGCCGGTTGGATCGTGCCCTTGAGCAGGGTAAGGAAGATGTCGTTCTTGGAGGGGAAGTGGTAGTACAGCGACGCCTGGCGGATGCCCACGGCCTCCGCGATCTGGTGCGTGGACGTGGTGGAGAAGCCGCGGCGGGTGAACAATTCCGAGGATGCGTCGAGGATTTCGTCGCGGGCTGTCTTGCCGCGACGACGGGGGCTGTTCTTGCGGGGGCGACCCACGTTTCCGCTCATCCACTACTCCTCTCAAGGCGGCGCCGGTCTGCGGGGACGGCAGCGACGCGTGTGCGTTCCTAGTCTACTGCACGCCGCGGCCTTTCAATCGTTAGAAAGGTAGCGGCAGCGCATGAAAAAGCCTGCCCCGCACCGGAATCGTGTCCGGGCGGGGCAGGCTTTGGGTCGAAAACTCTACGCTGTTGACGTCAACCGCTGGTTAGCGGGTGGTGAACGGCAGAAGAGCCATCTCGCGCGCGTTCTTGACGGCGGTAGCAACCTGACGCTGCTGCTGCGGGGTCAAACCGGTGACGCGGCGGGAACGGATCTTGTGACGGTCAGAGATAAACAGACGCAGGGTCTCAATATCCTTGTAGTCGACCTTCTCAATGCCCTTGGCCTTGAGCGGGTTCTTCTTCGGGCGGCGGGACTGCTCCATGCGCGCCTTGCGTTGGTTATTGCGCTTCATTGGTCAATTCCTCCTTACCACGAAGACTTACGGACGCCAGGCAGCTCACCGCGGTGAGCCATCTCGCGCATACGGACACGGGACACACCGAACTTACGCAGGTAGCCGCGGGGGCGGCCATCGCGAGAGTCACGGTTGCGTACGCGCGACGGGGAAGCGTCGCGGGGCTGGCGGTTCAGCTCAAACTGCGCGTCCAGGCGGTCCTCGTCCGAGGTCTCCGGGTTGCGGATGATTGCCTTGAGCTCGTTGCGTCGCTCTGCGTAACGAGCAACGATCTCCTTGCGCTTCTCGTTCTTGGCGATCTTCGACTTCTTAGCCATTGATTATCGCTCCTCGCGGAATTCGACGTGCTTGCGCACAACCGGGTCGTACTTCTTCAGCGTGATGCGATCCGGGTTGTTGCGCTTGTTCTTGCGGGTGACGTAGGTAAAACCAGTGCCCGCGGTGCTCTTCAGCTTGATGATCGGGCGAATATCGTTACGTGCCATTAGATCTTCTCACCTCGTGCGCGGATCTTTGCCACGACGGACTCGATGCCGTCACGGTCGATGATCTTCAGACCCTTGGTAGAAACGTTCAGAGTAATGGTACGGCCCTCGGAGGGCAGGTAGAACCGGCGCTTCTGCACGTTGGGGTTCCAACGGCGCGAGTGGCGGCGGTGCGAGTGCGAGACGGTCTTGCCAAACTTTGGCTCGCGTCCCGTGACCTGGCAATGTGCCGACATGGGTTGACTTCTTTCTCTTCTGCCGCCCACGCACTGATCACAAGTGAGGATGACGCCACTGCAAAGCGGAGTGAGGGTCCGCGAGAGCGTCTGGTGCAATCGGTTGACGTAGGCGTATACGTGTACTTCGACAACAGCGAGAGTCAACGATACATGTTTAGCGCCAAATTTCCTAATCTCAGGCGATTTCGCTTCCCGGCCACACAGGGGGCGGAGCCTAGAGCCCTAATGCTTTGGCTAAACGCAAGGCGAGCACCGTTCGGTCGCGTGCTTTGAGTTTTCGGAGTAGAGCGGACACGTGGTTTTTCACGGTGCCTTCAGCCAGGAAAAGCGCACCGGCAATTTCCTGGTTGCTCATTCCACGTGCGACTTTTTCGGCGACGGAGCGTTCTGTGGGGGTTAGGATTGCCAGCTGCGGGTTTCCCGCTGCGTAGCGGGCGATCCGCGGGTCGAGAACGAGTCCACCTTGGGCGGTCGCGACGATAGCGTTTGCCAATTCTTCCGGGGAAACGTCTTTCAGGATGTATCCGGAGGCGCCGGCGTCGAGCAAGCTCTTGACCAGGTTTGCGTCATCAAACGTGGTGAGCACGAGGGTAGGGACGTGTGGGTTGCAGGCGCGAACGACCTCGAGCCCGTCGGTGCCCGGCATTGCAGCATCGGTGACCACCACGTCGACATCAAAGCGGCGGGCAAGGTCCAGCGCTTGTTTTCCGTCGGTAGTTGTCGCGGCGACCTCGACCCGGCCGTCGGTATCCAGAATGAGCTGGAGGCCGCGCAGAAGCATCTGGTGGTCGTCGATGAGCAGCGCGCGCGTGGTCATGCCTTCTCCTTCAGGTGCAACTCGATCCGGAACCCGCCGTCAATGCCGCCGTGGGCGAGCGTCACGATGTCGCCCTTGAGGCCGGCAGCGCGGTCGCGAAGAGACGTGATGCCGAACGCCTCCGGCCCGGCCATGCCGGTCCCGTTGTCAACCACGGCAAGTGAGCCATGATCAAGCAGGATCTGTGCTTTCGTTGCGTGCGAATGCCGCAACACATTTGTCAATGCTTCCTGGCAAAAATGCAGCATGAGCATACGCTCCTCGGTGGAGTGCTTTGCGCCCGTTGTGTGCGGGGCGTGGGTGAATTGCACCTCCAGCGAAGTTGAGGCGAATGACTCCGCTAAATGGGAAAGTGCGGACTCGATGTCTTCGTCCGGATGTGCGGCAGGCTTCATCGCCCGCACAGTTGCCCGCATCTCGTGCAAAGCTTCCGAGACACTAGCGCGTGCCCTCGCGATCTCACTATCGCGCTTTTCCGCGTCGGGGATGCGGAGTGCGTAGTCGAGGCTAAGCCCGATAGTGGTGAGGCGGTGCCCGAGGGCGTCGTGAAGCGTTGCGGCGATTCTCTCGCGCTCTTTCGCCATCGCCATGTCCTGCTGGCGCGCCTCGTGCCAGCGCTGCCGAGCGACCGTCGAAGCCAGGTTGAGTCCCGCTGCGGCTGCGGCAGCGCCGGAGAGTGTCTCGATCGCGACCTTGCTCACCGGGGCCTGGACCTTCAGCTGTGCGAGAAAAGAAGCCACGACGATCGCACCAGCGTAGAGGTACGCTGCACGTTTGCCCAGGCTCATATGTAACGCAACGACGGCGCACCACAGGACGAGGATGCTGATCGGGTTATTCGCCGTAGCGAAGACAGCGAACGCGCACAGGGAGAAGACCACTGCGGCAGCCTTATGCTCCGTCTTGCGCCACGCCACCCACGCCGCGACGGTGAGCAGGGCGACCGCAAAAAGTACTTCCTCTCGCGCGAGCGCGGCTGACGCGAAGTTGAGGTACAGCATGGTGGCGAACACCAGAATGCTGTCCAAAAGGTGGAGGTGGACACGGTTCATGGTGTCCAAACGTACCGGCTGACACCCATGACTCGGGTCATGGATTTTGGTGACCGCATCCACTATTTAAGCCAGTGTGTGCTCAATAAAGTCGTGCACCATGAACCCAAGAATTCCTGTTAACGCACTCGGTCTCGTGCTCCGCGCCATCATTGCTACGGGTGTGCTCATGGGCGCAAACTTCGCTCGGGTCCCGCTCGTCCCATACGTAGATGAAACGCTCCTGTTCTGCCTTACACCCGTCCTGGTGGTCGCGTTCGTCGTTGTGTGGGCGCGCTTCGTTGAGCGCTCCGGCATCAACTGGCGCGGGGCCTGGGGCCTTGTCGGCGGCACGCTCGTGGTGTCCGTGCCGATGCTCGTGGGGTGGGCGGTGCTCGCGGCGATCCTCGGGCCCGGGCCGGCGGTGCCAGAGGCAGTCGACGCTGGCGACTATCCGCTGGGCGCAGTATTGGCGTGGATCCTGGTGCGCGCATACCTGCTGCAAGGGATCCCCGAAGAGCTGCTTTACCGCGGCTGGCTGTTCGATCTCACGCGGCACCGAGAAACTCTCACCATCGTGTGGACAACGGTCGCCTTCACGTTGATTCACCTGACTTCTGCCGGTGGGCAACAAAGTGCGCTGGACCACCTCGTCTACCTGGTGATGCCCTTCGGGATGTCCATTTTGGGTGCGGCGCTGGTCTACCGCTTTGGTAGCTTCTGGTGGGCCGCAGGCTCGCACGGCGGCATGCACCTCATGCTTGCGGTATTGAGCTTGGCTTATCCGGTTGAGCTGGGCAACGTTGCATGGCTCGTGCTCGGCCTGGCGCAAGCGTTGGCTGGGGCGCTGGTGCTGTGGCGTCGAAAAGCAAACATGCGCGATTAGGGAAATGCACCCTGAAGCAGTATAATTCTGCAGGTTGTTCAGCAATCGCTGTGCACTTGACCATTTTCGCACCCAACTCAGGCACGATCCTCGCGGAGGAGACGACCTGAAGTTCAATCCTGAGGGAGACGAAGTATATGAAGAAGGATATTCATCCGGATTACCACCCGGTGATTTTCCAGGACGCGAACACGGGCCACAAGTTCCTGACTCGCTCCACCAAGACCTCCGACCGTACCGACCAGTGGGAGGACGGCAACGAGTACCCGCTCATCGTTGTCGACGTGACCGCTGAGTCCCACCCGTTCTGGACCGGCGCACAGCGCCTCATGGACACCGCTGGCCGCGTTGAGAAGTTCAACCAGCGCTTCGGTGGCATGGCTCGCCGTAAGAAGAAGTCCGCTAAGTAGGCGTAAAGGAGGAATTGAGAAATGGCTACCCCGAAGTTTAAGAAGTCCCGCGCAAACACCCGCATGCGTCGCTCGCAGTGGAAGGCTGACAACGCTGCACTGCAGACCGTCAAGATCGACGGCCAGGAAGTTCGCATCCCGCGTCGCCTGGTCAAGGCCGCGCAGGCTGGCCTGATTGACGTGGAGCAGTTCTAGGCTCAGCTCCACCGGAAGCCGGTTCCCTGACCTGGGGAATCGGCTTTTTTGCGGTCTTATGCGCCAAAAATCATCGAGTAAGCCATAATAGAAACATGAAAATTCTTGTGGCCGATGATGAGCAGGCCGTGCGTGAATCCTTACGGCGCTCTCTTCGCTTCAACGGGTACGAGGTGTGCCTGGCGGAAGACGGCGAAGAGGCGCTGGATCTGATCCGCGCGGAAGAGCCGGACCTGACCATCCTTGACGTGATGATGCCTAAGCTTGACGGGCTTGGCGTGTGCCGTACGCTGCGTTCGTCCGGCTACGATCGGCCCGTGCTGATGCTTACGGCGCGTGACGGCGTGTCTGACAGGGTGGCGGGGCTGGATGCCGGTGCCGACGACTACCTTCCCAAGCCGTTCGCGCTCGAAGAGCTCCTTGCCCGCGTTCGCTCCCTGCTGCGCCGTGCCCGCGCGGATTCCATCGAGGGCGGCGACCACGAGTCCTCCGCGCTGAAGTTCGAGGACCTCACGCTCAACCCGGAGACCCGTGACGTCACGCGCGGCTCCCGTACCATCTCGCTGACGCGCACCGAGTTCGCGCTGCTGCACCTGCTGATGCAGAACCCGCGTCGCGTGCTCACCCGCCAGACCATCCTGGAAGAGGTGTGGGGCTACGACTTCCCAACCTCCGGCAACGCGCTCGAGGTGTACATCGGCTACCTCCGGCGCAAGACGGAGGCAGCGGGCGAGCCGCGCCTGATCCACACCGTCCGCGGCGTTGGTTACGTGCTGCGGGAGACTGCACCGTGATCCTTCGGCAATCAGCCGAGACTTACCAGCGCGATAAGGACGCGTGGATCGACGAGCAGGGGGGCGCGAAGGCGTCAGGTTTCCGCGGCTCCCGGTTCCTTGGGCTCGGACTTTCTCTGCGCCAGCAGCTCGTGGTGCTGACTGGCGTGATGGTCGCCTTCACCATCTTGGTCACCGCCCTGGTCAGCTTCTGGGCTGCCGCCACGACGATCACGAATTCAATGGATAGCGACCTCCGGGTGAAGGCGGATGCGCTGATGGACGAGGTGGAAAGGCACCCCGTCGATGAGCTTGAGGGGAAGATAGCGGCGTTTAAGTACTTCAACCCGCAGATCCACGCAGCGGTGTCGCCGCCGCAGTCCAATCGCTATTACGGCGATGCGATCGCGATCGGTGGGGCGTTCCACAGGGAAGCGGACGGCGAAGAAATCTCGGTCCGTACTGCGGGCGGGGAGCGCATCCTGGTCCTCCGCAAGGACGACGGCTCTGCGGTGGCGCTCGCCCAGCAGGTGGATCCCTCGCGCCGGCTGCAGGGCAGCTCCGGTGCGGCGCTGCTGGTCATCCTGTGCCTCGGCATTGCGATGGCATGGGCCGTCGCGTCCGTTGTCGCCGCGACCGGTTTGTATCCACTGCGCAGGCTGCAAAAAGCGGTGGACGAGGTGACCCGGACCGAGGAGCTCAAGCCGCTCCCGGTTGAGGGCGACGACGAGCTAGCCAACATCAGCCGCTCGTTCAACCGGATGATCCAGACGCTCCAGGACTCGCGTACCCGACAGACGCAGCTCGTCGCAGACGCGGGCCATGAGCTGAAGACGCCGCTGACGTCCATGCGCACCAACATTGAGCTGTTCATGATGATGTACAAGTCCGGCCACCAGGACATGATCTCGCCCGAGGAGCGCGAGAACCTGGAGCGGGACGTGCTGGCGCAGATGGAGGAGATGTCCACGCTGATTGGAGACCTCGTCGACCTTGCGCGCGAGGACTCTCCGAACACGGAGTTCACTGAGCTCCGTCTCGACATGATCCTGGAGGAGGCGCTGGACCGCGTGCGTCGCCGCCGCCCGGACGTCACGTTCCAGTTCCACGCCGACCCGTGGGTCATCATGGGCGACCACTTCGCCATGGGGCGCGCGCCGATTAACTTGATCGACAACGCCGCCAAGTGGTCCCCGGACGGCGGCACCGTCCGCATCTCGCTCAAGGCGGCCACGACGAAGGCGGTGCTGATTGTCGACGATTCCGGCCCCGGCATTGCCCCGAAGGAGCGCGCCCGCGTCTTCGAACGGTTCTACCGCGCCCCGGAGTCGCGCGCGATGCCGGGCTCGGGCCTGGGCCTGGCGATTGTGAAACAGGTGCTCGACCGCCACAACGCCCAGATCTTCGTCGAGGAATCCGACGACGGGGGCACCCGCATGCGTGTCGTGTTCCCGGGGTGGCGCCCGCCTGCGGAGGACTAGCAAGCGCGTATGTGTACGGTCGCGTTGCCCCGCTTGGTGGGAGGGATCTCACCGGGCGGGGTTTCGTCGATAAGCGGCATTGCGCCAGCGCACGGCACACAGGTAACGTTCAGATAACTTTAGGTGGAGTCTGTTCAGGCATCAAGACTGGCTCCAGCAGAAAGGTTGATAATTACCCTCATGACTTTTCCAGAGGATCCACGCAACCCCCGTCGCGCAGCGAGCGGCGGCTCGGATCGTGTTACTAGCAACACAGATACATCCCCCGCACTGACGGAGACGCGCCAGGACGGGCCGACCGTGTACTACGCCGACCAGGCGCCAAGCGCGCCGGAGGGGGCTCGCGAGAAGCGTCGATTCGGTGCGGGGACCGTCATCGCCACCGCACTCGTCGCAGCGCTTGTCGGGGGCGCTAGTTCCGGGTACGTGGTGAGCAAAGTCAACGACGGTGAGGGGAGCTCGTACAGCGCCCTGGAAGCGCCGGCAGCCCCGGCTCCGCAGAACGACCAGCAGAACGGCCAGGGGGAGGCACAGGCGGCGCCGAAGGGCTCGGTCGAAGACGTGGCGTCGCAGGTCCTGCCCGCCGTGGTCTCGATCGTGGTGCAGACGCCGCGTGCGTCGGCGGAAGGCTCAGGCTCCATCATCTCCTCGGACGGCTACGTGCTGACGAACCACCACGTGATCGCCGATGCGGCGAGCTCGCAGTCCCGGATCCAGGTCACGCTGAATGACGGCTCGCGCCACGACGCCACCTTCGTGGCCAGCGACGTGAACACCGACGTCGGTGTGATCAAGATTGAGGGCGTGAAGGACCTGCCGACGATGCAGTTCGGCGACTCCGACCAGCTCGCCGTCGGCCAGGAGGTGGTGGCCGTCGGCTCGCCGCTGGGCCTGTCTGCGACGGTGACCAGCGGTATCGTCTCGGCGCTGAACCGACCGGTGCGGGCGTCGCAAGGCGGTGGCGAGAGCTCGCTGATGGACGGCATCCAGACGGACGCCGCGATTAACCCCGGTAACTCGGGCGGACCGCTGGTGGACATGCACGGCAACCTCATCGGCATGAACTCCGTGATCGCGTCGCTGTCCGCGGGCGGCTACGGGCAGGAATCGCAGGGCGGCTCCATCGGCCTGGGCTTTGCAATCCCGTCCAACTTTGCCAAGCGCGTGGCGCAGCAGCTGATTGACAAGGGCAGCGCCTCTCAGCCGATGCTGGGAGTGCGGGTGAGCGCCATGGATATGGGCGACGACGGCGCCGTCGTGGCCGGCGTGGAGCCGAATAGCCCCGCGGAGCAGGCTGGCGTGCGCAAGGGCGACGTGATTACGCAGGTGGGCGACCGGTTGATCGATTCCGCCGACGCGCTCATCGCAGCGACGCGTTCCCACGACTTCGGCGAGACGGTCACCCTGCAGATCCGGCGGGAGGGGGAGGAGGCTCCCGTTTCCGTAGATGTGACGCTGAGTTCCGAGTAAGTTAAAGGACACTCCTCCGGTCGCGGGGCCGGAACAACGTCGAAGCGAGAGAGGGAAAGAAGGCACATGTCCACAACACTTGATGCGCTGGAAAACGCGGAGCCGGACGACGCGTTTTTGCGGGCCACCGAGCTCGCGGAGGAGACTCCCGCCCCGTCCCGGGCCATCATCGTGCTCATCGGTGATCACCGCTATGAGGCCCCCGGCGACAACACGCACGAGATGGTTGCGGAGTTGCTGGGCGAGTACGGCTACCACGTCGATGGCGTGGTGCGCACCAAGTCGAAGAAGTCCGAAATCCGCAAGGTGATTGAGACCGGCGTGGTCGGCGGCGTCGACCTCGTGCTCACCGTCGGCGCTACCGGGGTCGGCCCGCGCGACAAGGCGCCGGAGGCGACGCGCGCGGTGATTGACAAGCTGGTGCCGGGCGTCTCGCAGGCGGTTCGCTCCTCCGGACAGGCCTGCGGCGCGGTCGACGCGTGCACCTCCCGCGGCATCTGCGGCGTGTCCGGCTCCACCGTGGTGGTCAACCTGGCCCCGAGCCGGCAGGCGATTCGTGACGGCGTGGCCACCATCGCGCCGCTGGTGGACCACCTGATCTCGGAGCTCAACAGCTACACCGTGCAGAAATGACGCGGCAGCGGCGAAGGGCGCGGCGCGTCGCGGACGTGGACTACGACCGCACGGCGGACGCGGCGGTCACGGGGGCCGGGGGCGATGGCGAACGCGCGGTGCGCTTTGAGGAAGACGGGGACCCGGCCGCGGAGCTGACGGGGCGGGAGTTCTACGATTACGAGCGCCCGCCCCACCACGGCGGGGACTAGTCGCTGGTCGCGGGCGGGGTGGTGCTGCCTGCCTGCTCCGGGGACTGGCCGGCGAGCAGGTCGCGGATCTCGGTGAGCAGCTCCGTTTCGGTCGGGGCAGCGACGTCTTCGGGGATGCCCCGCTTGCGCTTCTGCATCTCATTGAGCTTGTTCATCGGCGCGACGATGAGGAAGTAGACCACCGCGGCGATGAGCAGGAAGTTGATCGCCGCGGAGACCAGCATGCCCAGGTCGAGGGCGGTCTCGGGGCGGCCCGGGATAACCGGGATCTTCCAGCCTTCGCCCACCTCTGCGTCGCCGAAGATGTTCAGCAGCGGGTTGATGATGGCGTCAGAGAACGCCTTGACCAGCCCGGTGAAGGCTGCGCCGATGACAACGCCGACGGCCAGATCGATGACGTTGCCGCGCAGAATAAAATCGCGGAAACCTTTCAGCATGAAACATGCACTCCTTTGCAAGAGCATTGCGTAGTGGGGGGAAGAAACGGCACCGCCATGCGCGCGCATGGCAGGTGTCAAGGATACGCAGTTTATGCCGGCGTGCCAGCAGAGGCCAAAACGACGGCGAGGGGCATGCTTAACGACGCCGCCGCCACCGCCGACGCCTGCGACCGCCTCATCAGCACGAGCACCGTGCCTTCCTCGCCAACGGTGACAATGCGCCCGCCGGAGGCGACAGTCGTCGGCCCCTCCGCGATCACGTCCACGACGGCGCCGTGGTGCAGCATGGGCAGGATGTCTGGCTCCGCGAGCGCTACCGGCACCATGGTGAACGGCTCTCCTTCCGGCTGGCCCGCAACGAGCTCGCTCACCAGGTCGGGGCCGACGAGCCGGGTGGAGGTGACCACCTCCCCGGGCGCGGCACCCGCGGCAAGGATGTGCCCGCTGGCCAGGGATTGCTCCCGCAGCGCACCCTCCGGGACGACGCGTTCGGGCACCCGCTGCAGCTGCAGGTCCTCATCGGTGACGCGGGCGCCCGCGGCGACGGGGCGGGCGAAGGTGACGACCAGGGGGTCGGCGCGGGATGCGTTGAGCAGCGCGCTGAGGCCTGCGGCGCAGACGAGTGCGGCGGCGAGCGCGCGTCGGAGGAGCACGGAGCGTCGATAGCCCGGGGTGCGCAGGCGGTGGGCGAGTCCAGTGAGTCGTTGCGAGAGGTCCATGCATATTAGACGCAGCCGGACGCGCGGCGGTTCCCTCTACACCGAAATTTCCCGCCACCCGCGCGGCGTGATGATCGCGCGCACGGGGACGTCGTGCGCGTCGTGGGGGACCGCGTCGACGACTTCCTCGTCGTAGAGCACCGCCGCCGTGGGCACGTCCAGCCCAGCGAGCGCCCGGTCGTAATAGCCGGCGCCCTTGCCCAGCCGCATCCCCCGGGCATCGACGGCCAGCGCGGGAACCAGGAGCAGCGCGCAGGAGGAGAGGACGCGGGAGGTGAACCGGGCACCGGTCGGTTCCGCGACACCGAGCGCGCCGGGCTGCGTCGCCCCGTCCGCCAGCGACCACGCCAGCACACAGTCCGGCAGCGAGATTGGGACGAAGACGCTCCGCGCATGGCGGCGCAGCTGCGCAGCGAAGTCTGCCGGGCCTGGCTCGGTGGGGAGCGGATTGTAGGCGGAGATGTTGGCGCCACGTGCGCCGAACGCGTCGATGCAGGCGACCGCGTTGGTCAGGATTGCCGCGTCGAGCGCTGCCTTGCGAGCGGCGTCGCGGCGGAGCCGGCGTCGGAATTCGGTGTGGCGGGCGCGCAGGGTTCGCTTGTCCTCGGTTGGCGTTGGCATGGTGGCCCCCTTCGGGTTGGGCGGAGAACGTGGGTCGGAGCAAAATAGCAGCAACTGGCCATGTAGGCTCGATATTTATGCGGAATTCTAACGAAGTATCATCCGTGCCTTCCCATGGTGCGGTGAAGACGGTTGTCGTGCCGGCGGCGGGTATGGGTACTCGTTTTCTGCCGGCGACGAAGACGGTGCCGAAGGAGCTTTTGCCGGTGGTGGATACTCCCGGTATTGAGCTGATCGCGGAGGAAGCGGCCCAGCTGGGGGCGCAGCGCTTGGCGGTGGTGGTGGCTCCTCAGAA
>NZ_VMHH01000011.1:0-66215 GCF_007559235.1 Corynebacterium gottingense | reverse complement strand
CGTTGACCTCGACATTTACAACCTGACAAAACCCCAAAAAAGTTTGCGTGATATACACCACATTTCCGCCCCACCCCCGCCGATAGGCGCAAACCCCACCCAAAAACTTAAAATCAGCACAGAAAGCCGCCGAAACGCCCGTGGTTCCGGGCCCGGAAGGAAGCAGGGCTGGAGAAAACAGAAAACCCTGCACCGCGCACGGTACAGGGTTTGTCCTGTGGAGCATAGGAGAATCGAACTCCTGACATCCTGCTTGCAAAGCAGGTGCTCTACCAACTGAGCTAATGCCCCATTGCCCAGACTCTATATATTATAGCGTCCGAGTGGGCCTAGCAGGAATCGAACCTGCGACCTCATCGTTATCAGCGATGCGCTCTAACCGACTGAGCTATAGGCCCTGGCAACGGATAAGAATATTACGCACCGTCGCCATAACCACCAAATCGGCTGGTGGGGGCGGGTTTTTGGGGCGGTTACGTGGCGTCGATAAGCACCCCGAAGCCCCGCCAAACCTACCGTGCGCGGTTGGACATGGTGTAGGTGACGCCGCCAACCAGATCCGCGATGCTGTTGTAGATCACCACGGTTAGCGGCGCCATGATCGCGGTGAACACCACGCCGATCAGGCCCAGCAGGCCCGCGGCGGAGAGCACGATGGTCATGTCGATGGCCTGGTCGCCGCCGACGCCGCCGATCAGCGAGTTCACCGACTCAATCACGCCGGCCTGCTCGAGGCCAAAGTAGACGATCGTGATGCCCAGCATCCACGCGACGAACCCGATCAGCGCCAGGATCGTCGCCACCTTGAACACGGAACCCGCGCCGACGTTGCGGATGGTTACCTTTCGTGCGGCCATCGCCTACTCCTCACCCTCGGCGTCGTCGGGGGCCCCGCTTATCGACGATTGCGTCGCCTCCTGGGCCTCTTCAAGGGTTTTCTCGCCCTTCGCCACCGCGGTGGCCTCCTCTTCGCCGGAGTCCTCGACGTTCTTGTCGATGGCCAGCAGCTCCACATCGTCGCCAAGATCCACCAGGCGCACGCCCATGGTGGCGCGCGAGGACGGGCGGATCTGGTTGACCTCGGTGCGGATCACGCCGCCCGCGGAGGTGATGGCAAAGATCTGGTCGTCCTCGTCCACCGCCAGCGCGCCGATGAGCTTGCCGCGCTTCGGGGTGTACTTGAACGTCATCACGCCCATGCCGCCGCGGCCCTGCTGGTTGTACTCCTCGATGGCGGTGCGCTTGCCGTAGCCGCCGCTGGTGGCCACGAGCAGGAACTCGCCGTCCTGCACCACCGTCATGGCGAGCAGCTGGTCGTCGCCGCGGAAGCGCATACCCTTCACGCCCGCGGTGGCGCGGCCCATCGGGCGCAGCTGGTCATCATCCGCCGGGAAGCGGATGGCCTGGCCCTGCTCGGAGACGAGCAGGAGGTCGTCGTCGTTCTGCGTCAGCGCGGCGCCGATCAGGGCATCGCCCTCGTTGAGGTTGATGGCGATGAGGCCGGCGGAGCGCGCGGACTCGTAGTCCGTGAGGCGGGACTTCTTCACGCGACCGTCGCGGGTGGCCAGGACCAGGTACGGGGCGTCCTCGTAGGACTGGATCTGGATGATCTGGGCGATCTTCTCCTCCGGCTGGAACTCCAGCAGGTTCGCCACGTGCTGGCCGCGGGCGGCGCGCCCCGCCTCCGGCAGCTCGTACGCCTTGAGGCGGTAGACGCGGCCGAAGTTGGTGAAGAAGAGGATCCAATCGTGCGTAGAGCAGATGAAGAAGTGCTTGACCACGTCGTCCTGCTTCAGCTCCGCGCCACGCACGCCCTTTCCGCCACGCTTCTGGCTCTTGTAGGCGTCCACCTTCGTGCGCTTGGCGTAGCCGGTGGAGGTGATAGTGACCACCACGTTCTCGCGGGCGATGAGGTCCTCCTCCGTGACGTCGCCGGTGGCGGCCACGATGCGGGTGCGGCGCTCGTCGCCGAACTTGTCCACGATCTCCTTGAGCTCCGTCGCCACGATCTCGCGCTGGCGCTCCGGCTTGGCCAGGATGTCCTTGTAGTCCGCGATCAGGCGCTCGATCTCCGCCAGGTCGTCCACGATCTTCTGGCGCTCCAGAGCGGCCAGGCGGCGCAGCTGCATGGCGAGGATTTCGTTGGCCTGGATCTCGTCGACGTCGAGAAGCTTCATGAGGCCCTGGCGCGCATCGTCCACCGTCGGGCTGCGACGAATCAACGCAATGACCTCATCCAACGCGTCGAGGGCCTTGACCAGGCCGCGCAGGATGTGGGCGCGCTTCTCGGCCTCGTCAAGGCGGTACTGGGTGCGCCTGACGATGACCTCGATCTGGTGCTTCACGTAGTAACGCAGCATCTGGTCCAGGCGCAGGGTGCGCGGCACGCCGTCCACGATGGAGAGCATGTTGGCGGAGAAGTTCGTCTCCAGCTGCGAGTGCTTGTACAGGTTGTTCAGCACCACGCGCGGCACGGCGTCGCGCTTCAGCTTCACGACGATGCGCATACCGATGCGGTCCGAAGACTCATCATCAATGCTGGCGATGCCGGCCATCTTGCCCGCGTTCACCTGCTCCGCAATGCTGTGGATGAAGTTGTCCGGGTTGACCTGGTACGGCAGCTCCGTGATCACGATGACCTGGCGGTTGCCCACCTCCTCGACCTCGGTCACGCCGCGCATGCGGATCGAGCCGCGGCCCGTGGTGTAGGCCTCCTTGATGCCCTTGTCGCCCACGATCAGGCCGGAGGTGGGGAAATCCGGGCCCTTCACGCGCTCCAGCACCGCGTCGAGCGTCGCCTTCTCGTCCGCGTCGTGGTTGTCCAGGATCCAGTAGATGGCCTCCGCCAGCTCGTTGAGGTTGTGCGGCGGGATGTTGGTGGCCATACCGACCGCGATGCCGTTCGAGCCGTTCATCAGCAGGTTCGGCACACGCGACGGCAGGACCGTCGGCTCCTGGGTCTTCGAATCGAAGTTGGGGGCGAAGTCCACGGAGTTCTCGCGGATGTCGCGCACCATCTCCATGGCCAGCGGGGTGAGCTTGCACTCCGTGTAACGCATTGCAGCCGGGCCGTCATTACCCGGCGAGCCGAAGTTGCCCTGGCCGTCCACCAGCGGGTAGCGCATCGCCCACGGCTGCGCCATGCGCACGAGGGTGTCGTAGATGGCTCTGTCGCCGTGCGGGTGGTAGTTACTCATGGTCTCACCCACGGCCTTCACGCTCTTCACGTACGAGCGCTCGGGGCGGAAACCGGCGTCATACATGGCGTAAATGACGCGGCGGTGCACCGGCTTCATGCCGTCGCGCACCTCTGGCAGCGCGCGGCCCACGATCACGCTCATCGCGTAATCGATGTAGCTGGTCTGCATCTCCTCATTGATGTCAATGGGTTGGATGGCGTCGAAATTGCCGCCACCCGTGGTGTCGTCGCTCATTGCTCACCTTTCTTGTTTGACCTAAAAGTAGCTTACCGGGCCTGTGACGCGTTGCAGCGCTGACCAGTGGTATCAAAGTGGTATGGCTATGACACTTCGGCTCACCACAGACGAGGACAAGGCGCTCGTCCTTTTGGCATCCGCGTGGGGCTGCTCCAAGCAGGAGGCCGCCCGCCGCGCCGTGGTCACCTCCGCGTCGCGCCTGCTTGACGACGCCACCGTCGCCGACATCGCACGCTCCGTCATCCCCGGTTACAAAACTATGGAATCGCGCATCAGGCAAGCGCGATGAGGGGTTTTAGCGCCGAGCAACTATTAGCCGTTGCCGATGAGTACTGCGCCTATACGGGTGCCCGGGTGCGCTCCTTCTCTGCCCTGGTTGCTTGTGCTTCCGTCCCCGGTGCAAGGGTGCATGGGGTGCCTGTATGTGACACTGCTGGGCAGGCTTCGGAGGAGCTAGCCGAAGCGGTGCGGAGGATGCAGCCCTTAAGCACTGAGAATTCCGGCTTCGCGGAAGTGGCCGCGGAGGTGTATCGGCGGTGGGCGGGGTTGGCGCCGTGACATCGTCGACCACAGCAAACGCACAGGTGAGCGTTTCCGCAGGTCGTGGAGCGCTGTATTTGTTTCCTATGCGAAATTTGTCACAGGGTCCGGCGCAACACCTCCTCAACGCTCTCAGGCAGCCTGGCTAAAGTCCCCTCGGCGAAGCGCAACACCTGCCACCCCTGCGCAACCAGCTCAATCTGGATCAGCGAATCTAAGGTACGTTGCTGCTTGTCCCAGTGGTGCGCGCCGTCGTACATCAGCCCAATCTTGGGTTCCATAAGGGCAAGGTCCAGGTCAGTGACCCGCTTACCCCACCTATTACGGATCACCACCTGCTCGGCCAAGGTCAGCCCATGCTTCTGCGCTACCGGCGTCGCTAGCAGGCGCATCTCGGTTTCCTTTGGCGAGTCTGCCAGCGCGCTCGACGCACCCAACACCTGGGACAGCCACCGCCTATCCAGCCTGCGGGAGGCACTGATGCGGATGGATTCGGGGGTGAGGTTGAGGAAGCGCCGTGTGGCGTCGATAAGCTGCACTGCACGTGTCAGCGCACTGGCGTCAAAGGTGTGCCAGGCCGACTCTCGGCGGCGGATACTTAGGAGCGCGTGGACCGCGGCAAGCGGAGGGGCTGCTACAGATATGGGCTGACCCGCACACATGACGGTCCAGGCCTCATGTTCGCGCAGCTTGAGCCGCCAGAGTGCCGGGGTGTATTGCGTCGCCGGCCGGTTCTTGCGGATTCCGGGGCCAACAAGCACAGTGTCGCAGGCATCCGCAAAGAAGGGCAGGCCGTAAAGCGCCAGCGCGCCCATGCCGGTGACCGTGGTGCCAGGGTGCGACAGCGCGTGGGCCACGGCGCGGTCGGTGGCGGGCACAGAGTAAGCAATCCCGCGTGGGTGATGCCTTGCTGCGTGCGCTACCAAATTCGGCTCGCGCAGCATCGTCGCCGGCAGCGAAAACTCGCGGTTGATTGGCTCCCCTACCGCCCCGTGCACCACGTGTGCCCCGGCCATGATGTGCATTCCATTATGAAGTCTCCCCATACCCTTTAGACGCAGCGAGCGACGCGCCGGTTCCCCCACACCCGCGAACGGAATAGAGTGTTGTGCATGAGAAAACGCTCCCTTGCCGCGCTGACCGCGGCCGCTCTCGCCATCGCCGTCCCCGCGCCCGCGCACGCAGGTGTGTCCGAGCTGTCGTCGGGTTCCAGCACGTCAAGCTCGGGGAGCTCGAAAATTCCGGAGGGCAAGGTCCCCGCCGACGGCCCGCAGGTCCCCGAGCAGCCGCCGCTCGGCAGCGCCTACACCGGCTCGGCCCCGATCTCCCTGACCATCGCCGCCCTGGCCACTTTTGTATCGGTGCAGTTGCTTATCGACGCCATCCCGCCCCTCCGCCAAGCCGTCGACCAAGTTGCCAACCAGGCCGGCCTGAGCCACGTCTACGGATCCTCCGAGGGCAACCGCATTTTCGACGTCCCTGCCTGGATCAAGGCCGCCGAGGACGCCGGGTACCCGCTGCCGCAGCTCCCCCAGCTGTAGCGTGGCCGCAACCGCCGTGCTAAATTTGGCACGGTTGTGGTTGCAGTGACTCATGTGACTCCTGTGTTTCGTTTTGCTTTGCGCGGAGGCGCACGGCGACGGTGCAGCGGGCGAGATGACTGTGGCGGAAGAGCCGCAACAGCCGTGCCCATCGGCACACGGTAAGGGCGACCCTGGGGGTGGGTCGCCCTTTTGCGTGGGCGTTCCGAGCTGGGCTTCGGCTTGAGGGTCTGCGTGGCTGGCTCGGGTTGCCTTCGGGGGTGCCTCCGGGTGCCATTCGCCTGTTTGACGAGGACAGGATGACGTAGATACGAGTGTCGACTCGCGTCTTCGCCAAGGTGATCTCGTCATCTGGGGCCGGGCGTGCCGTTCCCGGATGCCGCCCGGCCCGTCTTCGGACGGGCTTTCTTTTCGCCGGTAAGATGTCCCGCATGTCTGATTTGCAGAAGCTGCTGGAAGAAACCACCCGTCCCGCCGTGACGAAGGACCTCGCCGAGCTCACGGAAACCACCGTGTCCAACCAGTCCGGCCTGACTGGCATGGCGCTGAAGTCGGCGCTCGCCGCGGGGAAGAAGGCGGACGCCAACGCGGTGTCCAAGGGCATCAATAAGGTGCTGCCAATGCTGGTCGAGCGCGTCGAGCCCTACTGGGCCAACTACCAGGGCGAGGGCAGCGCAAACGGGTTCGGCGGCTACCTCGCCGCGCACCAGGACGAGGTCGTGGATGACATTGTCAAGACTGCCGACGCCTCCGTGGACTCTCTGCCGGGCGCGGTGAAGAAGGTCTACACGTCGTTGCGCAGCAAGGCGTCGAAGATCGTCGCGCCCGCGCTGCCGGGTCTCGGCGAGATCATCGAGCGCCACGCGAAGTAACACGCCACCACCACACCACTACACAGCAAAGCGGCCGGTAACCACGCTGGCTACCGGCCGCTGAAGCCCGACGTTGCCTATACGTCCAGGAAGCGGACGTCCTTCGCCTTGCGGGTGATGAAGCTGCGGCGGGCGGCGACGTCGTCGCCCATGAGGATGCTGAACAGCTCGTCGGCGCGCTGCGCGTCCTCCAGGTCCACGCGGCGGAGGATGCGCGTCTCCGGGTCGAGCGTGGTTTCCCACAGCTCCTTAGCGTTCATCTCGCCGAGACCCTTGTAGCGCTGGATACCGTCGTCTGTATTGATCTTGCGGTTGGCCTCGAGACCCTCGGCGAGCTGGCGGTCGCGGTCGGCGTCGGTAAACGCGTATCCGGGCGCGCCCTTTGCCCACTTCAGCTTGTACAGCGGCGGGTTCGCCAGGAAGACGTGGCCGTTCTGCACGAGGTCCGGCATGAAGCGGAACAGCAGGGTGAGCAGCAGCGTTGCGATGTGCTGGCCGTCCACATCCGCATCCGCCATGAGCACGATCTTGTGGTAGCGCAGCTTATTGATGTCAAACTCGTCGTGGATACCGGTGCCCAGCGCCGTGATGATGGCCTGGACCTCGGCGTTCTTGAGCACGCGGTCCATGCGCGCCTTCTCCACGTTGAGGATCTTGCCGCGCAGGGGCAGGATCGCCTGGTGCATGGAGTCGCGGCCGCCCTTGGCGGAGCCGCCTGCGGAGTCGCCCTCCACGATGAACAGCTCGGACTTCACCGGGTCCTTCGAGCGGCAATCCGCCAGCTTGCCGGGTAGGCCGCCCAGGTCGGACGCGGACTTGCGGCGCACCAGGTCGCGGGCCTTGCGGGCCGCCTGGCGGGCGTGCGAGGACGACACGGCCTTATTAATAATCGCCTTCGCCTCGGCCGGGTTGGCGTCGAACCAGTCCGACAGGTTCTCATTCACCGCGCGCTGCACAAAGCCTTTGATCTCGGTGTTGCCCAGCTTCGTCTTGGTCTGGCCCTCGAACTGGGGGTCGCCCACGCGGACAGAGATGACGGCGGAGATGCCCTCGCGGCAGTCGTCGCCGGTCAGGTTCGGCTCCTTATCCTTGAGCAGCTTGTGCTCGCGCGCGTAGCGGTTCATCAAGCTGGTCAGCGCGGCGCGGAAGCCCTCCTCGTGGGTGCCGCCCTCGTGCGTATTAATCGTGTTGGCAAAGGTGTGGACGGACTGCTTGTAGGAGTTGTTCCACTGCAGCGCAACCTCGGCCTCGTGGTCGTCGCCCTTCTGGTCAAAGCCGATCACCGTCGGGTGGATCGCGGTCTTGCCCTTGTTCAGGTACTCCACGTAGTCGATCAGGCCGTTCGGGTAGTGGAAGGTGACCTTCTTCTCCCGCTTCTTCTTCACATTCGGGGCGACGGCCTCGCCGGCCTCGCCCTTTTCGGCGTCGGACTCGACCACGGTTTCGTCATCAAACGAGTCCTCTTCCACCAGCGCGGCGGTTTCGCCCTCCTCGGCGATGGCCTCGAGCTCGAGCTCCTCGTCGGAGACGCGCTCGTCCTTGAGCGTGATGGTCAGGCCCTTGTTCAGGAAAGCCATCTCCTGCAGGCGGCGGGAGATTGTGTCGTAATCAAACTCGACTGTCTCAAAGATTTCCGCGTCTGGCCAGAAGCGGATCGCGGTGCCGGTGCCGCGGGCGTTGCCGCCCTCCTCCAGCTCGTCCGGGATGGCGTTGCTAAAGCGCTGGTACCAGTGCTTGCCGTCGCGCTTAATGTCTGCCTCAACGCGGGTGGACAGCGCGTTGACCACGGAAATGCCCACGCCGTGGAGGCCGCCGGAGACCGCGTAGGACTCGGAGTCGAACTTGCCGCCGGCGTGCAGCTGGGTCATGACGACCTGGACGGTCGGGGCGCCGGACGGGTGCATCTCCACCGGGATACCGCGGCCGTTATCAACGACCTCGACACCGCCGTCCTTCAACAGGGTCACATCGACGCGGTCGGCGTAGCCCGCCATTGCCTCGTCGACCGAGTTGTCCACGACCTCCCACACCAGGTGGTGCAGGCCGCGCGTGCCAGTGGAACCGATGTACATGCCGGGGCGCTTGCGGACAGCCTCGAGGCCTTCGAGGATGGTAATTGATGACGCGTCGTAATGAGGTTGTTGCTCAGCCACTGCTTGGACTCTCCTCTATATGCGTGAGTGGGCAATATGTGCCTAAAGCCTGTTTAACCCGCTCTATCTTACACGTAGTGGGGACCATTTACGGCACCAGGTGAAGCAGCGACAGGGCGTTTCTCGCGCGGATTTTGGGGTGGGCGGTGGCGTCTCTAAGCAAAAGCCCCTATCCGTACGTATCGCGCGGGCCGCGGCCCTTGACGTGCAGCGGGCCGTAGCGCCAGCTCTTGGTTTTGGGGCCGAAGATGTGCAGCTTGGTGATCACGTCGGGGCCGAGCTTCTCCGAGATCGCGCGCAGAATCGTGGACTGCATGTACTTGAGGTTGGAGGCCCAGGCTGTTGAGTCGCAAGTAATGTGAACCTCCCCGTTTTTGATCATCTCCACCTTTGTGTGCTGCGCAATCTTCGCGCCAACCAGTCCCTCCCAATTGCCCATCACCCAGCCGTACGCAATATTTTCGGTCCAATCGCGCTGCCGCACCTCTTTGCCGAGCAGAGCGCTAAACGACGCCACCTCATACCCCCGCGGCAACGCCCGCCCATCCTTGCCCGTGGGCCGGCCGCGGCGCACCCACGGCCTGCGGGCCTGCTCCTCAAAGTGGAGTCCGGGCACGGCCACCTCCTCGCCCTCCCCGGGCGCGCTCGTCGTCCCCGCCGTGAGCGCGCGCTTGCCCACGCTGCGGCGCGGCGTCACGTTCGCGCCCTGTTTCCGCAGGTTGGGCAGGCGGCGACCGCTGCGGCGCACCGTCTCGCGCAGCTGGTTGAAGGTGTCACTGACCAGATCGCTCAATGTGCGACTCCCCCTCCTCCATCGTCACCGCGTAGCGCGCGGAGACCGCGTCGTCCAAGTTGCCGGGCAGATCGTCGCCAACCGCTGCCGTAATGAGCACCTGCTCCGCGTCCTCCGCGACCCGCACGAGCCGCTGCCGACGCTTCGCGTCCAACTCCGCGAACACATCGTCCAAGATGAGGACGGGGTCCGCGCCGTCCGCCGCGAGCAGCCGGTACTCCGCCAGGTGCAGCGCGAGCGCGTACGACCAGGTCTCGCCGTGCGAGGCGTACCCCTTCGCCGGCTGCTCGCCCAGGCTGAGGACCAGGTCGTCGCGGTGCGGGCCCACCAGCGTGGTCCCGCGGTCCAGCTCCTCGCTGCGGCGGCGGCCCAGCTCGCTGAGCATCGCGGCCTCCAAGATCGCGGGGTCCTCCGAGGGGCCATCATTGAGCGTCCGGACCGCCGCGTCCAGGGTGGAGCTGTACCTGATGTGCGCCGGCCGCGACTCCGGAGCCACCGAGTGGTAGGACTCCGTGACGTGCGGCGCGAGCTCGCCCACCAGGCGCATCCGCCCCGCCGTGAGCTGCGCGCCTAACGACGCCAACTGCCCGTCCCACACGTCAAGCGTGCTCAGCGCGCTCGCGCCCTGCGGGTCCTCGTAGCCGCGGCGCAGCACCATGTTGGACCGCTTGAGCAGGGCGTTGCGCTGGCGCAGCACCTTGTCATAGTCCGCCTTCACCCCGCCCAGGCGGCGCACCCGGAGCGCGGCGAGCGCATCAAGGAAGCGCCGGCGCTCGGCGGGCTCGCCGTTAACCAAGCGCAGGTCCTCCGGGGAAAACATCACCGTGCGCAGGACGCCGGCGAGCTCGCGCGGCGACTTGAGCCTGGTGCGGTTGATCTGCGCCTGGTTGGCGCCCGAGGCCTTGAGCAGCAGGTGCGTGGTGAGCGCCCGGCCCTCGTTGACCGTGGTGGCGGAGATACGCGCGTTGCTCGCGCCGCCGCGGACCAGCGGGCCGTCCGTGCTCACGCGGTGGCTGGACAGGACGGAGGTGTAGTAGACGGCCTCGACGATGTTGGTCTTGCCGTGCCCGTTGCGTCCGGCGAACACGGTGACCCCGGGCTCCAGCTCCAGGTGGAGCGAGGGCCACGAGCGGAAATCGCGCAGGTCAAGTTCGCTAACGTACAACGTTTCTTCTCTGAGTCGGCAAGGTCGGCTTAGGGGGCGCGTTGGGGGCCGGACGAGTAGGCGTCGATTAGCCCGGCAGGCGCACTGGCATCAGCAGGTAGGTGAAGTGGGTCTCCGGGGTGGGGAACGTGCCGTCCTCGTTGGCCTCGGGCAGGTCCTCCGGCTCCGGGATCATGATCGCGGGGCGCGAGGCCTCGGTGAAGCCGAAGACGACGCGGTCGGTGCCGATGACGGACAGGCCGTCGCGCAGGTACCCGGCGTTGAAGGCGATGAGCAGCTCGTCCGCGCCGGTGAATGCGGCCGGCAGGGACTCGCTCGCCTCGCCCGAGTCGACGCCGGAGGCGAACAGGCTCACCTCGCCCTCGCGGAAGTGCAGGCGGATCTGCGCGTTGCGGTCGGCCACGAGGGAGACGCGGCGGATGGACTCGAGCAGCGGGGCGACCTCGACCGTGGCCATCGAGGTGTGCGCCTTGGGCAGCAGCGGCTCCACGTTGGGGAAGTCCGCGTCGAGCATGCGGGTGGTGGTTTCGCGGTTGCCCACGTGCATGCCAAACAGGCCCTCGGCGCCAACGTTGTCCTGCGCGCCGACCGCGATCTCCACCGGGTCCTCCAGCTGGGTGTCCAGCGTGCGGGCATTGTCCAGGAGGGTCTTGGCCGGGACCAGGAGCTTCGCCTCCACGTCCGGGCTCTGCGGCTCCCACTCCAGGCTGCGGATGGCAAGGCGGAAGCGGTCCGTTGCGGTCAGGCGCATCTTTGCGCCGCGGATCTCCACGTGGATACCGGTGAGCATGGGCAGCGTGTCGTCGCGGCCGGCGGCGGAGGCGACCTGGGAGACCGCGCGGGTCAGCGACGCCGGGGCGATCGTGCCGGTGGTCTCCGGCAGGCTGGGCACCTGCGGGTAATCATCCAGCGGCATCAGCGGAAGCTCGAAGCGGGCCTTGCCGCCCACCAGCTTCATGGTGTTGTTGTCCGTGGTCACCTCAACCGGTTGGTGGGGCATGTTGGCCACGATGTCCGAGAGCAGCTTGCCGGCCACCGCGACCCTGCCCGGCTGGTCAACCTCGGCGCCGAGGCGGACGCGGGTGGACACCTCGTAGTCAAAGCCGGCGAGCTCCAGGCCCTCATCGTCCGCGGTGATCACAATTGCGCGCAGGATCGGCTGCGTGCTCTTGGTGGGCAAGGCGCGAGCCACCCACGCCACGGCGTCAGAGAGGTCATCTTTGTGGACGCGGAATGACAGGGTGTTCTCACCGATGCTCTCGACCATAACGGCGTAAGGCTCCCTTGCTTGTAGTCGTGATGTTGAAACCGTTGCGCGGCTACCCGCGGTAACCAGGATCTGTAATTACGTTCTCACTCTAGGCGGGGCGCCGGGGCTTCGCCATATCGCCCCGGGGCGAAAGCGGGTTTTGTAATTCCAAGAATCGGGCTGTCCGAGCGGACAGCGGGCGGGTCATGCACAACCTCTCTTTCTGTAGAAGGAATTACAAGTAAAAGAGTTGGTAACTGCAGTAGGTGCTGTGCAATCTGTGGAATCCATGGGTTTCGCGGTGGTGGTGGCGCGAAACAGGGCTGTGATTCGGGGTGTGGAGTTTCTGTGGATATCTCCGCGCGGTTGTGGATAACTTTTCGGGCGCGATTTTGTTCCACAGCAGGTCGGACGTTGTCCACTGGGCTTTCACAAGATTTGCACGGTTATCCACAGGGCGGATCTGGGGGCTTGCGTCAGGTGCCGTGTGAGCAAGATCGCCAAATTACAACGGCGTAATTACACAGGTGTGGAGAAGTCTGTGGAGAGTGGTAAGAGAGTGACTTCTGGGGTTTTTGTGATCTTGTGGGGCGGAAAAGCGGGCCCACGGCCTAGCCCATGCGCGCCTTGTTCTTGATCATCTGCGTGAGCTCCTGGATCTCGTCGTAGGTGCCACGCTTCTCCGTCATCTCCTTGCGGATCTTCCGGTCCGCGTACATGACGGTGGTGTGGTCCTTGCCGCCAAACTCGTCGCCAATCTTGGGCAGCGACAGCTCGGTGAGCTCGCGGCAGAGGTACATGGCGATCTGGCGCGCGTGCGCCACCTGCCGGGCCTTTCCGGCACCGGTGAGCTGCTCCAACGAGAGTTTGAAGTACTCCGCGGCCGCCTGCTTGATGGCGTCCGCGGTGATGTTCACGTCGGCCTCGTCCGGCAGGATGTCGCGCAGCGCGTGGTGCGCGGCCTGCAGGTCAACCGGCTTGTTGGACAGCGACGAGTACGCGGACACGCGGATGAGCGCGCCCTCCAGCTCGCGGATGGAGGACTGAAACTGCGACGCGATCAGCTCGAGGACGGAGTGCTCGACCTCGGTGCCGTCGGCAGCCGCCTTCTTCATCAGGATGGCGATGCGGGTCTCCAGGTCCGGCGGCTGGACGTCGGTAATCAGCCCTCCCTCGAAGCGGGTGCGCAGGCGGTCCTCCAGGGTGGTGAGCTGCTTCGGCGGGCGGTCCGAGGACAGGATGATCTGCTTATTCGCCTGGTGCAGCGCGTTGAAGGTGTGGAAGAACTCCTCCTGCGTACCCTCTTTACCCTGCAGGAACTGGATGTCATCCACCATGAGGATGTCCAGGTTGCGGTAGCGGCGCTTGAACGATTCCTGCCGGTCATCGCGCACGGAGTTGATGTAGTCGTTGGTGAACTCCTCCGAGGACACGTACTTGATCCGCAGCCCCGGCTGCAGCACCTGCGCGTAATTCCCTGCCGCGTGCAGCAGGTGCGTCTTGCCCAGGCCGGATCCGCCCCAGATGAACAAGGGGTTGTAGGCGCGGGCCGGTGCCTCGGCGACCGCGAGCGCCGCGCCCGCCGCGAAGCGGTTGGACGAGCCCGTGACGAAGTTTTCAAACGTGTACTTCGGGTTCAGGTTCGCCGCCCGGTCCGGGTCGTGCGCCGGCTCCTCGCGCGGGATGCGCCGCGGCACGGTCGGGTGGCCCTGCCGCTGTTTTTGCTGCTGCGCGTGCATCTGCGCAAGCTCGTCTAGCCCCATCGGGATCTGCTCGCCCGGCCCCGCATCCTGCGCAAATTCCTCGGGCACGGAGGGTGCGTAATCGCGCTGCGGGGGCATGCTTGTCGACGCCACCGGCCCCGGCGTCTCCGGCATCTCTGGCACCCCTGACTCAGCAGGTTGTGGGGGCTGCGGCGCGGCGGGCGGCTCAGCGGCAGGAGGCGGCGTGCTCTCCGCCGCTGGTGCGACGGACACCGCGAGGATGCACGGCCCGCCGAGCTGGGCGGCGAGCAGGTTGGTGATGTGCGGTGCCAGCGAATCCTCAATCACCGTCTTCGCCGCGTGGTGGGGGACGGAGAGGACCGCGTAGCCGTTGACCAGCATGACCGGGGTGACCAGCTGCAGGTAGGAGCGCTCCTTGAAATTGAGCTGCGGGACCGAAGAGTCGGGTCGCTCTGAGAGCTGCAGCAGCTGGGTGACGGTGTCACGCCAGAGCGATTCGATCTGTTGCTCGGCCACGGTTACTCCTGTTCTTTCCTCGACATGGGGCTATGGGGCTCTTGGGGTCTGTATTGGTACTGCGGGGCGCAGGAGGAATGCGCGGCGTGGCTTATGCAACTTTGTGAAATTACAAAACCCACCGCGGAATCCACCGAATCCGGCGGTGCCTCCACAGGCTGGCGGGGGCCGGGATGGGCCCTCACCTGTTGTTCCACAACTTTATCCACAGGTGTGGATAGCGCCACCGTAGGGTTCTATCCACAGGTGTGTGCGCAAACTGTGGATAACATTTCTTAACCCTAAAGTTGTGGTTGAGCTGGGGTGATGGCGGGTCCCCCGGAGAAGTCTCAACTCATACTTCACAGTTATCCACAGGCTTGTGCACTGAATGCTTGTGAAATTGTGGTGATAAGACATTGTTACCCGCTGTCACCTCAGCGTGTCTAACGGTGTCGCGCCGGAGAACCTGTGGAATTCGAAAACGGATCGAACACGTGTCAGCGACCCGCTCCCCTCCCCGCCCGTTGAGCCCCACGTTGCCGGGCCGATTGGGCCGACTACCTGCGAAAAAACACAGTCATGTAATTTCGGGTGCCCCCGTTCGTCCCCGCGAATCCTGTCGGAGTGTCGATTTGTCGCCCGGAGGAAAAATCACGTACCCTAGTGGAGTCTGTCGCGCTAGTCGCACTGGCCGTTGCCCCGCGCAACGCCTTGCACTCGCGCGCTTGAGAGCACTACCCGCGCCGAGAACCGGGCCCCCGCAAGGGCGAGTCAGCGCAGGTAGCGCATGCGGCCTTCACCCAGTACGCGGTGAAGCGCGATCTCAACAACATTTTTCTACCGGAGGCGGCCACTGCCCCGGGAGGACGGGAGCACTGCTCACGGATGCTCTGCACAGAACATCCGTGCCGCGTAGTGCCCCCGACCGCTGGTCGCCGTGACGCATACAAGGAGTCCACCGTGTCCAAGCGGACTTACCAGCCCAACAACCGTCGTCGCTCGCGCAAGCACGGCTTCCGCGCCCGCATGCGTACCCGCGCCGGCCGCGCCATCGTTTCCGCGCGCCGCAAGAAGGGCCGCGCAAAGCTGACCGCGTAGTCGCGCCGTAGCTGCACCAATTCAGGGTTCACCACCGTGCTGCCGCGCCCGCTGAAGCTTGCGTCATCCAGCGACTTCCGTCGCACGATGCGCAAGGGGACGCGGGGCGGCTCCCGCACACTGGTGGTGCACCTGAGAGCCCGAACCGACACCGCCGTGCGCGGCGGACCTCGGTTCGGGCTCGTGGTGTCTAAACAGGTGGGGAACGCGGTGACCAGGCACGCGGTGTCCCGCAAACTCCGGGCCGTCGCGCGCACGCAGGCGGAGGCGCTGCCGCGCGAATTCGACGTGGTCATCCGAGCGCTTCCGGTGTCGGCCACGGCAACGAGCGCCGAGCTGGCCGGAGACCTCGAGCGCGCGGTCCGCAAGGCGCGCGCCAAAATCGCCAAACCACCACAAGAGCGGACAACCCGCTGATGGCGTACTACAACTTCGCCGGCGGCCGGATCCCCAGCCCTCCCGGGCCGGCGGCGGCCGCGCTGGTGAAGCTGGTGCGCCTCTACCAAAAGTACGTGTCACCCCTTAAGCTGGGTGGGACCTGCCGATTTTTGCCCGTTTGCAGTGCGTACGCACTCGAGGCGGTCGCGCGGCACGGTGCCGTGAAAGGCACCGCGCTCGCGGCCGCCCGCGTGTGTAAGTGCGGGCCGTGGCACCCAGGTGGCTACGACCCTGTGCCGGGGAGTATTCCGGCGGGGGCGGGGGCGTCGACAAGCGCCCAAAGCTCCAGCGTGCAGGTAACGGACATACGACAAACCGATGAGGAGTAACTGCCAAAAGTGCTGAATTTCATTTATTGGCCGATTTCATGGGTGCTGTGGGCGTACCACAAACTCTTCGGCGCAATTCTCTCGCCAGATTCAGGCATGGCCTGGGCGCTGTCCATCATCATGCTGACGGTGACCATCCGTGCGCTGCTGATCAAGCCGATGGTCAACCAGATGCGCTCCATGCGCCGCATGCAGGAGATGCAGCCGCGGATGCAGGAAATCCGCGCGAAGTACAAGAACGACCAGCAGAAGATGGCCGAGGAGACCCAGAAGCTGTACAAGGAGATGGGCACCAACCCGCTCGCCTCCTGCCTGGTCCCGCTCGTGCAGATGCCGGTGTTCATCGGCCTGTTCCACGTGCTGCGCTCGTTCAACCGCACCGGCAACGGCCCGGATGCGCTCGGCCTGTCGGTTGAAGAGAACCGCAACATTGCCAACTACGCCTTCTCGCCCGAGGACGTCCGCTCCTTCCTGGACGCCAACATCTTCGGCGTCCCGCTGTCGGCGTACATGTCCATGCCAGAAGACGCGTTCGCCGCGTTCACCGGTGTGGAGGACCTCACCCGGACCAAGATCATCGCGGTCTGCCTGCCGATGGTCATCCTGTCCGCGCTGTTCACCCACCTGAACGCGCGCATGTCCATTCAGCGCCAGCAGGCCCGCCGCGCGGCCGGCAAGGTGAACAAACCTCAGGGCGAGAACGCGCAGATGATGGACCAGCAGATGCAGATGATGAACAAGATGATGCTCTGGTTCCTGCCGGCCATGATCCTGTTCACCGGCTTTGTCTGGCACGTCGGCCTCCTGTTCTACTCGCTGTCCAACAACATCTGGACCTTCTTCCAAACCCGTGTCGTGTACGCGAAGATGGACAAGGAAGAAGAAGAGGAAGAGGCCGCCAAGCGCGAGGCCAAGCGCGCCTCCGCCCCGGCCGTCGGCGCCCGCAAGGTGGACAAGCGCACCAAGAAGCAGCGCAAGCAGGGCAAGTAAGGGTTGCTCACTCAAACCCGTCGCCAGTTGGCGGCGGGTTTTTTCGTGCCCGATTCCAGGCGGCGAATGGGGTTGGCGAAAGTGAACGCGCACAATTGCCCCAATGTTGGGCGCGTTTACTAGAGTCGGAGTGCAAACAATTCCCCTTTGTGTAAAGGAGCGCACAGCCGTGTCGGAACAGACCCCCGCTATCGCGCGCACCGTCTTCGGTGACCGCCTGGGGCTCGCGGAGCAGTACCGCGAGTCGCTGGCCACCGTGGCCGCGCAGCGCGGCTTCATCGGGCCGAAGGAGGTGGACCGGCTCTGGGGCCGCCACATCCTCAACTGCGCCGTCGCCGCCGAGGCGTTCGCGGAGGGCGCCCGCATCGCGGACATCGGCTCGGGCGCGGGCCTGCCGGGCATCCCGCTGGCCATCGCGCGGCCGGACCTGGACGTGACGCTCATCGAGCCGCTGCTGAAGCGCTCCACCTACCTCGGCGAGGTGACCGAGCAGCTGGGGCTGGACAACGTCACGGTGATCCGGGGCCGCGCCGAGGAGCAGCAGCGCAGCCAGTTCGACGCCGTCACCTCGCGGGCGGTGGCGCCGCTGGGCAAGCTCGCCGGATGGTCCTTGCCGTTGGCCAAGCACGGGGGCGTCATGGTGGCGATGAAGGGGGCGTCGGTAAGCGAAGAGCTCGAGCGAGACGCCGCGGAAATCCGGAAGGCGGGCGGCGGAGAAGCCACCATCTCCCAGGTCGGCGAGGGCCTGCTGGAGCAGCCGACCACCCTGATTACAATCGTGCGAAAGTAAGGGGGAGCGAATATGGACGAGCAGAATTTCGACGACACCCCGATCATGGCCGCGGCGCACCGGGCCACCCAGATGACGTCTGGGCGCGCGAAGCTGCCTAAGCCGGAGCAGCCGCGCGTGCTCACCATTGCCAACCAGAAGGGCGGCGTGGGCAAGACGACGACGGCGGTGAACATGGCGGCGTCGCTGAGCAAACAGGGCCTGAAGGTGCTGGTGATCGACCTGGACCCGCAAGGCAACGCGTCAACGGCGCTCGGCGCCGAGCACACCTCCGGGACCGTGTCCAGCTACGAGGTGCTCATCGGCGAGGCCGAGGCCGACGACGCCGTGCAGGCGCACGCGGAGAACCCGAACATCTTCTGCATCCCCGCCACCATCGACCTGGCGGGAGCCGAGATCGAGCTGGTCTCCATGGTGCGGCGCGAGTACCGGCTTCACGACGCTATCCGGCGCGGGTTCCTCGACGAGCACGGCTTTGACTACGTGTTCATCGACTGCCCGCCGTCCCTCGGCCTGCTCACCATCAACGCAATGACCGCGGTTGACGAGGTGCTTATCCCCATCCAGTGCGAGTACTACGCGCTCGAGGGCGTGGGCCAGCTGCTGGGCAACATCGGCATGATCCGCGAGCACCTGAACCACAACCTGCACATCTCCGCGATCCTGCTCACCATGTACGACGCGCGCACGCGCCTGGCTGCCGACGTGGCCGCCGAGGTGCGCGACCAGTTCGGCCAGGTGGTGCTCAACAACGTCATCCCGCGCTCGGTCAAGGTGTCCGAGGCCCCCGGCTACGGGCAGACCGTGATTGATTACGATCCCGGCTCCCGCGGGGCGCTCGCGTACTTCGACGCGGCGCGCGAGCTGGCCAACCGCGGTGACTACCAGCCGCACGAGACAACCGGGCCGATCGGCGTGAGCCCCGAAGTGTTCGCGGAGCTGGATAGCGACGGGGACGCGGGGGAAGATGCTGAGGGATCAGCAGGTACAGAAGGCACTGAGGGCGAGGAGTAACACATGGCACAGCAACGCAAAGGCGGACTCGGGCGAGGCCTGGCCGCACTGATCCCGTCCGCGCCGTCGACGACGGACACGACCGGGAAGACGGGCGCGATTGGCAACGGCGCCTCCGACATCATCTTCGGCGACGGCAAGGCCTCGCAGCGCGCGCAGGCGCCGAAGCCCGGCGAGGAGATGAACAACGGCAGCACCGGAGCGGGCCCCAATGCCGGCGCCGATGACGCTGCGAACTCAGGCAACCCAGGCAATTCGGGCAAGAAGAACAAGAAGGACAAGCAGCGCAAGAAGGTCAAGGGCGCCCCCACCGTGGGCGGCTCGCCGCGAGGGCCGATCGCCGGCGCCCCGACTGTCTCCGCCGCGAAGGACAACGTCATGCAGCCGGTGCCCGTGGGCGCCCGCTACCAGGAAGTGCCGCTGGGGCAGATCATCCCCAACCCGAAGCAGCCCCGCCAGGTCTTCGACGAAGACGAGCTGGCCGAGCTGGTGCACTCCATCCGCGAGTTCGGCCTGCTGCAGCCGATCGTCGTCCGCGACACCCAGGACGGCTTCGAGCTAATCATGGGCGAGCGCCGCTGGCGCGCGGCCTCCAAGGCCGGCCTCAAGCACATCCCGGCGATCGTGCGCGAGACTTCCGACGAGGACATGCTCCGCGACGCCCTCCTGGAGAACATCCACCGCGTCCAGCTCAACCCGCTGGAAGAGGCCGCCGCCTACGAACAGCTGCTCAAGGAGTTCGGCGTTACCCAGGAGCAGCTGGCGGACAAGCTGGGCCGCTCCCGCCCGGTGATCACCAACGCCATCCGCCTGCTGCGCCTCCCGGTGGATGTGCAGCGCCGCGTCGCCGCGAACGTCCTGTCCGCAGGCCACGCCCGCGCCCTCCTGGGCGTGAAGCTGGAGAGCGACGAGCAGACCTCCGCCGCACAGAACGAGCTGGCCAACCGCATCGTCGCCGAGGGCCTGAGCGTGCGCGCCACCGAGGAGGCCGTCACGCTGCTGAACAACAACGGCGCGCTGCCCGAGAAGAAGAAGCGCGAGCCGCAGCCGCAGCCGGAGTTCCTCACCAACGCCGCGAACTCCCTCGCAGACGCCTGGGACACCAAGGTCTCCGTGACCATGGGTAAGCGCAAGGGCAAGATCGTCGTCGAGTTCGGCGACAAGGACGATTTTGACCGCATCATGGGCCTGATCCAGGGCGAGCAGGACTGAGAGGACCGGCGGAACGTCAGGGGGACGGGTGCCAACGCAACCACGCGCGCAGCTCGTGCCGGTGCACGCCGGCACACTCGCCCGCATCCACCGGCGCGCCGCCGACACCGTCTTCTGGGAGCTCGACCCGCCGAGCCCCTCCTCTCGCCACACCGACACCGAGTTCACCGTTCAGCGCTCTGAGCTGGACAAAGAGGCCTGGCTCGTCGCGCGCTGCTACGAGCAGTACCCCATCGGCCACTCCATCGCGGAGGTGAGCGCCGACGAGGGCGCGCTGGCCACCATCCTCTTCTGCCCGCCGGAATTCGCCCCGGGCGCCTCCCGCTTCCCCACCGCACCCATTAGCCAAGACGCATGGGTCATCACGAGCCTACACATCGACGCCCGCGCTCAGCGCCGCGGCTACGAATCGGTGCTCCTCGACGCCACCATCGCCGCCGCCACCAGCGCCGGTGCACAGGCCCTCGAAGTCTTCGGCCTCCAGGAGTCCGCCGCGCGGGGCTCAACGCTTGACGACGCCACCGCGCAGGCCCACAGCCCCATCGCCCGCCACGCCGCCGCAATCGGCTTGACAGCGGTGCCCATCCTCGAGTCTGCCGGCTTCCGCATCGTGGACGACCACCCGCTACTGCCCCGCCTCCGGCTCTCGCTGCCGCCCGTATTCGACCTCATGGCGGACCAGGAAATCGCCGACCTGTTGGCGGAAGCGCCGGCCGTCTGATTCCATCACCTCACCAATTCCGCCTAGCTGTGTGCCCACATTCCATCATTCAATCAGGCGGTGCCGGACGAATCGAACCGGCGAATACCAATGATGTAAGCTATCGGCATGCGCGCTGAGGAAATGGCTGATCAAATCGCCCTAGGGCAGGGAATGACCAGGGCGTTTGCGCGTCGTAAATCTGCCGCTTTCATCAACGAGCGGCGCGTGATTGAAACGATGGCGTCCATGGCCAACGCTGAGGGCGGCACCCTTTTCATCGGCGTGGATTCGGACGGTTCAATCAGTGGCTGCTATCCCTTCCACGGTGATCGAACCGACCCCGCGCAGCTGGCCATGGCGGTGCGCCGCTACACCAACCCGCCGCTGGAGGTCGATGTGAGCGCCGCGCGGCTCGGCGGCGCTGAGGTGATCGCGGTGCGGACCGACGCGCACCCGAGCCCCGTCGCCACCGCGTGGGGCACCTACCGCACGCGGCGCCTCAATGAGCGGGGCGTGGCAGAGGCAGTCGGCATGGACCCGACGTATCTGTTCACGCGCTACCGCGACGCCAACGGGGTCGACTGGGCGCTCTCCCCCGCCCGCGGTGCCGCCCCGGACGACATCGACCCGGAGGCGATTGCGAGCTTCCGCGAACTGGCGGCGAGCCACGGTGGCGACGCGCTTGCCGCGCAGCGCTCCGACGAAGCGCTCATCCGCGCGCTCGGGTTCCGCACCGACGCGGAGCACCCGCTGACGCTCGGTGCCATCGCGCTCTTCGGCCGCACGGAGGCGATCCGTACGCACCTGCCGTACCACCAAATGGTGTTCTCGGACCGTCGGGTCTCGCACCGGACGTCGCGAAGCGTGGCCCCCTTGGCCACGATGCTCAGCGCGCTCACCGAGCACCGCGCTGCGCTCGGCCCCGCGTTTCCGCTGGTGATCAACGCGCTCGTCCACCGCGACTACTCGCTGCCCGCGCCCGTCTACGTGGCGCTGGAGGAAGACTTCACCAGCATCTCAAGCCCCGGCGGCCTGCCGCGCGGGGTGGACGCGGCGGCGCTCGCGGAGGGCCGGCCCGTCTACGCGCCGCGCTCGCTGCACCTGAGCACCGCGGTCTCGCTCACCGGGCTCACGCGCGGCGCCGGAACGGGGTACCCGGAGGTCGCGCGGACGCTGTCCGCCGCAGACCTGGACCCGGTCAGCTTCGCGGGCACCCACGGGCAGGGCGTGACGGTGACGGTGACGCAGCACTCAAGCGCCCCGCTTGCGGTGAAGGGGAATGACGCGCTGGCGTTAGGCGCGGTGCAGCGCGCGGGCCGTGCGGGCCTGGCCAGCGGCGACGTCGCCGCCATCACCGGCTTGAGCCAGCAGCAGGCGTACCGCGCGTTGCGCAAGCTTGTCGACGCCTCCCTGATCCGCAAGATCGGCTCGACCCGGACCACCAGGTACTACGCAAAGTAGCCCAGGCGCGGAACCCCCGAAACTTTCCCCCGAAACTTTCCCCCAGCAGGAACCTACGCGCGCTCCTCGCGCAGCAGGTCCTGGAACGAGTAGCTGCCCGTCGGCTGGTTATCGGATTCCAGCAGGTAGAGGCGCTTGACGGCGACGACGATGGACTCCGCGATCGCGTCGCGCTGCGCGGGATCCGTGAGCACGGCCAGGTCGCCCGGGTTGCTCAGGTAGCCGGCCACCACTTCCACCGACGGCATGCGCGTCATGCGCAGCATTTCCCAGGTGCGGGCGTGGTTGTGGCAGTTCCGCAGGTTGGTGCGGGCGGCGATCTCGCGCTGGATGTAGCCGGAGAGCGTCTCGCCCGTCATGGAGGAGCTGCCGATTTCGGACCCGAAGTAGAAGGTGGCCACGCCGTTGGCCTTTTCGTTTGGGTAGTGGTCCAGCTGTAGCGAGATCACCAGGTCGGCCTTGAACCCGTTGGCCAGGTCGGCGCGCGCCTTTGCGGACGGGTTGTCGCCGCGGGTGCGGGAGATGATGGTCTCCACGCCCGCGGCAATCATGCGGCCTTCAACGCGCTGCGCCAGGTCCCACACGATCTCTTCTTCGGTGATGGGGCCGTACGGGCCCTGGACGGTCACGCCTGTGTCGGCGCCGCCGAGGGCGGGGTCAATGACCACGCGCTTGCCGGTCAGGTGCGGTCCGGCCTGGCGGACGTGCTCGCGTTCGCGGATGGCGTTCGCGGAGCCGCCGGTGATGCGCCGGCCCAGCAGGCTCAGCGCGTGGAGGGTGTCGGGGCCGCAGAGCCCGTCGTCCTCGAGGCCGGAGTTGAGCTGGTAGGTCATCACCGCTTCGTGGGTGCGGCGGCCGAAGCGGCCGTCGATGCGGTGCGCGTAAAAGCCCAGCTCGTGGAGTTGGGTCTGCAGCTGCGCGACATCGTCGCCCACGAGCTCCTGGCTCGGCTGGTAGCTCAGGACGCGGTTGCCCAGCTTGTACGACGCCTGGCGGAGCTCGCGGAGCGTGAGGTCATCGATGTTGCCGGTGGGCATGATGCCGCGCGACTGCTGGAAGGCTTTGATGGTGTCGGCCAGCGTGGCGTCGAAAAGCATCTCTTCCTGCGAAAACTGGCGGGAGTTCCACTCATCGATGGAGCCCTCGTAGCCGCTGAGCAACCCTAGACGCGCGAGTGTTGAGCGAACCTCAGCAACTCGGGCACTGGAGTCGCCGACGCGAAGAGTTGCACGCACTGGGAGCCTTTCTGACGAAGCGGTTGACACGTATACCTACTACATCCTACGTGGGTGAGGCGGCCGCGCGCGAAGCAGCACGTCGGCGCGCCGCGGACCCAGCTAGAGCAGCGGCTCGATGCGGGAAAGGATCTCCTGTTTGGGCCGGTAGTTGGTAAACTCGTCGACCTTTTCGCCGTCCTTGTACAGCAAGACGGTGGGGATGCTGAACACCTGAAACATGGCGGTCAGGGTGCGCTCGGTGTCCGCGTCGATCTTGACCACCTTGAGCTTGCCGTCGTACTCGGCGGCGATCTCGTCCAGCACTGGGGCGAGCCGCTGGCAGGGCTGGCACCACTCGGCAGAAAAGTCCACGAGGACGGGCAGCTCCGACTCGATGACCTCGGACTTAAAGGTTTCCTGGGTGACGTCCACTGGTGCGCTCACGGTGCAACTCCTTTACGTGTTCTCGGTTCCGACTTCCCTACTCTAGTCGCCACCGCTGAATGCCCGGCCCGCGCGCCCGCCCGGCGAAGTAACAGAACCATTACAGCTTGCCGGGCCACGCTTCACGACGCCCACGCGCCTCGACCTACAGCGTGTTGAGGTAGTGCTGCGCATCGATCGCGGCGCGGCAGCCGGAGCCGGCGGCGGTGATGGCCTGGCGGTAGATGTGGTCCACCACGTCGCCCGCGGCGAAGACACCCGGGACGCTGGTTTTGGTCGTCGGGTCCTCCACCTGGATGTAGCCGCCCTCGTCAATAGCGACCTGTCCCTCCAGGAAGGCGGAGCGCGGGTCGTGGCCGATTGCCACGAAGAGCGCTGTGGCGTCCAGAACGGACTCCTCGCCCGTCTGGGTGTTGCGGACCTTCAGGCCGCTGACCTTGCCGTCCGCCTCCTGCACCTCGTCGACGACGGTGTTGGTGATGAACTCGATCTTCTCGTTGTCGCGGGCGCGGTCCAGCATGATCTGGGAGGCGCGGAAGTTCTCCGAGCGGTGGATGATGGACACTTTGGAGCCGAAGGTGGTGAGGAAGGTGGCCTCCTCCATCGCGGAATCGCCGCCGCCGACCACGGCGATGTGGTGGTCCTTGAAGAAGAAGCCGTCGCAGGTCGCGCAGGTGGACACGCCGCGGCCGGTGAGCTCCTCCTCGCCCGGGATGCCCAGGTGGCGCGGCGCCGCGCCGGTAGCGAGGATGATTGCGTGGGCCTTGAACTCCTCGCCGTCGACGTAGACCTTCTTCACGTCGCCGGAGAAGTCGACGCGCTCGACCAGCTCGGGGCGCAGCTCCGCGCCGAACCTTTCTGCCTGGGCGCGCATGCTGGACATGAGCTCGGGGCCCATGATGCCGTCCTCAAAGCCGGGGAAGTTCTCCACCTCAGTGGTGTTCATGAGCTCGCCGCCGAACTCGTAGCCCTCAAACACCAGCGGGGACAGCTCCGCGCGGGCCGCGTAGAGGGCGGCGGTGTAGCCGGACGGGCCGGAGCCGACGATGATCACGTCGTAAACCTTCTCATCGCCGCTGCCCTTCGCCGGTGCGGCCTCCGGCTCGCCCTTCTTCTCGGCGGGCGTATCGCCCAGCACGTTCATAGAAAGCAGGTTGAAATCTGGCTTTGTCATGCGTCCTCCGCCTCATCATCGCGATTGTGGTTGTAGCCGTAATCTCGCAACAGTCTACTGCCCCACGCAACGCGCCACGCCCGCGGGAGATTCCCGCAGTTCAGCGCGCGACGTTAGCCGCGCGTCAGGAGTTGGTCCGCGACTGCGGACCGGGCGCGGGAGCGGCGCGACTTCACCGTTCCGGGCTTGACGCCCAGTTCCTTGGCGGCGTGTTCGACGGAGAGCCCGTGGACGTCGATAAGCAAGAGGGCCCCTCGCTGCGCGCGTGGCAGCGCGGCGACGGCGTTGCGCACGGTCATGTAGGAATCGAGCGCGCGCAACGGGTCGTGGGCGAGGCTGGCGTTGCGGTCTCGGTCGACGGCCTCCTCGTTGTCAATGCTCACCTCGAAGTCCTTGCGCGACGTGCGGCGCAGGTGGTCGATGGCGGCGTTGACCGTCATGCGGTGCAGCCACGTCCCCAGCTTGGATTCGCCGCGGTAGCGGTGCAGGTTGCGGTAGGCCTTCAACAGCGCCTCCTGCACGATGTCCTGCGCGTCCTGGTCGTTGTGCGTGTGCGTGCGCGCCACGCGGTAGAGCTGCGGGCCGTGCTTGCGCACAATATCCGTAAACGCAGCCGGGTCCCCGGTTGCGTGCGCGCGGACGAGCTCGCGGTCAGTCCGATATGACATGTTTCCCCCAAAATTCCCCCGAATGATGTGTTCCCGCGCACAATTATGCCCGATCCGCCCCCGTTGCGGGGAGGGACCGGGCAATAATATTCAGCGCTTGAGCTTAACGCTTATCGACGCCACGTCACCGCAGCTCCGTGTAGCCAATCACGGAAACCTCTTTGACCTCCACACTGTTCGACTTCTCAAACGCCGGCAGCTGGAGGATGACGCCGCGCAGCTTCACGTCGTCGGTGACGTCGACGCTGTTCTGCCCCGGGTGGAACTTGCCCTCCGCGAGCTTGGGCAGCGACTGTACGTCCAGCGCGCCCTCCTGTTCTGCGGGGAAGTCCGCGGGCACGCCGTAGATCTCGTAGGGGCCGCCGTCGGAGGTGGTGTCAATGAGCATCTGCTCCACGTTGACGGCGCCGGCGGACTCCGGCGGGGCGAGCTTGACGCCCTCGCCGCGGGTGACGGTCGCGCTGGTCGCGCGGTCGCCGTCGACCACCGGCGAGAGGTCGGTGCCTTGCGCAGTGTCCTGCGCAGTGCCGATCGCCGTGGCCTCGAGCGGGCCGATGATCACGGGCAGCCCGACGGACCCTGTGGACCCTGCGGATTCAGTGGCCTCCTGCGCTTCCCGCTCCAGGTTTTCCGCGCCCTGCTCGACCGAGTTTTGCGTGACCGGAGAGTTGATGTCGTTGCCGGAGAACAGCCCGACCAGCGAGGTGGTGAGGATCGCAATGAGGACCACGGCGCCGACCGCGATGGCCGTCAGCAGCGTGACCGTGATCGTGCCGTAGCGGCGCGAACCGAAGCCGCCGGGGACCTCGTCCGGGTCGTGGGTGGTCTCCGCGATCGGCTCGACAAGCTCGTCCTCGGTGGCAGTCTCTTCGGACGCCTCGTTGCCGGACGCCGCGGCGGTGGCGACGACGGTCGAGCCGCCCCGGTTGGCGGAGGTGGGCTCCTCCCCCGGGGCCGGCAGGTTCGCCTCGCGGCGCAGCGCGTCCTCGAGGTCGTGGAAGTCGCTGTTTTCGATCGCGTCGGCGTCGACAAGCGCCCTGGTGCGCTGCGTGATGCCGTCGAGCGCGTCGGAGTTGACGTTGGTGGTGAGCAGCTGGAGCGCGGACGCGAAGGCCTCGGCGTCGGCGGGGCCGGACGCATCCGGAAGGACGGCGGGGAACGCGAGGCGGACGTGGCCGTCGGTGTCCACGCGCAGCCGCTGGCGGTTGTCCAGGCCGAGCGGGATGCCCTGCTCGTGGGCGGTGGCCAGCGCCCCGGCGAGCGGCGCCAGCGCGTTGGCCACGGCCTCGGTGTGCAGTGTCTGGCCGCTCTCCGCGACCGCCTTCACCGAGGAGCCCTCGATCCAGTCCGCCACGATCAGGGCGCCGGAGCGGTAGGACAGGATCTCAATGTTGTCGGCGATCGCAGGGTGGCCCAGGCGCGCGAGCTTGCGGGTGCGGCGGGCAACGCCGGCGGCCTGCAGGGCGGCCTCGCGCGGGGTGACGGGCGCCATCGGTGCGGCGCCGGTGGTGTCCACGAAGGTGAGCGCTACGGGTGCGCCGGTGGACAGCTCGCGGGCCTGCCAGAAGCGGGCGCCGGTGGTGGCGCCGTGGTCGCGGATGAGGCGGAAGCGGCCGTCGGACACGTTCGCGCCCGGCACGAGGCGCGGGCCGCGGACCACGCCGGCGGACATCGGCGGCGGGACCGGGCTGGCGTTGAAGGTGTCGGCCACGAGGAACTGGGTGGACACGTCGCGCGGGTCCACCTCGCCGACCTCGATGGCGGCGGTGTCGTCCGGCCGGATGAAGCGGCCCAGGCCAGGGATGCGGGTGAGCGCGCGGCCCAGGTTCTGCACCTCGGGCAGCTTCGAGCGCGAGAGCACCAGGCCGGTGACGATGAGGAAGAGGATGCCCAGGATGGCCACCTCGATGAGGAATCCCAGCGAGGGCAGGCCGATCAGCGAGCCCAGCGCGCGCGGGACGTTGATGCCGACGACGTCGCGGACCAGCCAGCGGATGAGGAACGTGACGGCGATGCCGACCACGCCCGCGCCGGCGGCCCACAGCGAGGTGCGCATGACGGTGGCTGCCTCCAGCGTGCCGAGTTTGCGGCGTAGCAGGAACGCACCGATGAGCGCGCCGGCGATGAAGCCGAAGCCGTTTGCAGCGCCGAGCAGCACCACCACGGACTGGGTGGAGTCCGCCACCATGGGCGCGAGGTAGCTCAGCACGATCTTCGTGGCCGTGATGCCGGCGATGATCATGGTGGGCGTCCACGCCTCCTCGCGCGCGTAGAACACGCGCAGGTGCAGCATGACGAGCGCGTACGGGATGAGCGTGAACGCGGAGAAGCTAATCGTCAGGCCGAGGGTGCGGGCGGTGTCGCCGTCGAAGTTGCCGTAGGCGAACAGCGCGTGCCCGATGTCCGGGCCCAGCGCCGTCATGAAGACGATGATGGGGATCAGCGCGATGAAGGTCAGCTTGGTGCCCAGGGTGAGGTCGCGCACGACGGCCTCGTCGTCGCCGTCGGCGGCGTTGCGCGACAGGCGCGGCATGATCGCGGTGAGCAGCGTGACGCCGATGATGCCGTACGGCACCTGCAGCAGCATCCAGTGCTGCTGGTAGATGATCGGCGCGGCCTCGCTCGCCGTCGAGGCGATGCGCGTGGTCACGATGTAGCCCGCCTGGCTGATGGCCACGTACGTAATGATGGCCAGCGCCATGCCGCCGAACTGCTTGAGGCGATCGTCGATGCCCCACAGCGGCCGCAGGTCAATCCGCAGCTTCCGCAGCGCGGGCATCATGATGAGGCATTGCACCACCACGCCGAGCGTCGTGCCCAGGCCCAGCAGCGCGACGTGCGGATTGCTTATCGACGCCGGCGCCGCCGGATTCAAACTCCCCGGCAGCAACATGTAGAGCAGGAGCACCGCGATGGAGACCACGTTGTTTGCCACCGGCGCCCACGCACCGGGCCGGAAGTGCTCCTTCGTGTTCAGGATCGCCATGAACAGTGAGAAGAGCCCGTAGAAGAAGATCTGCGGCAGCACCAGGAAGGCGAACGAGGTCGCCTGGACCACGTTGACCTTGCCCTCGTCGTCCAGGAAGAGCCGCGTCAGCAGTGGCGCGCACGCGACGGCGAGCACGGTGACCACCGTCATGAGCGTGACGGTGAGGGTGAACAGCTGTCGGATGAAGCGGGCGCCGTGGTCCTCGTCTTCCTTCTCGGCGCGCACCAGCACCGGCACCACCAGGGCGGTGAGGACGGAGCCCAGCACGATCTCGGTGATGATGTTGGGCAGGGTGTTGGCCGTGTTGAAGGCGGAGGCGACCGCGGGGCCGAGCGCCGCGCCGATGAGCACGGTGCGGATGAAGCCGGTGACGCGGGAGATGAGGGTGGCCACCGCCATGGAGCCGGTGGCGCGCACGACCGAGGTGTTGCTCGTGCCCTCCTCGCCGTCGCCGGTGTCCGCGGCGCTGGTGCCGCTGTCTTTCTTGGTTGGGGCCTCGAGCGTTGCGGTCGCCGCTGCGGCGCCTGCTCCGGCCCCCGCTGCCCCGGCGGGTGCGTCCGGGTCCTCGTCGTCGATGTCGACGACGTGGATCGTGTCCGTGGAGGCTGCGTCCTTGCTCTCCTTGTGGTCCCTGTTGTCCCTAGCGCTGCCTCCGGGCTGCCCGGACTGCGCGGCGTCGGACTCGCTGCTTTCGCCCTTGGGGCTGGTGGTCAGCATCGATTTGTCGGGCTGGTTCGGGTCCTCTTCCGGGCCCTGAACCTTGGCCGGTGGTTGCGGCACCGGGGCGGGCGGCGCCGGGGTGACGATGCGCCGGCGTAAGCCAGCGGTGCGCTCGGCGTCATCCTGCTGTGTCACGGATGTTCTCCAATCACGGGTTTGGTGGTTCGTCCGGGTTCTGCGGCTGCCTGTTTGGCGGCTGGGTGGGTGGCGCCTGTGGCGGCGGGTCGTTCCCGGTCGCCGCCGGCGCGTGCTCGCCCGAGTTGGGGGCCCGCGAGCGTCGCTTCCGTCCGACCGTGAGCGCGAGCAGCACCGTCACGACGGCGCCGAGCGCGGCGACGAACACCCACCCGCGCACGGCGATCGCCGCGGTGCGCACGGTGATGTCCACGGGCTGCGACATCGGCGCGCCCTTCGGCCCCGCGAGGAACAGCTGTAGGTCGGTCCCCCGCTTCGTCTCCGGCAGGTCCGCCGTCATCTGCACAGTGACGGAGCCCCGCGCGGGAATCCGCATCTCGCGCGGCACGTTGAGCGTCGCGCCCTCGGGCCCGCGGTACTGAATCGACGTTTGCACGGGCAGCGGCATGCCGTTTTGGGCGACGATGAGCAAGGGGCTGCTTGGCGACGTCCGCGTGTACACATTCCCCGGCGGAATCAGCGCAACCGAACTGCGCAGCTCTGTCAGCGTGTCCCGGGAGCCGGCGAGTCGGCCGCTCGCCGCGGCGGCGGCGTCGGAGTACCCGTGCACGCTGCGCCGCTCACCCGTGCTCAGCGCGGTGATGAGGTCGCGGCGCAGCGGGAGCGTGTACCCGTAGCGGGTCAGCGCGATGGAAGGGTCCGGCGCGAGCAGCTCGGTGAGGTCGTTGGTAAACCTCGCCTGCTGCGTGGTGGCCATGATCTCGGAGTCGGTGAACGCACCCGGGTCGGAGTACGGGGTGCCCACGTTCGCGGCGGCCGGAACTTCCGCGGGCGCGTCCAGGTAGGCGTTGAGCGAGACGGGCTGCGCCCCGCCGTTGGTCACCAGGTCCGCCACTGTGCCCAGCAGCACCGACGCGGCGTCCGCGTCCCACGTCGCGGGCGGGTTCACCAGCACCGGCTCCGTCGCCGGTTCGCCCTCCCACGTCCACGCCTGCTGTGCGGCGAGGCGGATGGCCGATGCCGCGTTGACCGCGCGCGAGTGGTTGGAGTCCATGGCGTAGTCGAAGCGGGTGACCTCGGGGGCGTAGGACACGGTGGTCGGTGCGGGACCGACGGTGGCGAGCACCGACGCCAAGTCGTCCTGGTAACCCACCGCGAGGACGTTCGGCGCGGCCCACGCGAACCGCTGCGCCGCGGGGCCGTCCCCTTCCGATGTTTCACGTGAAACATCGCCGGCGGGTGAGCCGGACGCGATCGTGTTGCCGGGGAGCAGCACGCGCACGGTCTGCACGGGCTTGGGCGCCGCGGCGGAGCTGGCGGAGCCGGGCGTGTTCGCCTCCAGGGCGTCGACGCCAGGGTGCTCGGCGGCCGCCTGCGCCGCGAGCGCCTCGGTGCGCTCCCACGCGGCCTGCATCCCCTCCTCGGCGACGGTGGACCGGGAGTGGTCCGCCCACCCGAGTGCCGGAATGCTCTCCCCCTCCAGCGCCGTATTGCCGGGGACGACCGTGTTGAGCATCCCCGCGTTGCCCAGGATGCGCTCCAGAACGGTCGGGCCGCGCTCGATCGCCTCGCGCATGAGCCACGGGTCCCCAGTGCGCGCGACGGCGTCGAGATCGGCGTTCGCCCACGGCAGGGCCACGGTGCAGCTTTGTGCAGACAGCTGCCGCAGTTTTTCCAGGAACGCGGCCGCGTCGTCCTGGCCTGGCCCGGGGGTCGGCGACCAATCGTCGTTGTGGGAGCCCCAGGAGTCACGGAGCCGTTGCGGCTCCTTCACCACCGGCTGGCGCTCCTGCGAGATGACGTAGCCGCGGCTCATCCGGTCGACGGTGTCCACGAGTGCCGGGTCGATTGCGGCACACGTGGCCTCGCGGACCGCGGGCGTCTGCGTCGCGACGAGGTAGCCGTCCACGAGCTGGTCCAGCCTTCCGCCGGGCGCGATCTCGGTGGCCAGGGCGTCGGACGCGAGGACCAGTTGGGGCTCCTCGGGCGCCTCGCCGGTCTCCCCGGGGACGATGTCCACCGGCGCGGCAATTGGGTACAGGGCGGTCACGCCGCCGGGGGCGGCGCCGTCGGCGCGCCCGCGCACCGTGAGGTGGAAGCGCTCGGAGTCGAGCGGGGCGCCGTTGGCGTCGACAAGCACCAGGCTCACGGGGTACGTGCCGAGCGCGCTGAGGCCGAGGGAATCGCTGTGCAGGTCGACGTCGATCTCGGCGGACTCGCCCGCGGCGATACGCTTATCGACGCTCACGCGCTCCCCCGCCACGCCGTACTCGCCAGTCGCCGCGATCGTGGCCATGCGCTGGTCCGCGACGGAGCCGGTCAGCGGGCCGCGGCGGGGCACGATGCTCAGGCCCTCGAGCGTGCGCTCGGACGTATTGGTGACGCGAAGTTTCACGTGAAACGGATCGTGCGCCTGGACTGAGTCCGGTGCCTCGATCGCGGCGAGCCTGGCCAGCGCTCCCTCCCCCTCGCGGACGTTGGGGTTGACCCACTGGTCCGTCACCGACGGGTCGGACGGGTCGGTGGGCACGGGGAGCGTCGCCGGGATGCCCGCGGCGGACAGGCCCGGTGCGCCGACGACGAAGAGGGCCGCCGCGCCGAGCGCGCCGACCGCCCGCGCGTGCATGGGTCTGGTGCTCTCGCCGTGGCCGTGGGTCATCGCGGGGTGACCCTTCCGGCCTCAAACTCTGCACGCGCCAGGTCCGGGAGACGGTCGTACGCCACGCGGGCCAGTTTGCGCTCGTCCGCGTAGGCGAGCCGCTCGATGAGCTCGCTCAGCGGCACCCAGGCCACCTCGGTGACTTCGGGGTCCTCGTCGTTGAGGATGCCGTCGACGTAGCGGAGCAGGTTGTGGTGCACCGTCTTGTGGATGCGCACCCCGTCAGAGACGAACCAGTAATCGATCGTGCCGAGGGTGTCGAAGGCCTCGCCCACGATGCCGGTCTCCTCCCACACCTCGCGCTCCGCAGTGCGCCACTGGTGCTCGCCGTCCTCCACGTGGCCCTTGGGCATGGACCAGAGGAGTCGCCGGCGGCGGTCGAGGCGCCCGATCAGCGCCACGTATAGCTGCGACATGTCCACCTTCTTGGTGTCCGGGTTCACCGCCTCAGCGAGCCCGGACACGACGAGGCCGCCCGCCGACGTCTCGTCCCGCGTGACCATCCCCGAGTTCTCGTGGTGGCTGTAGTGCGATTGACGACGATTCCCGCCCCGGCCCCGCTTCCGCCGCGCAGCATTCTTGCCGCCCTTGGTGTCGTCCTTCCCGTTGGACTGGTTCTTCGGCTGGTTCTTGGCCTGGCCTCCGCCGCGCCCGCGGTGGCGGCGACGCCGACCCCCACGACCGCGGTTGCCGTTGCCGCCGCCGTTGTCGCTTTGCTTGGCCTGGCCGCCCTGCTGGTTGCCCTGGCCCTGGCCGCTCTGCCCGTCCTGGCTCTGCGCGCTCTGAGCGCTCTGGCCTTGGGTGCTCTGGCCACTCTGGCCGCGCGAGCGGCGCCGGCGGCGCCGACGCCTCGGCCGTCCGCCGTTGGAATCCGCTCCCCTGGCGCCGCCGGCGCCACCGCTACCGCCGGCGCCGTTGGGACGGGCGTCGGTGCGGTTGGGTGCGGAGCCCTGGGAGGGCCGTGTGTTCTCGTTCATCCGCCTTATCGTATCGGTCAGCGGGCCGTTTGTGGTATTTAACAGGCCCTTACGGTCCTCGGGACCGGGCAGGTATCGTGTGACGGGTGACTACGCCGAAGACTTACCCTCCCCTGTTCGACCTCCCCGACGCTGACGACCCCAACGCGGCGGCGGTGTTGTTGGCGCGTGCGCAGGGGGGCGTCGATAAGCTTGCTCCCTTTTTGACGCCGCTGGCCGCTCGTTTCGCGGAGCGCGGCGAGACCTTATATATGGTCGGCGGGCCGGTGCGCGATGCGATGCTGGGCAAGCTCGGGCACGACCTCGATTTCACGACGTCGGCGCGCCCAGAGGTGACGCAGGAGATCCTGCGCGATTGGGGCGAAAACACGTGGGACGCGGGCATCGAGTTTGGCACCGTCGCCGCGGTGAAGCACGGCAAGCAGGTCGAGATCACGACGTTCCGCGCCGATCTCTACGACGGCGTGACGCGCAACCCCGAGGTCACCTTTGGCGACACGCTTGAGGGCGACCTGGTCAGGCGCGACTTTGCCTGCAATGCGATGGCGATCGAGCTTTCGCTTGTCGACGCCACCCTCACCCCCACCTTCCACGATCCCGTCGGCGGGCTCGACGATCTGCTCGCGCGCCGGCTCGACACGCCCCAGGCGCCGGAGATCTCGTTCCGGGACGATCCGCTGCGCATGCTGCGCGCCGCCCGCTTTGTCTCTCAGCTCGGCTTCGAGGTTGCGCCGCGCGTCTTCGACGCGATGCGTGCGATGGCCGGCGAGATCGGCCGCATCACCGTCGAGCGCGTGCAGGCGGAGCTGGACAAGCTCATGCTCGGCGCACGCCCGTGGGAGGGCATCGATCTGCTCGTGCAGACCGGACTGGCCGATGAGGTGCTGCCGGAGATTCCAGCACTGCAGCTGGAGCAGGACGAGCACATGCAGCACAAAGACGTGTACCGCCACTCGCTGACGGTGCTGCGGCAGGCGACCGAGCTGGAGGACGAGGGCCCGGACCTGAAGCTGCGGTGGGCGGCGCTCATGCACGACATTGGCAAGCCGGATACCCGCGCGGCCAAGGAAGGTGGTGGCGTAAGCTTCCACCACCACGAGGTGGTCGGGGCAAAGATGACGCGCAAGCGCATGCGGAAGCTGAAGTACCCGAAGCACGTGATTGAGGACGTGGGTCAGCTCGTGTTCCTGCACATGCGCTTCCACGGCTTCGGCGAGGGTCAGTGGACCGATTCTGCGGTGCGTCGCTACGTCACTGACGCGGGCGACCTCCTCCCCCGGCTGCACAAGCTGGTGCGCGCCGACTGCACCACGAGGAATCCCAAGAAGGCACGCCGCCTGCAGCGTACTTATGATCATTTGGAAGAGCGCATCGCGGACATCGCGGCCAAGGAGGACCTTGCCCGTGTGCGCCCTGACCTTGACGGCAACGAGATCATGCAGATTCTCGGGCTCGAGCCGGGCCCCCAGGTGGGTAAGGCGTGGAAGTATATGAAGGAACTGCGACTCGAGCGCGGCGAGCTCGACCACGACGAGGCAGTCGCGGAGCTCAAGGCGTGGTGGGCGTCGCAAAGCGAATAGCGGGCTGACCCGGCCCACGGGAGGGCAGGTGGAGCAACATTGCATGTTTCACGTGAAACATTGGATGAAGTCCGCGCGGGCATCAAGGACACGTGGCTCGTTGGACTGGGGTTGATCCCGCTCGGCCTCGCATTCGGCCTCCTTATGACCCAATCCGGCTTCGCCTGGTGGTGGACGCCGATCTTTTCTGTGGTCATCTACGCGGGGTCGATGGAGTTCCTGGCCATCAATATGATCGCGTCCGGGATCGGGCCGCTGTCTGCGGCCGTCACCGGCTTCATGGTCAACTTCCGCCACATCTTCTACGGGCTCACCTACCCGCGCCACCTCATCCGCTCGTGGTGGGGCCGCCGCTACTCCGCGTACGCGCTTACCGACGAGACCTACGCCATCGTCTCCGCCCGCGGCCCCAACGCCCCGGTGAGCGGTCGCCGATTACTGACCATCCAGGTGGTGTGCCAGCTGCTGTGGGTCATCCCCGGCATCGTCGGCGCGCTGGCCGGTCAGATCATCCCGCCGGACGTGAAGGGGATGGAATTCGCGCTCAACGCGCTGTTTATCGTCCTGGCGTACGAGGCCCTGCAGTCTTCCCGGGACTTCGGGGCCGTCGTGCTTGCAATGGGGATGGGCATTCTGGCGATGGTGCTGGTGCCCTCCTCGATGCTCATGGTGGCACTGATTGCGTACTTCCTCCTCTTGCTCGTGCGCTACTGGGTTCCGGCGTTGGACAAGAAACTTACGTGGAGGATGCGCTAATGGGACTGCCTGAAACCGTGACTCCGGGGATGGTCTGGGCGGTCCTCATCCCGGTCTGTTTCGTCACAGTGGCGTTACGGGCCCTCCCCTTCTCCTTCCTCAAACTGCTCAAGGGCGGCCCGTTCATCGAGTTCCTCGGGCTCTACATGCCCGTCGGCGTGATGACGGTCCTCGTGGTGTACACGATCGGCGGTGCCGCAGATGCGCCCGGTGGGATCGCCGCCGCCCTCATCGCGAGCGCGGTCACACTTGGGCTCCACGCTTGGCGACGCTCCCCCGGTCTCTCCATCTTCGGCGGTACAGTTTTGTACATGTTGCTGGTGAACGTCGTTGTTTAGCGCGTGGGGAGTGCTTCGACTGTAAGCACCTGGACTCGAGAATTCTCGGGGCCCTATTTTTCCCGAAATGTCTGTAAATCCATTGACCAATACATATTGGTAGCGGTACGCTTGCCTCCATTGTCGAACCTCGACATGCGTAGAGAATCGAAAAGGAGCCTTCTGATGAAACGCATTGTTGCAGCAGGCGTTGCTGCCGCTACCGCCCTCTCCCTCGCCGCTGTTCCGGCGCAGGCTGCGGAGGAGTCGAACGAATTCATCGAGGATGTGCGTAAAGCCGTCGAAGGACCGAAGGGCATCGTGGAAGATGCGCTCGAGGGCGCCGAAGAGGGTGCTCGCCAAGGCGTGGAAAAGCGCAAGCTCGACAAGAAGCTCGAGGATGAGGGTTACGGCGCTGCCCCGAAAACCGATGGTGCGAAGGGCATGATGGTTGGATCCGTAGAGCAGGGTTCCAGTGCGGATCAGGCGTACCAGGCTACGCAGGCGGGCTGGATCGCCACCTGGATCGCCGTCGCAGCTGCTGGCCTTGGTGCGATTGGTTTAGTCGCCGACCAGGCTGGCGTGCTGCCTGCTGGCATGATGCCGAAGCTGCCGTTCTAGTTCCGCAACTATTGAGGGGCCGCAGCCCTGGCTAATCTGTCGAAAATCCCCCACCTCACGTACGTCGTTCCATTGACGTGAGTTGGGGTTTTCTGGTTTCGCAGTTGTCTGGTTCCGCGTGGGTAGATCTGTGAAGCTAGAGCTTGACCCTCGGGCACGTGCGAAACGCGGCTTGATGCGCCCGTCGTCGTAATCGGATGGGCAATACGGGTTTTACCGGTGTCAACGCGTGATGAAAATTAGTCTATAGAATTCCGGACAAATCCACCGCGCTGGAATATCATTAAGCTAGCTGCCAAACAATTGGCACTGAATCCCAAGATTGTAAGGAGATCCCCATTAAGCGAATTACCGCCGCATCCGTCGCCGCCGCGACTGCACTGACCCTCGTTGCCGCCCCTGCGCAGGCGCAGGCGCCTAATAACGAGCTGGAGGAGGCGCGTCAGGGGGTTGAGGCACTCAAGCTCGTCGGTATTATCGCAGATAAGGGCGCTGGCGTGGTTCCCAAAACTGATGCAGCAGGCGAAATGATGGCTGGCTCCGTCCAGCAGGGTTCGTCTGGTGAGGAAGCATGGCGGGCCTCCCAGGCTGGCTGGGCGCTGACCTGGATCGCCGTCTCTGCCGCTGGTCTTGGGATTATCGCATTTGGGTTGGATAAGGCTGGCGTTCTCCCGCCGTCGATCTCCGCAAATCTGCCGTTCTAAGCAGATGGCTCGCGTGTTCGCGCGAGGCTGCCCACACCCCTAGCTTTTCATCGCATCGAGGGCTAGGGGTGTTTTCGTGCGTGGTTGCGCGGAGCATCGATACACTTGGGCGACGATGTGATAGACAACACAGCGGAATATTGATGGGATCGGGGTAACGCTGTCTACCAAGGGCTCGATACGTTAATTAGTAAGCCCTTGCCAAAGGTTTCTATGGCAAATGCTTGCGAGCCTGGAACTCCGCGTTCTAGGTTGTACCCCACATCGAGGTACACACCGTACTTCGACCCCCGATAAGAGAGGAACTTCTTATGAAGCGCACCGCTACCGCTGCACTGGCAGCTGCTACCGCAATGTCTCTGGCCGTCGCTCCGGCGTTCGCTGAGGAGAGCGCTCCGAACGGTGAGAACGACACGACCCCTAATGCTACCGACGAGGAGAATGGCGGTTCGTCCTCCCAGGGCGAAAGCAAGGAAGGCGAGAAGACTGGTTCTTCCGACATCTCCGACGAGGCCGCCAAGGATTACTTCGACGCCAACAAGGACAAGGCCACCGGCATCGTGAAGTCCTCCACCGAGGGCAAGGAGGGCGAGGACCCCAAGGAGCTCAGTGACGCCTTCCTGTCCTCCATCAAGAGTGACAAGGCGAACGAGTGGGAGCCGGGCAAGACCGCGAACATCCTGCTCGGCACCGGCATCGGCGCTGTCGTTCTCGGTCTGCTGGCAGCTGTTGCTGCTGGTGGCGTGATCCCGGGCTTGAACCTTCCGTTCTAAGCTTGATTGCTTCGAACTGAGGTAACTCTCGCCTCCGGGCCCATCGCAACACGCGATCGGTCCGGAGGCGTTTTGCTTATCCAGGGCAATCGCTAAAGTGTCTTACGCCTAAACCGTGAAATATAACACCATATAGAGGGTTGCATATCGCGGAATAGGCGCTCATGCTCGAGTGCAGTGGACGACACGAGGTCGGCACGTCGACAACGTGAACTGCCCAGGATAGGGCGGTGGGCTGAACGTGGCCGGACGGCCAGGTGGATTCCGGAACCTCTGGGGTCGGTGCATACACAGTCGTGTGTTGAACACCCCAACAGGCAAGGAATGCACCATGTCTGTAGACACTCAAGACAAACCCGTCACCTTCAAGGTCGAGCTGCGCAACGACGCCAACGTCGGCCCGCTCTACCGCATCGGCGTCGCGCTGACGACCAAGAATCTGGTCGACCTCATAAGCATCGAGGATCTGGCGGCAAACCCCCGTCGTCCGAAACGCACGACGATTACCGAGGACATCATGCAGACGATCCAGACTGCGCCGGAGATGCTCCCCTTCTACTCCAAAGGCATCCTGATCGGATCCTCGGACGTGGTCGAGCGCGATCGCGACCGCTTCCAGCTCCACTTCGCCGACCCGGACCGCGAAGGCGTCCTCGGCGGCGGCCACAACCTGATGGCTATCGCGCTGGTGCTCCTCGGCGAGGTCGGCGTGAGCGAGAAGGCGCTGCGGAAGGTGAAGTTCTGGGACCAGCTCAAGGAAGTCTGGGCCGAACACACTGCGGCGCTCAAGGCACTGCGCCAGGACACCTCCCCCACCCTCGACGCGCTCGTGCCGCTGGAGATCATCGCGCCTCTCGCGGGCCCGGAGGTCGGCGACGGCCTCGCCGAGTTCAACAACCTCATCATGGGTATCTGCGCGAACCGCAACCAGAACGCGCAGTTGGCCGCCGACGCGATCGCGAACAAGAGCGGCGTTTTCGACTTCCTCAAGGAGTCCATGCCCGCCGAGCTGGCCGACCAGGTCACGTGGAGCACCAACGACAACAAGCGGATCGACCCCCGGATGCTCGTCTCGCTGCTGTGGGTCTCGCTGGGCAAGGTGCCGACGCTCGGCAACTACGGCATCAAGCCGATCACGCCAACCTCCGCGTACTCCAGCAAGGCGGCGTCGCTGCAGCGCTTCACCGACCTGGTCGAGGCGGACGGCGCGGTCGAGAAGACAGACGACGGGAAGAGCTACGTGGTGCTCGACGGCTACATCTACACCGGCTTCAAGGACGCCTATAACGAGAACGGTGGGTCATTCGGGCGTATCGGCGCGGTGAAGAAGACGTCGAAGGGTGCGAACCGCACCTTGGTCACCAACCAGCTTGTCGAGCACGAGGTGCCGCCGGCCGGCTACCTCATCCCGCTCCTGTTCAGCATCCAGGCGCTGATCAAAGACGACGCCGAGGCCGGGCGCCTGACATGGCACAAGCCGCCGCTGGAGTGCCGGGCAACCTGACCAAGCTCGTCGGCGCGCTGAAGCCGATCATCGAGATGGCCAACTGGAACCCGCAAACCGTCGGCAAGAATTCGGCCTCATACGAGGTCACCTACGCCAAGCTCAGGGAGCTGCTTTTCGACGACCTGCTCGGGTAGCTCCCCTACCCGATCTCCGGGAACTTCACCTTCGCCTCGCCCCAGAGCCCCTCGAACTCCATCCGGGTCAGGCGAGTGGAGGTGATGCCCTCCAGCGCGTCGTAGGAGTCGGGGTGCGGGACCGCGCCCATCGGCTCGTTGGCCTGGCCGATGACGCGCCCCTCCGTGTACACGCCGGTGATGGTCTCGTTCGGGTCGAGCTCGATCATGCGGACCATGGTGCAGCGGTCGCTCGAGATCTCCTCCAGTTCCGCAATGTTGAGCAGCTCTCCCCCGAGCTCCGGAACCTGGTAGTGGATGCGCACGTAATGTTTCACGTGAAACATCTCCTTCTAGTGTTGCGATTCGTCTGCACCAGCGTAGCGCGAGACGTAGGAGGAGCAGATCACCAGCTGCGTCATGTGGTAGATCATGAGCGGAATAATGAGGGTGCCCAGGGTCGCCCCGCCAAACATCACCGAGGCCATGGGCAGGCCCGTGGCCAACGATTTCTGCGTCCCGCACTGCTGGATGGCCACGGTGTCCGCGCGGTTGAACCCGAGCTTGCTCGGCACCCAGCCCGTCACCCACAGCATTGCCACGACGAGGGCCGCCGCGAACACGATGAGAAACAGAATCTGCCAAAGCGGCAGCTGCGTCCACACTCCGGCGACAACGCCTTGGGAGAACGCCGAGTAGACGACCATCCAGATTGACCCGCGGTCCACGATCTTGGTCGCCTTAGACGCGGCGATCTCGCGGATCGGGGGCTGGAAGTTGTGGGCCAGTTGGCCGAGGAGGAACGGGAGGAGGAGTTGGATGGAGATGTCGAGGAAGACGGAGGCGTCGATAAGCACTCCCCCGCTCGAGCGCATGAGCAGCATGGCGAGGAGCGGGGTGGCGACCACGCCGACGAGCGATGAGAGGCTCGCGGCGACGACCGCGCCGCTGACGTTGCCGCGCGCGATGCCGGTGAGCGCGACGGAGGATTGGACTGTCGACGGGACGAGCGTGAGAAAGAGGATGCCCTGGTAGAGCTCCGGCGAAACGACCGCGGAGAGCGGGCGAAGGAGCATGCCGATGAGCGGGTACACGACGAACGTGCACGCGAGGATAGCGGCGTGGAGCCTCCAGTGGGTCAGGCCGTTGAGGGCCTCGCGGGTGGAGAGGCGCGCGCCGTAGAGAAAGAAGAGGAGCGCGATCGCAAGCTTGACCGCGACGCTGAATCCGTCGGCGAATGCGCCCCGCGCGGGCAGGACGAACGCGATGAGGGCCGAGACGATAATGCCGGCGACTAGGGGGTCGATGCGGGTGCGGAATTTTGGCATGGTTGAAGTCTATGCTGGGGCGCATGCGATTGAGCGACAAATTGACACTCCGGGACTTGGAAATCCGCAACCGCATTTGGCTGCCGCCGATGTGCCAATACCAGGCGAGCGGGCGCGACGGCATCCCGCGGTCCTGGCACATGGTGCACTACGGGGCGCGCGCCGCCGGCGGCTTCGGGCTCATCATTGCGGAGGCCTCCGGCGTGGTACCCGAGGGACGCATCTCCCCGTTCTGCGCGGGTATTTGGTCCGACGAACACGCGAAGGCCTGGGCGCCGATCGTGGAGTTCGTGCACGAGATGGGTGCGGCGATGGGTATCCAGCTGGGCCACGCGGGCCGGAAGGCGTCGACCTACCCCATGCTGCCCGACAACAAGGGTCGCGGCACGGTGCCGCCGGAGGAGGGTGGCTGGGAAACGCTCGGCCCGAGCGCGATCGCAGCGGACGGGCAGGCCGTCCCCCGCGCGATGACGCTGGAGGAGGTTCGCGCAGTGCCCGGCGAGTTTGCCCAGGCCGCGAAGCACGCTGTCGACGCCGGGTTCGACCTCGTGGAGATCCACGGCGCGCACGGTTACCTGCTCCACCAGTTCCTCTCCCCGATGTCCAACGAGCGCGACGACGAGTACGGCGGCGACTTCGACGGCCGCACCCGCCTCCTGCGGGAGGTCGTCGACGCTGTCCGCGCGGCCATCCCCGAGGGCATGCCGCTGCTCGTGCGCCTCTCCGCCACCGACTGGGTCGAGCCCGACGGCTGGCGCGCGGAGGACTCGGAGCGCCTCGCTCCCCTGCTCGCTGAGGCAGGCGTGGACCTCATCGACGTCTCCACCGGCGGCAACGTCCCGGCCGACATCCCCGCTGCGCCCGGGTACCAGGTCGACTTCGCCCGCCGCGTGCGCGAGGCCTCCGGACTCCCCACCGCCGCGGTGGGCATGCTTGTCGACGCCACCCAGACCCAAGCCATCCTCGACCGCGAAGAGGCCGACGCGGTCCTCATCGGTCGCGCGGCGCTGCGCAACGCCGAGTGGGCCATCGACGCGCTGCGGGAACTCGGTGTGGCGCCCGAAGAACTGCCGTACCCGGATTCGTACTTCCGCGGATGGGACCGGGCGGCACTACAGGAGTAAGTGCGCCGAGATAGTTGAGATCCCCAACGATTGGAATGCCAACCGTTGGGGGTCGCTGTAATGGGGTATCTGGGTGAAACTAGACCTGGCCGTCGGTCGCCACGAGGTTTTCGCCCTGATCCTCCAACGGCACTTCTCGCAGCCCCGCCACGGAGGGGCCGGACACCTTCTCACCCGTCGCGGTATTGAACACGGAGCCGTGCGCAGTGCATTTCACGTTCTCGCCCTCTACGACGGTGATCTTCTGCTGCTGGTGCGGGCAGACCGAAGAATAGGCGACGTACTCGCCGGCGGTCGGCTGGGCGATGATGAAGTGGTCGAGGATGACCGAGCTGCCCACGGGGACCGCGGTCTTGGCTACCTCCTCGCTCGGGGGCTCGCCGCAGGCGGCGAGGAACGCGCCGGCGAAGGTGGTGGCAGTGCCGAGGAGGAAGAGGCGTCGTGAACAAGTCATGCCTTTATCGTAGCCTCTTTCATCTGTGCGACGTAGGCGGATAGTTCCCTGGTGAGCGCGTCGATGTCTGTAATCCGCGCCGGCTCGGGGTGTGCGTGCTCAGTGTACTTGGCCACGATGTTGGCGATAGCGGAGCCGGTAATCGCGCCTGCCGCTCCGGCCGCGATCGCGTCGGCGACGTGCTGCGGAGTTGAGATGCCGAAGCCAAGCAGCACCGGCGCCCCACCGTACGACTGCAGGTTGTCCACCACCTCGCGCAGACCCTCCACCGATGCGGCCTTGTCGGCCCCGGTCACGCCGTCACGGGAGATGGCGTAGATGTAGCCGCGGGACTGCGCCGCCACCCCCTCGAGCGTCTGCGCGGTCGCCTTTGCGGGTGCGATGTAGATCGGGCAGATGCCCGCCGCCTCCGCCGCCGCGCTGAACGCTGCCGACTCGCGCACGGGCACGTCGGGCAGGAGCACGCTATCCGCGCCCGCCTCGCGGAACGCCGCGTAAAACTCGTCCAGCCCCCGCACGTAGGCGACGTTGGCGTAGACGAGCATGCCGATGGGGAGATCCGGGTAGCGCTCGCGGATGGTCCGCACTTGCGCGAGAGCCTTATCGATGCTCGCGCCTCCGTCCAGCGCACGCACGTGGGCCGCCTGGATCGCGGGGCCGTCCGCGACCGGGTCGGAGAACGGAACGCCGAGTTCCAGGGCGTCGGCTCCGGCGTTCACGACGGCGTCGATAATGCGCAGCGCGTCCTCGGGAGTGGGGTCGGACAGCATGACGAAGGGGACGAACGCCCCCTCGCCCTTCGCCTGTAGTGCCGCGAACGTTGAATCGTAACGTGACGTAGTAGGGGTGGGCATCTTAGTTGGTCTCCTTCCGTGCAATCACCCAGTCCGGGTGGTCCTCCAGGGTCGCGCGGACGTGCGCGACGTCCTTGTCGCCGCGGCCCGAGAGCGACACGAGGATAGTCAGCGGCTCTGCATCGCGCGGGTGCGAGGCGGCGCGGTCGAGCGCGTACGCGAGCGCGTGCGAGGACTCGAGGGCCGGGATGATGCCCTCGTACCGAGACAGCATCTGGAACGCGCGCAGCGCCGCCTCATCGGTGACGGGGACGTACCGAGCGCGCCCGGACTTGGCCAGGTGCGCGTGCTCGGGGCCGACGGCGGGGTAGTCAAGCCCGGCGGAGATGGAGTAGGACTCCTCCACTTGCCCGTCGGCGTCGCGGATAAGGTATGAGCGCGTGCCGTGGAGGATGCCCACGGTGCCGGCGGCGATCGCGGCTCCGTGCTTGCCCACGCCGACACCCTCTCCCCCGGGCTCAACGCCGACGAGCTCGACGGCGGGCTCGTCGATGAAGTCGGCGAACATGCCGATCGCGTTCGAGCCGCCGCCGACGCAGGCGCAGACCACATCCGGCAGCGCGCCAACGCGCTCCTGCATCTGCGCCTTCGCCTCGGCGGAGATGACGCGGTGGAACTCCTTCACAATCTTGGGGAACGGGTGCGGGCCCGCCGCCGTGCCGAGCAGGTAGTGGGACTCGTGGAAAGTGGCGGTCCAGTCGCGGAGCGCCTCGTTCACCGCGTCCTTGAGCGTGCCGGCGCCCGTGTCCACGCCGATGACTTCCGCGCCCATGAGCCGCATCCGGTAGACGTTGGGCTCCTGGCGCGCCATGTCGACCTTGCCCATGTAGATCACGCAGTCCAGGCCCAGCAGCGCGCACGCGAGCGCCGTCGCGGTGCCGTGCTGGCCGGCGCCTGTCTCCGCGATGATGCGGGTCTTGCCCATCTTCTTGGCCAGGAGCGCCTGGCCGATCACCTGGTTCGTCTTGTGCGCGCCGCCGTGGACGAGATCTTCGCGTTTGAGAAAGATCCGCGCGTTGGCGCCATCGAGCGGGAGGTTCCGGCACTCCGTCAGGGGCGTTGGGCGCCCGAGGTAGTCGCGCAGCAGGCCGCGGTACTCCGCCATGAACGCTTCATCTGCAAATGCGTCGACGAAGGCGCGCTCGAGTTGGTCGAGCGCGGGGAGGAGCGACTCCGGCACGTACTGGCCGCCGAACTCGCCGTAGTAGGCGGGCAGAATCGTGCTGCCGCCGTGTGTGTAATCACTCATTATCCGTCCTTGGGTAGTGGTAATTGCCAATGATGTCGAATGCGCGCCGCAGCGCCCCTGCGTCCTTCCGCCCGGCCCACGCGCCGGCGCCCGCCGGGTACTCCACCCCGGAGTTCAGGTCCACGCCCGCGCAGCCAACGCTGAGCGCGTCCTCGAGGTTGCCGGGGTGGAGACCGCCGGCGAGCAGCGCGTCGCCGCGTACTTCGGCCGGGATGTCGGCCCAGCGGAAGGTCTCGCCAGAGCCCCCGTCGCGCGCGTCGAGCACAAGCTTGTCCGCGCTCCCCTGCAGCCCCAGCGCGACTTCGCCCCCACCGCCGGCGCTCATGGAAACCGCGCGCCACACCTCGATGCTGGCGCCGACCTCCCCGCGCACGCGGCCGACGAGGTCGCGCTCCGCCTCGATCGACCCTTGAAAGGGCGCGTGGACCTGGACGGCGGCGATGCCGGGCTGGATGAGGTCGCCGTACCCGGAGGTCCGCCGCGACACCGCCACGTACTTCAAGCCCGGCTCGTGCGCGATAATGTCCGCCGATGTTTCACGTGAAACATTGCGGGGGCTCGCCTGCTCGAAGATGAGGCCGCCGTAGACGGCGCCCGCCGCCTTGGCCGCCTGCGCCGCCGACCAGGAGGTGAGGCCGCAGACCTTGTTCGGCCCGTACACCAGCTCGCGGGCGGCGAGGTCGACGTCCGCCTGGCCGGTCAGCTGCGAGCCGACGAGGAAGCCGTCGGCGTGGATGCCGAGATGGCGCACGGTCTCGGCGTCGCGGATGCCCGACTCGGCAACTACCGCCGCCCCCTCGGGCGCGAGCGTGGCCAGCCGCGCCGAGCGCGTGAGATCGATGGACAGATCGTGGAGGTTCCTGTGGTTGACGCCGAAGATGCGCGCCCCGAGCCGGGTGGCGCGCGCCGCCTCCTCCTCGTCGATCACCTCGGTGAGCACGTCCATCCCAAGCGAGCCCGCGAGCGCGGACAAGCGGGCATAGGTGGCGTCGTCCAACACCGACAGCATGAGGAGGATGGCGTCCGCGCCGTAGTAGCGGGCGGCGTAGACCTGGACCTCGTCGATGATGAAGTCCTTGCACAACACCGGCAGGTGGGTGCTCGACGCCACCGTCGCCAGGTGGTCGTAGTCCCCGCCGAAGCGGTCCGGCTCGCACAGCACCGAGATGCCGGCGGCGTACCGGGAGTAGATGCGCGCGATAGCGCCTGGCTCGTAGTGGTCGCGGATCAGGCCCAGCGAGGGTGAGGAGGACTTGCACTCCATGATGAAGCTTGTCCCCTCCTGCTTGAGGTTGTCGTAGAGGGAGCGCTCCGATTTGGGTAACGTGTCGAAATCGACGTGGCCGACACGCTGCCGGATTTCGTCAAGGTGACCCTTTCGCCCCTCGACAATATCCTCTAGCACCGTGGGCATCCCGGCAGGCTTAGGCACTGTAGTCAGCCTCCTCGTGGCGGCGCAACCAGGTGTGCACGGTGGCGTCGGCAAGCAGTGCGAGCGCGTGCTGCACGCCGTCGGCGATGGTGTCGGTGGTGCCGTAGAGATAGAACATGGCGCCAGCGGTGGCGGCGACGGCGTCGCGGTGCGCCTGCGGGCCTTCGCCGGCAAAGGTGGCGCGCATCGCCGCAGCGTTCGCTTCCCCGTCGCCGCCGCGCAGGTCCTCCAGCGAGTGCCGCGCGAGGCCGAGCTCCTCCGGGGTAACGGTGGTGTGGGTGATCGTGCCGTCGCGGTCGAGCTCCCAGATTTGCGACTCGCCGTGGACCGCGAGCTCGTCGGTGCCCGCCCCGTGGACGACCATGGCGCGGCCGCGCCCGAGCTCGCGCATGGTTTCCGCGATGAGCTGGCCTTGCGCCGGGTTGGCAATGCCCATGATTTGGAACTCGGGACGCGCCGGCGACAGCAGCGGGCCCATCGTGTTGAAGAGCGTGGACACGCCGAGCGCCTTGCGCACCGGCTGCACGTGCGCGATCGCCGGGTTGTACGCCGGCGCGAACAGGAACGTGAAGTTGGAGGACTCGAACTGGCGCACGGCGCGCTCCGGGTCCAGGTCCAGCGGGATGTTCAGCGCCTCGAGCACGTCGGCCGATCCGGACTTGGACGATACCGAGCGGTTGCCGCACTTGATCATCTTCACCCCGCCCGCGGCCGCGACCAGCGAGGCGGCCGTGGTGATGTTGATGGTGTTCGCGCCGTCGCCGCCGGTGCCCGCGGTGTCCATGAGCCCCTCCCCCGTCACGGGGAACGGCCGGCCGGCCGCGAGGAACGCGCGAGCCGCGCCCGCCACGTCGGCGAAGGTCTCGCCGCGGGTGCGGATGGTGGCGAGCAGCGCAGCGATGTGGACGTCGTCGTAATCGCCCACCGTGAGTGGGGTGAACGCCTCGACTGCCTCTTCCAGCGAGGGTGCATGGTTGTCCAGGAAGCGCTTGAGGATTGCGAGCGATTTATCGGTTGCCATTGTTCGTTCCTTTCTTCAGTAGCAGGTCCACGCTGCGCCGCAGCATCGTCGGCCCTGCCGGGGTGAGGATGGATTCGGGGTGAAACTGCAGGCCAAGGGACATGCCGTCGTCGCTCGCCGCGGTCATGACCACGTCGCCGATGTCGGTGGCGGTGTGCGCGAGGGCGTGCATCCCCGCCGGCACGGCGGTGGCGCCCAGCGAGTGGTAGCGCGCCACCGGCACGAGCCGCCCACGCTGCCCCGGGATGTCGTCCACGGTCATGCCCGCAAACAGCGGCGAGACCTGGCCGGCGTCCGTGAGGGCCATGCTTATCGACGCCCCATGCACCGGCCCGCACGGCCGCACCGCTCCCCCGAAGTGCTCGACCAGGGCCTGGTACCCCAGGCAGATACCGAGGATGGGGATCCGCCCCTGAGCCCGGTCGATGAGCTCGGCCATGCACCCGGCGTCCGCGGGGTAGCCGGGCCCGGGCGACAGCACTATTAAGTCCGGCTCATTAGCGAGCACGGTGTCGGCGCTGACGGTGTTGCGGAACACGGTTGAGTCATACTCAGCGAGCGCGTCGACCAGGTTGTACACAAACGAGTCCTGGTTATCCAGCAGGGCGATCATTTCTCCACCTCCAGTTCGGCATCGGCCGCCAGCGCGATCGCGTTGAGCACCGCGTAGGCCTTGTGCAGCGTCTCGTCGGCCTCGGATTGCGGGTTGGAATCGCGCACCACACCGGCCCCGGCCTGCACCACGGCGGTGCCGCCGGATACGTAGGCGGAACGGATTACGATGCAGGTATCCATGTCGCCGTTGCCCTGCAGGTACCCGACCGCACCGCCGTAGGAACCGCGGCGGTGCCCCTCCAGCTCGCGCAGCAGCGAAGTCGCGCGCAGCTTCGGGGCGCCGGTGAGCGTGCCCATGTTCATGCAGGCGCGGTAGGCGTCGAGGGCGTCGAGGTCCCCGGCCAGCTCGGCCGTGACCCGCGAGACCAGGTGCATCACCCGCGAGTACCGGTCCACCTGCAGCAGATCGACCACCCTGCGGGTGCCCGGAGCGGCCACGCGGGCGGCGTCGTTACGCGCCAGGTCCACCAGCATGGTGTGCTCCGCGACCTCCTTGGCGTCGGTGCGCAGCTGCAGCTCCATGCGCGTATCCAGCTCGTGGTCGATCGAGCCGTCCTCGGCCAGGCCGCGCGGGTGGGTGCCGGCGATCGGGTACAGCTGGACCTCGCGGTTGGCCTGGGTGTACTTCAGGTTGGACTCCGGCGAGGCGCCGAAGAGCTCGTACGCCTCCCCGCGCGTGTCCACGCCCCGGAGGTAGAACATGTACGGCGACGGGTTGGTCGCGCGCAGCTGCAGGTAGGCGGCGAAGGCGTCGGCGCACTCGGTGATAAAGCTGCGCGCCGGCACCACCTGGTAGATGTCGCCGTTGGCAATGTTGCCTTTGAGCTTATCGACGTCAGCGCAGAACCGTTCGTCCGAGATGTCGGTACGCACGCGCAAGGTGCCGGCCGCGCTCGGGGTCGGCTGGTACGCGTCGGCGGTGCCGGGCTCGGCGGCGTCGATACGCGCGGCGAGGTCGTCGAGGTCGATGCCGTCGCCGGCCGCGTCCACCCCTGCGAGGTACGCGGTCTGGGATTGGTGGTCGATGCGCAGCAGGATCTCCGCGAGCACGTACTGGTAGTCGGGGTACGTGTTTGCGCCGTCGGCAACCCGTGGCAGGTCCTCGAAGGTCTCGAGGTAGTCGTAGGCGAAGCCGCCGGCGAGCAGCGGGAAGTCCTCGTCGCCGTACCCGGCGCCGGTGGTCAGCGCGCGCAGGACCTCCACCGTGGAGGTGGCGGTGAGGCGTTCGCGCTCGTCCGCGGCGTCGGAGGCGGGGAACGCGTAGACGTCGGCCCCGGAGCCCGGGGTGAGGTACTCCCCCAGCTGCTCGCGGAGCCGCGCGGCAAGCACTCGGCCGGACTCGGTGAGCGGGAGTGCGGTGACGCGGTCGCCCTGGCAGGTCACGCGCAGGGAGGCGCGCAGCACCGCGACGGACTGGAGCCCGGAGCGGGTGGTGATGTCGGCTGACTCAAGCAGCACGGAGTCGGGCGTGGTGGTGCCGCCGAGGTGGGCGAACAGGCTTGCGGCGTCCGCGTGGTAGCGCACGTCGCGGCGCGTTACCCGGGGCGCGGCGCCCGGCGGAGTATTCGGGGGGTTGCTCATTGTCGTCCTTCGTGTGTGCTGACACCGAGGGCTCTGGAGCGGAAAGGCCCGCGGTGCTTGAGTTGGTCCAAGCCGGCGGGCCGTGAAATGGGGAACCTACAATCGGTGGCACGCCGTCTACGCGCGCCACCACCAGTAGGTCAGAGTCATGTAAGTCACAAGGGCTACGGTAGCGGGTCGGCGCGCGATCCGCAGCAGTTTGGTGAAAGTCCTGCGTGGGCGTGAAAGTAATTCCAGTGCGCGCCGCCGTGCGCGGGCAAACAAAAACCGCAATGTTTCACGTGAAACATTGCGGTGCGGTGGTGCGGGGCGCTACTCCTTGCCGTCGGCCTTTCCGGCCGCGCGGCGCAGCGCGTCCAGGTTCACCTGGGGCGCCGGCGCTTCTTCGGCGGGCTCGTCGGGCTCGTGCAGTGCGGCGTCGGCAAGCTTGGCTGCCTTCGTGCCGTAGTTGCCGCCGACGGCGAACGCGGCCACCGCCGCGATGAGGGCGACGGCCGGCGCGACCCAGACCCAGCCCTCCGCGATGAAGGCGAACGCCGCGCCGATCGCCATAGCGACGCCGGCCAGCAGGGCGAAAGGCCCGACGACGCGGTGGGCGGTGACCCACGTGCTCTCGTTCTTGCGCACCTCCGGGAGGCGGAGGCCGATGACGTTATTGCCGGGAAGCTTGCCGGCGGTGGCCATCGCGCCCGGGATGAGGAAGAGGAGCGCGCCAATGATGAACAGGATGCCAAGGACGATGTTCAGCGTGGTCATGGTTGCAAACGGGGACATAGGGATAGGATAAACCGGTCCGGCTGTGGGGCCGAATTCTTGCGGCGGCTGGGTGGGGCGTGGGGGCGTCGATAAGCGACTGCCCGCTGGCGGCCGAAAAGATTTTGCGAAAGTTCGCAATTCGGGCCGTGAATAAGGAACAATAACATTCAACGGACAGGCACAACGCCCTGTCCGTTCCCTGTACATCTTCGGGTCCGTCCACGGTCCCGTGACTGCAAAAGGTTCCAACCATGAAATCGAACGTTTTGAAGTCATTGCTGTTTTGGGTTGTCGTGGCCATCATCCTCGGCTTCCTGTGCAGCTTTGTCTTTCCCGACTGGCTGGCACGCGTTTTTGTCACGTTCAACGGCCTGTTTTCCAACTTCCTCGGATTCTTCGTCCCCGTCCTGATCTTCGCGCTGATCGCGCCCGCCATCGCGGGTCTCGGCCGCGGCGCGGGGAAGTGGCTCGGCATTACCGCCGGGGTGGCGTACAGCTCCACCATCATTTCCGGCCTGATTGCGTGGGGCACGGCCACCGTGGTCTACCCGCACCTGCTCAAGGGGTCCGAGCTGATTACCAACGTGGACGACCCGGAGGCCGGCGGGCTCAGCCCCTACTTCGAGGTGGAAATGCCGGCGCCGTTCGAGGTCATGTCGGCGCTGCTGCTCGCGTTCTTCATCGGCATCGCCATGACGCAGGTGAAATCGACCGCCATGTACGAGGTACTTGACGAGCTCAACGGCGTCATCATGAAGATTGTGAAGAGCTTCGTCGTGCCGCTGCTGCCGCTCTTCATCTTCGGGACCTTCCTCAACTTGGGGATGAACGAGAACTTCGGTTCCACCATGGCGGCGTTCGGCAGCGTCCTCGTCCTCTCCATCCTGATGACGCTGATCATCCTCATGCTGCAGTACCTGGCCGCCGGCGCGATCGCGGGCCGCAACCCCTTCGTTGCGATGAAGAATATGATGCCCGCCTACTTCACCGCGCTGGGCACGTCCTCGTCTGCCGCGACGATCCCGGTGACCTACAACTCGACGCTGAAGAACAAGGTCGACGAGGACGTCGCCGGCTTCATCGTCCCCCTCTGCGCCACGATCCACCTGTCCGGCTCGATGATGAAGATCATGCTCTACGCCCTGGCGGTCGTGTTCATGGGCGGCCTCGACGTCTCCCCCGGCCAGGTCGTCGGCTTCATCTTCCTGCTCGGCATCATGATGATCGCCGCGCCAGGCGTCCCGGGCGGCGCCATCATGGCCGCCGTCGGTCTCCTGCAGGCCAACCTCGGCTTCGACGAATCCATGGTCTCGCTGATGATCGCCGCGTACATCGTCGTCGACTCCTTCGGCACCGCCGCCAACGTCACCGGCGACGGCGCGATCGCCATGGTGATCAACAAGTTCGCCCACGGCAAGATCAAGGGGCAATCGCCTGACAACGCCACCGTGACCCCCTCCCCCGCCGCAAACTCCTAGCCGCTGGGCCGCTGGGTTGCTTTTTGGGGGGCGGGCCGTGGTCGCTACAGCGCGCTGGGGTGGGCGAACGCGGTGCGCTGGCCCTTCGTCCCCGCGACGTTTTCGGACAGCGAGGAGTTCACCCCGATAAAGCCCTTGCCGGGGATCCACGCCGGGCCGCCGGAGTCACCCGGGCGCAGGCCGCGGTGGAAGGCGTAGGTGGTGTCGCCGTTGACCTTGTCCACCGAGCCGCAGTACACCTGCTGGCTCTTCGCGCCGACGGCGCACACCTGATCGCCCGGCTGCACCTCCCAGATCGGCGCGACGCGATCGCCCGTAAACGAGTTCGCCCCGGGGACGACGCCGGGGATGAAGCGGATGCGGGCGACGTCTGCAAGCGGCCCCTTCGAGGCGAACTGCAGCGCCGCCGGGAAGAACTGCGCCAGGTAGCTGAGCGGGATGTCCAGCGCCGGCAGCAGGTGATGCGAGTTCTCGTAATAGCCAATGACCTGGTTGTTCGCGTTAAGGACGGGCTCGCCGGCGAAGCCGCAGTGCCCGGCCGTGTAGCCGACCCCCGCGCCCCGATCGACGTACCCGAGCGTGCAATCGTCCAGCCACATGCCGTGGAAGACGCTGATCAGGTCCCCCTGGTTCACCACGGTGCCCGCGGGCGCGTTGAAACCGAGCGCACCGCTCGCCGCGGATGAACCCATCGTGCTGTTCGGCGGCAGCGCCGCGGCGTTCGCAGGTGTGGTGGTCGCTCCGGTGCCCGCGCCAACGAGCGCGAGACCCGCTGCGACCAGGCTGGCTATTTTCTTCTTCATTGCACCAACTTTATCCGGTGCGCTGGAAGAACGCTCGGTTGCGTGTGTGGTTGCGGCTCCGTTCCTACAGCGCCCGCGGGTGCGCGAACGCCTCCCGGTACCCCTCGGTGCCGGCCATGTTGGTGGACCCGCCGCTGTTCACGCCGACGAACCCCTTCCCCGGGATCCACGCGGGACCGCCCGAGTCGCCCGGGATCAAACCGTGCTGGAACGCGTAGGTGGTGTCACCGTTGACCTTGTCCACCGTGCCACAGACCACGCGCTGGCTCTGCGCGCCGACGGCACAGATCCGGTCGCCGTGTCGCACCTCGCCGAGAGGCACGACCCGGTCGCCACTAAACGCGTTGCCACCCGCTACGACGCCGGGGTTGAAGCGGATGCGGGCGACGTCGGCAAGCATGCCCCGAGACACTTGCGGCATGAGCGACGGCACGACGTCCGCTGCGTACGCCAACGGGATGTTCAGGTTCATGGAGAGCCCGTTCGATGCCTCGAAATGACCGATGATCTGGTAATTCGCGTTGAGCACCGGCTCGCCGGGGAGCCCGCAATGCCCGGCCGTGTATCCAACGCCCGCGCGCGGATCGACGTAGCCGAGCGTGCAGTTGAAGTCCCACAGGAGTCGCTGCACTCGGATCCTGTCGCCTTGCTTCACCGCGGTCCCCTGTGGCGCATTCGCCCCGAGCATCGCACTGATCGTGGACGAACCCGCGGTGGCGCCCGGCGGCAACGTGGACGCATCCGCGGTTCCTGCGCTGCCGCCGACGCCAGCTCCGGCGAGCATGAGCGCTGCCGCGGCGATGCTGGCTGTGCGCTTCTTCATGACGGCCTCCCTTTTGAGGCTCATTCTATTCTTGGGTGGTGCTGCTGCGATACGTATTCGTCGTCAGGTGCGTGGTGTGGCGGGGCGCGGCCTCACTCATGTGCTCACTACTGTCACTCATGTCCTCACTCATGTCAGTGAGGCTGCTCGAAAGATTGCACATCGTGAACGGCGACAACGTTCCAATTTCGAGCCCCCTTTCTCTAAGGACCACTCCTTCCACCCCTTCTTGTCCTTGACGCATTCGCCGCAATGCTCCGACGAAGATGGCGTATCTTCTGCCGCGAAAGCAGGGGCGACGGTCATCGTCAGGGCGGTGCTGGCCGTCGAACCTTCAAGTTTCAAGATTCCCGCTACTCCCCCAGCGTCTGCCCGAGCGGCTGCGCGAGCACCAGCCGGATGACGTACACGCACAGGGCGGGCACGGCGAAGAACACAGCGGGTACGGCAACGACCAGGGGCAGGAATCGCACGAGCGATACCCCCATCCACAGCACGGCGAGGGCGCCGAGCGTGTATATGAGGTGCTTGAAGGTCATTATGATCGCGAGTGAGAAGGGGGATGCGGAGGCGTCGATAGGCGAAGGCAACGATTCGAGCGCGAAAAACCACACGGAGATCGCGGCGAGCACCATCGCGCCGGACAGCGCGAGCGCTTGGAGTGCGAAGAGCGCGGCGCCGTCGATGCCGGCCTGGAAGAGGACCCATTGCTCGTAGACGAGGACGGCGGCGGCGACGAGCAGCACCAGCCACCACAGCGTGGCGGGGCGCGCTTGTCGACGAAACTCCCTCAGGTATTGCAACGCATACCGCGAACCGAGGCCCTGGATCATGTCGCCGACGACGACGTTTGCGGCGCGGAGCGCGGCGCCGCCGGTGACGATGGGCAGGCTCGACAGGATCATGAGCATGTTGAGAATGACAATGTCCGCCATCAGCGTGAAGGCGGACATGAAACGCGAGTCCGGGTTAAACATGTTCACCCGGACCAGCGTAGTTGGTGGCGCCGGACCAGTCAGGCGCGGATGGCCGCGGATCGGCGGGGCGGCGGCTGGGGCTGACTGGCGGGGCGCGGCCGGAGGCGGCGGCTCGGTGCCGGTACTGTGCCGCGGGCGGTCTAGATGGAGCTAGCTCCGTTTGGCCCGGCCGGCCATCTAAAACACCTGGTCGCGAACCACGGCCTACTGCAAATGGAGCTAGCTCCGTTTGGCTCCCGCCACCACCCAAAACCCCTGGTCGCGCTCCGGCAGCGACCGCAAATGGAGCTAGCTCCGTTTGGACCCGACCGCGACAACCAGCCACCAACAGCAAAGGCGCCGGGACCGAAACCGATCCCGACGCCAACAACCAGCCAAACCAGCCAAGCCAGCCGAACTCGACCTACCCCTTCACTGCACCGGCGGCGACGCCTTCGACGATGTGCTTCTGCGCGGCCATGTAGAAGATGATGATCGGCAGGATCGCCAGCACGAGCATGGCCATCATGGCGCCGAGGTCGCGGTCGCCCTGGGAGCCGATGAACTGCTGGATCACGACCGGAATCGTGCGGTACGGCGTGGACAGGCCGACGACCAGGTACGGCAGGAGGTAGTCGTTCCAGATCCACATGGCGTTGAGGATTGCCACGGTGATCGCGGTCGGCTTGAGCATCGGCATGACGACGCGGAAGAAGGTGGAGACGGGCGAGCAGCCGTCGATGGTCGCTGCTTCCTCGATCTCCAGCGGGATCGACTTGATGAAGCCGGAGAACATGAACACGGACAGTCCGGCGCCGAAGCCCATGTACAGCACGACCATGCCCAGCGGGTTGGCCAGGCCGAGGCGGTCGGCGATGACCACGGTGGGGAACATGACCATCTGGAACGGGATGACCATGGAGAACACAAACAGGTAGTACAGCGCGCTGGTCCACCACGTCTTCACGCGCGTGATGTAGTACGCGGTCATGGAGGAGAAGAACACGATGGCCACGACGGACAGGATCGTGATCACGAAGGACCACACGATCGCCCAGCCGAAGCCTTCGCCTTGCACGCCGGTGATGTAGTTGCTCAGGCCCGCCCACAGCTCGCCAACCGGCAGCGCGAAGGGGTTGGTGGAGATGGCGAAGCGGTCCTTGAAGGAGTTGAGCAGGATGAACAGGATGGGCCCGAGGAACACGATGGTGAGGAAGATCAGCACCGCGTAGATCAGCGTTTTCGCCCCGCCGGAGACCTTGGCCTCGCTGGCGGCTTTTTGCTTATCGACGCCCCGCTGTCCCTTACTTACTTTCGTTGTCATTGTCCTATGCCTCCACTTCCCTGCTGCGGGTGGCGCGCAGCTGGAACATTGCGATCACAACCACGACGACGACGAAGATCACGGCCTTCGCCTGGCCGACGCCCTCGGCCCCGACGCGGTTGAACATGGTGTTGACGATGTTGAGGGCGACCATTTCGGTCTCTTGCCCGGGTGCTCCGTCGGTAAGCGCGAGGTTCTGGTCGAACAGCTTGAACGTGTTCGAGAGCGTGAGGAACAGGCAGATAGTGATGGACGGCATCATCATCGGGATGGTGACGTGCCGCAGCATCTCCCACTTGCTCACACCGTCCAGCTCGGCGGCCTCGATGAGCTCCGGCGGTACATTCTGCAGGCCGGCGATGTAGATGATCATCATGTAACCGATGAGCTGCCAGTTCATCAGGATGACCAGGCCGGCGTAACCGAACTTGCTGTCGGCGGCGATGGTGGTGTCGTAGTGGGCCAGCACCGCGTTGATCATGGACTGCCACGTGTAGCCGAGCACGATGCCGCCGATCAGGTTCGGCATGAAGAACACCGTGCGGAAGAAGTTGGTGCCCTTGAGTTTGCGGGTCAGCGTCCACGCGATGGCGAACGCGATCACGTTGACGGTGATGATGGACACGATCGCCACGGCAATGGTGAAGCCGAAGGCGTGGACGAATCCTTCGCGTTCCTCGAAGACGCGGCCGTAGTTCTCCAGGCCGACCCAGTGGGCGTCGGTAATCGTGGTGAATTTGGTAAACGAGAGGAAGAAGCCGATCACAAACGGGACCAGGAACGCGATGGCGAAGGCCAGCAGGGTCGGCAGGACGAAGACGGGGAAATACTTTTTCAGTGATGCTTGCATGGTGGTGTGCTCCTCTCCCTAGTCCAGCAGGGCAATCTGGTTGGCCATCTCGTACTCCCAGTCCTCTTTGAGCTTGGCTACCACGTCGTCCCAGCTCATGTTGCCAATCGCGTACTGGGCCAGGTTCTGGCCGTACAGGTCACGGAACTGCTGGTTGGGGCTGAACTGGAAGTCCCACGGGATGGTCTCGGAGTCCTCGTCCGTCAGCGCCGCCTGCACCTGGTGCGCCAGCGGATCGTCCGGCACGTCTTCGGGGCCGTAGTTCTTAAACGGGGCGATGAATGAGAGGTCGTTGACCACGTGCTGCTTGCCCTGGTCAGAGAGGAACAGCCAGTTGAGGAAGTCGCGCGTGGCCTGCTGGTCTTCCTCGCTGGCCTTGTTGTTCACGGCCATGTAGGCCTCCGTACCAATGTTCAGGCCCACGTTCTCCTCGTTGGGCAGGCCCATGTAGATGGGCATGAACTTGATCTTGTCTTCTTTGACAGCGGTCGAGCCTTCGCCGCCGATCTGGCTCCAGGCCCAGCTGCCGTTTTGCACCATGGCGGCCTTCCCGGTGGCGAATTCCGCCATGGAGTCGCTGGTGGAGCGCGACGCGGCCAGCGCGGGCTTGGTGGTCGAGTTGTTCAGGTACAGGTCCAGCATCTGCCTGTACTGGTCGCCGTAGATGAAGTCGATGGTGGGCATCTCGGTGAATTCGGTGATGCCGCGGTCCTGGATCTCGTAGTGGTACGGGCCGTTCATCAGGTGGTTGGTCCAGCGCCACTCCTCGCCGGCGATGAGGCTGGTCACCGCGAACGCGCCGTCGATACCCAGCTCCTCCTTCTTGGCCTGCATGTCCTCGGCGACCGCCTTGAGCGCGCCGAAGTTGTTCACCTCGTCCATGGAGGCCACGGCGGGGTTGGGCAGGGCGAAGTACCGGTCGAAGATCTCCTCGTTGTAGAGGATGCCGAACCCTTCCAGGGCGTAGGGGACGGCGCGGACGGCGCCGTCTTTGTCGGTGATCGGCTGCGCGTCGTCGTTAAGCTCTTGCACGACCTCGTAATCGGAGAGGTCGGCCAGGTAGTCCTTCCAAATGCCGTAGCCCTCCTGGCCGTTGACCTGGAACAGGGTCGGCGCGTTGCTCTTCGCCATCTCGGCCTTGAGCGTTTGCATGTAGGAGCCGGAGGCGGCGGTGACCACCTTGACCGGAATGCCAGTTTCCTCCGTATACTCCGCGGCGATCGTCTTGAATTGCTCGGCCTGCTCGGGCTTGAAGTTGAGGTAGTACACACTCGGCCCGTTGTCAGTTCCGCACGCAACCAAGCTTATCGACGCCACCATCACCGTCGCCACGGTCGCCAGCACTCGGCGAGCCGCGCGGGTTGTCGTACTCATCGGCGGTCCTTCGCTTTTAGGTTGTTCTTTACCCTCTCAAGGTTAGGACTACCTGGCAGGACCAACAATGCCTTCCATGCATAACACCTATACGGTGGTCTTAGCTGGTACTATCATCCTCACCCTCCGCGGGTTGGGGGTGATCCGGGGGTAAACTTAAACGTTGCCTGTAGACCATCGCCTCGTCCCGGTGCCCCGGAAGGACCCCCTGGAAGTAGGACTCCGCGGCCTGCATGAGCGGGACGAACCGGTGCTCGTTCTGGCTGAGGAACCAGCGGTGGTCCAGGATCTCGTGGAAGATCTGCGCGGGCTCCAGCTTCTCCCGCAACGGCTCGGGCGTGAGCGCCACCACCGGTTCGTACTCGCGCACCATCCATCGGTGCGCCACCGCCTCCAGCGGCAGCTTCCCGCCGTAGCGCACGGCGCGGTACACCTCCATCTCCCCCAGCAGCCGCTGCGCCTGCCGGTCCTGCACGTGCAGGCCGGTCAGCTGCAGGAGCTTCTTCTGGTAGAAGCCGGTGGAGAACACGGCCGGCTCGATGATGATGCGATAGCGGTTGCCCTCGTTCTCAATCTCCATTTCGCCCACGTCGAAGCCGAGCTCGTTGACGGCGGCGACGCGCTTCGCAATCGCGTCGAACGCGTCGCCCTCCACCACGAGCTCGCCGGTGACCAGGTCCCACAGCTCCAGGTAGACGGCCTCGATGGCGTTGCCGAGTGCGATCACGTCTGCCTCCGGGTCGATCAGCTCTGCGGCCTGGAGGTCCATGAGCTCGCCGATGATGTTGACGCGGGCCACGTCGACGTCGTAAAGCCTGCGGCCCTTTGAGAGCGGCTCGTGGAACTCTCCGGTCTCCGCGTCGACCAGGTAGGCCGAAAACTGGTCGGCGTCGCGGCGAAACAGCGTGTTGGACAGTGAAACATCGCCCCAGTAGAAGCCGAGCAGGTGCAGGCGCACCAGCAGCACCGCCAGGGCGCGGACCAGTTTGGACACCACCTCTGCCGCCGGCGTGCGCGAGAAGACGTCACGGTACGGCAGCGAGAAGCGGAGGTGCTGCGTGACCAGGCAGGGGGTCAGCTCCTCGCCGACGGCGTCCCGGCGGTGGCTGATCACCGCGACCGGCACGACGCACGGCGCGCCGAGTTCTTGCAGGCGGCGCAGGTTTCTGTACTCGTGGTAGGCCACGCGCTCGCCAATCTCCTTGACCGCGAAGGTCAGCCCGTCCGCCTCGATGAGGCGCACCGTGTGGCGCGAGATGCCACGCGGCAGGGCAGCGAGAAGGTCCGTGCTCCACCCTTCAAGCGGGGTGGACCACGGCATCTTCAGCAGTGTGGGCGCGAAGGTTGGCGAGAGAACGCTGAGTTTCTCTTGCACGCGTGGGCCTTAAATGCGCTGGCCGGTGGCCTTGGAGAAGGCGTGCAGGCCGCCCTCCGCAATCTGCGCGTGGACCACGTCGCCCTCGCGCACGCCGGACAGCGGTGCCGTGCGCACCACGATCTGGCCCGAAGTTTCCTCCTGCAGGCCCTCTTCCTTCCAGCCGCCGCCGGCGAGGTGGCCGTAGAGGAAGGAGTCGGAGCCCAGCTCCTCCACAAAGTCGATCTCTACCGGGATGGAGTGCTCCGCGTTCTCCACCAGCGTCAGCGCCTCGGGGCGGAAGCCCAGGATGATCTGGCCGCCGTCCGCCTCGGTGACGGCGGAGCTGACCTCCTGCGGCAGCGGGATGGACGCCTGGCCCAGGCGCGCGACGCCCTGCGCGTCCACATCAAAGGTGGACAGGTTCATCGCCGGGGAGCCGATGAAGCCGGCCACGAACACGTTGTTCGGGTGATCGTACAGCTCGCGCGGGGTTCCCACCTGCTGCAGTACGCCGAAGTTCAGTACCGCGATCCGGTCGCCCATGGTGAGGGCCTCGGTCTGGTCGTGGGTCACGTACAGGGTGGTGACCTTCATGCGGCGCTGCAGGTTGGCAATCTGCGTACGGGTCTGCACGCGCAGCTTCGCGTCCAGGTTGGACAGCGGCTCATCCATGAGGAACACCTGCGGCTCGCGCACGATAGCGCGGCCCATGGCCACGCGCTGGCGCTGGCCGCCTGAGAGCGCCTTCGGCTTGCGGTCCAGGTACTGGGTGAGGTCCAGCGTCTTCGCCGCCTCTTCCACGCGGCGGTTGATCTCGTCCTTGTCCTGACCGGCGATCTTCAGCGCAAAGCCCATGTTCTCGCGCACGGTCATGTGCGGGTACAGCGCGTAGTTCTGGAACACCATCGCAATGTCGCGCTCCTTCGGGCTGACGTTGGTGACGTCGCGGTCCCCGATCAGGATGCGCCCGTCGTTCGTGTCCTCCAGCCCGGCGAGCATGCGCAGGGCGGTCGACTTGCCCGAGCCGGACGGGCCGACAAGAACGAGGAACTCGCCGTCGGCGATCTCCAGGTCGAGCTTGTCCACGCTGGGTTTGTCCGCGCCAGGGTAGATGCGGGTTGCCTTGTCATAGGTCACTGAAGCCATGGTGTCCTCCATCGGCAGGTACGTGCCGAACGATCCGTAGTGGGGAAAATTGGTCGCCCACAAGGTTACCCCCGAAACGGGCGGGGGTGGGCATGGTTACCCGCGCGGGTGTGGGATCAGCTGGCTTCTTGCGCGCAGGGGGTTAGTCGATGGGGTAGCCGGTGACCGGGCCTTGCGCGTTCGGCTGCCAGCCGAGCGCTGGGGCGACGTGGGTGGCAAAGTTCTGCAGAATCTTCACGTTCACGTCCACCCCCATCCCGGTGGGGATGGTGAGCAGCAGGGTGTCGGCAGCCATGACGGCCGGGTCGGCCTTGAGCTGCTCGATGAGCGTGTCTGGTTCCGCCGCGTAGGTGCGGCCGAAGGTTGTCGTGCCCACGTCCGGCAGCGCGCCCACCTGGTCGGTGCCGGAGGCCTGCATGCCGAACCGCTGCATGTCCGCGCCATCGACGATGGGGAAGATCGAGCGGGAGACGGACACGCGGGGTGTCCAGTCGTGGCCCGCTTCCTTCCACGAGGCGCGGTAGCGGCTGACCTGGTCGGCCTGGATTTCTCCCAGGGTGTGGGCGGTGGTCTCTGAAACCAGGGTGGAAGACATGAGGTTCAGCCCGTCCTTCGCGGTCTGCTCCGCGGACGTATGCGTGCCCGAGCCGTAGAAGATGTGCTTGCGCAGCTCCGGCGCCGTGGGGAAGACGGGCAGGGCGGAGCCGGGCTGGAACATGTTGGGGTACTGCTTGTCCAGCGGTGCGGCGGTGGCGAAGCCCTTGCCGTCCACCGCAGCCATGAACGCCTCGAGGTGGCGGCGCGCCACATCCGCGCCGTTTGGTGCGTCGCCTTTGTAACCGAATGTTTCCCAGCCGCGCTCGGCGACTTCGGGGGCGCCGCGGGAGACGCCGAGGGCCACGCGCCCACCGGAGAGCTGGTACAGGGAAGCGGCCTCTTCGGCGAGGTAGAGCGGGTTTTCGTAGCGCATGTCAATCACGCCCGTGCCCACCTCGATGCGCTTGGTGGTGGCCGCGACGGCCCCGAGCAGCGGCATCGGCGCCGAGGCCTGCGGTACGAAGTGGTGCACGCGGAAGGAGGCGTTGTTCACCCCGATGTCGTCCGCCGCCTGGGCGACCTCCAGGTGAATCTGCGCGATCTTCTCTGCGGATGGGCCGCGCTGGCCGCCGAAGGCGTAGTGCCCGAAGCTTAGGAAGCCGAATGCTTTCATGGTTCACACTCCTCCGTGGTGACGTATCAACAAAACATGATAGCGGTCCGTCCCCGCCTGTGCTCATGTCCGTGCCCCAACGGCTCGCTATGCTTTGGTCTATGGCTACGAACCCCCACGCACGTAACACTCCCGAGAACATCGTGCCCGCGAAGGGCTCCGGCCTGAAGGACTGGGCGGTCGTGCTCGGTGCGACGGCGCTGCTCGCGGTGGGTGGCGGCGTGGCCAGTTTCGCCACGGCCGACGTCCCCGACGCTGCCGAGTTCGCCGTGTCTACCCAAACCGACGCTGCGAACCTGGTGATCTCGGACCCGCAGGACATCGTGAGTGCTGACGACGAGGCCCAGATGCAGCGCGACGCGGAGCGCCTCCCCCACCCCGACACGGTGCAGACGGTCCACTACATCTACCTCTCCGAGGGCCGCGACAACGTCAACGATTCGGTGGAGAACTTCCTGCGCGACAACTTCCCGGACGAGATTGGCAACGACACCTTCGCCGACGGCGTACTCATACTCGGCGCGGACATGGAGTCGCGCAACCACTTCGTCTTCGCAGGCGGGGACGTCGCCGACCAGCTGAAGCTGCGCAAAGGCCAGCGCCTGGAATCGGTGCTGGAGGAGATGAAGCCGGGGCTGCGCGACAACAACCTGCCCGCGGCCGTGTTCGCCGGCGCGAACCTGGCCATGGACGGGGACAAGGCCGAGCAGTGGGGCGTTAATGATGCGGAAGGCGGCCGCGTCGGCCGGACGGTGGCGGGAGCCGGCATCCCGGCGGGCGCGAGCCTGCTGGGCGGGACGATCGTGGCGGAGCGGAGGCGGAAGCGTCGAAAAGCGATCAACCAGGCGCGGGAAGACCACGCGCTGCTGGCGACTGAATACACGGGTCTGAGCCAGCGGCTGGACGAGCTGGACGTCCGAGCGAACTCGGTGTCCTCGGCCTTTGCCAACGCCGAGATGCGCGACGAGTGGGTCGAGGTGCGCGACCGCTTCCTCGCGCTGCACGACGTGACGCAGCGCAACAGCGTGGCCACCGACGAGCAGGCCTACGACAGCGCGAAGAACCTGCGCGAGGCGGCGCAGACCTTCGAGGACGCCGGCCACGCCGAGGACAACATCAACCGGCTCTTCGAGGTGGAGCGCGGCGACGGACCGGCCCGCCGCAACCTGCTCACGGACATCCGCGAGGACATCGTCCGCGCCCGCTACGAGGTCAAGGACGAGACGCTGCGCGGCGACCTTGCCCGGCTGCAGGAGCGCGTCGACGCCCTCGACGCCGCCCCGGAGACGCCCGACTTCCTCGACCGCTTCGTCCGCCTGCTCAGCGATTACCGCTTGCTTCTCGACGAAGTCAAGCGCCGCGAGTTCAGCGACGTGAAGGAATACAAGGAGCTCGAGCGCCCGACGCTGACGGACCCGGGCTACGTCTACTCCGGCTACGTGCCGTACGTGGCGATGTCCTCGTGGCACCACGACAACGTGCAGGCGGCGCAGGACGCGGAGTCGAGCAGCTCCGGCGGCGGGGTCAACACAGGCTTCAGTTCCGGGTTCTCCGGAGCGGGCGGGTCGAGCTCGTTCTAGGGTCGGCGAAGTTGTGGTCGGGGCCACAACTCGGCGGTGTATGGCAAACGTCGGGAAACGGAAAGTTTACCTTTACATGAATTCTCGCTTTTAGTATCGACAGCGTTACATAAGAGGCGCATACTTTCTTCCCGTGAGTATTACGATCCTGCTTGTCCTCATCATCGTCGTTGCTCTGTTCTTCGACTTCACTAACGGCTTCCACGACACTGCAAACGCGATGGCAACGTCCATCGCCACCGGCGCGCTGACACCCAAGGTGGCTGTCGCACTCGCCGGTATCCTCAACCTCGTCGGCGCGTTCCTCTCGGTCGCGGTGGCGAAGACGGTTGCGGGCGGCATCGTGGAGCTCGACGTGTTCGACCTGAGCAACCCAATTGACTCTGAAAGGCTCCTCCTTGTCGTCTTCGCCGGTCTCGGCGGCGGCATCATGTGGAACCTGTTCACCTGGCTCTTCGGCATCCCGTCCTCCTCCTCGCACGCCCTGTTCGGCGGCCTGATCGGCGCGGCCATCGCCGCCATCGGCTTCGACGGCGTCGTCTGGGTCGGTGTGCTGAACAAGATCATCATCCCGGCGCTCGCCGCGCCGTTCGTCGCTGGCCTGGTTGCCCTGATTGGTACCTGGCTGGTCTACCGCATTACCAACCACTCCGAGAAGGAGCACCGCGACCGCTACTTCCGCTGGGGCCAGATCGGCTCCGCCTCCCTGGTCGCGCTCGCGCACGGTACCTCCGACGCGCAGAAGACCATGGGCGTGATCTTCCTCGCCATGGTCGCCGCCGGCCAGTTCGACTCCGACCACCCGATGCCGTTCTGGATTCAGCTGGCGTGTGCGCTGGCCATCGCGATCGGCACCTACTCCGGCGGCTTCCGCGTCATCCGCACCCTGGGCAAGGGCCTCGTTGAGATCCACCCGCCGCAGGGCATGGCCGCTGAGACCTCCTCCGCCGCCATCATCCTCACCTCCTCCCACCTGGGCATGGCGCTGTCCACCACCCACGTGGCCACCGGCTCCATCATGGGCTCCGGCCTGACCGGCCCGAAGGGCGAGGTCCGCTGGTCCGTCGCCGGCCGCATGGCCCTGGCCTGGATCACCACCCTGCCGGTCGCGGCGTTCGTCTCCTTTGTCATCTGGTGGATCGGCAACGGCGCCGCTTCCGCGGGCAGCGACCTGGTGTGGGGCGGCGTCGCCATCGCCCTCATCATTGCCCTGGGCGGCGGCTACATGTTCTACCGCGCCTCCAAGGCTCCGGTGCACAAGGACAACGTCAACGAGGACTGGGACGAGGACGGCGGCGCCCTCGGCACCTCCGCTGACTCGGCTGACAAGAAGGTCTACGGCGAGCCGGCGGACTTCGTCGACACCAGCGCTGGCCTGGCGGGCGCAACCGCAACCCGCACCGCTGTCAACAACAAGCACCGCAAGTAAGCGCGACCAGAAAGGATTATCACCATGGAACTCATCAAATCCCTCTTCCTGGTCACCGCAGTTGGCATCCTGCTCGGTGCCGGCCTGCCGACCCTCTTCTCCCTGAGCATCCACTTCCTCTCCCCCACCGACGACGGCACCCCGGTGTCCGGCGGCAAGAAGGCTATCGCCTGGTTCTTCATGGCGCTGGTGCTCATCGCCGTGGTGGCGGCGCTCCTGCTCATCGCCCGCGAGCGCATTGAATACATCACGGGCTGGGACCCCTACCCGTTCCTCTAACGCTCCCTCCCACGCGCTGGGCGAAACCGCGCCGGGCCTTTTTGGTCCGGCGCTTTTTCGTGTCTACGCTGCGGGGTTATCGGTTATGGTGGGTGCGCGTAGATGGTGGGTGTTGACAAACCATTTACCGGAACCTAGTGTTTCTCAAATATGAACGGAAGGTAAACACGCCTTCCGCTAAGAGGAAAGGAGGTGAACCCGTATGAAGTTCCTGAAACGCTTCCGCGCGTGGTTCCGTGACGAGGAGCGGGGCATCCCCCCGCACACCGAAGTCTCCCCCATCGACGTCCTGGCACCCGTGCGCACGGACGCCTAACGGCCGATTCATATCGGGGGAAGAGAAAGCCGCCGGTCCAGCGCAGTGCTGGTCCCGGCGGCTTTCGTCGTGCTCGGCGCTAGAGCGCGGCGCTACGGTCCGGTGCTAGAGCTCGACGACCGTGCGGCCGCTGTGCTCGCCGGCGAGGACGCGGCGGCCCATCTCGGCGACGTCGTCCAGCCCGATCGTCTCGGTGCGGATCGTGGCGAGGTCGAGGGATTCGTCGAGGAGCTGCCACGCGGCGTCGCGAAGCGCATTCGGCGTATCCACCGAGTTGATGCCCACGAGCTGCACGCCGCGCAGGATGAACGGCAGCACGCTGGCGGGCAGGTCGTTGCCGGCGGCCATGCCGCACGCGGTGGCCACGCCGCCCCAGCGCAGCTGCGCGAGCGCGTTGGCCAGGATCGTCGAGCCGACCGTGTCCACCACGCCGCCGAGGCGCGCCTTCTGCAGCGGCTTGCCCGCGTCGGCGAACTCGGCGCGGTCCAGCACCTCGTTCGCGCCTAACTCGCGCAGCCAGTCGCCATGCTTATCGACGCGCCCGGTCAACGCCCACACCTCGTGGCCCCGAGCGGCCAGCAGCTGCACCGCGATGGAGCCGACGCCGCCGGTTGCGCCCGTGACCAGCACCGGGCCCTCGGCGGTGTCCTCGTACAGGGCCCGCTCGAACCCCGCCACCGACAGCGCCGCCGTGTAGCCGGCGGTGCCGATCGCGGCCGCGTCCGCCGCGCTGAAGCGCTCCGGCACGCGGATCACGTGGGTGGAGTCGATGCGCAGCTGCGGCGTGTACCCGCCGTGGCGGCGCTCGCCGATGCCGCGGCCGTTGACGGTGACCAGCGTGCCGTCATCAAGCGTGCCCACTGCGTCAATGCCCGGCACGGTGGGCAGGTGGCGCAGGACGCCGCGGTTGCCGCTCAGTGCCATCGCGTCCTTGTAGTTGATGGACGAGTGGCTGACGTGAATCAGCGTGTCGCCCTCGCCCGCGAACTCGTCGCGCGTCTCGACGATCTCCGGTCCTTGCTCTGTAACAATCAGCGTGCGTGTCATGCGGGCAAGTATACGGAGGTTTGACGCCTCGCCGCCTAAGTTGATGGGAGCGCGCAGATAGTGGGTGTTGACAAACGATTCCCGGTAACTTAAAGTTACCCCCGCATGAACGGAAGGTTAACAACCTTTCGCTGACACGGAAGGAGGTGAGCTTGTGAAGGCTCTCATTGACGGACTGCACAAGTGGTTCCGCTCGGAAGATCGTGGCATTGCCACGCTTTTCGACGCCACCCCCATCGCCGTCCTCCCGCGCGCCTAGGTTGCGCGGCGTTCGCGTCGGCGCTTGCGCTGGTGCGAATCCGGCCGCGAAAACCGGCCCCGCGGGCACGGCGATCGTGCAGAATGTAACTACGTAAGTGCGGCGGGCCCGCCCTGGAACGGAAGCCAGGGCGGGCCCGCTTTCGCGTGCGCGGGTTGCTGCCGGTGCTGCGTTTCGCCGCTCCCAACCGCCCCAAAACGGCCCCGACC